>NZ_JAMYSY010000141.1:0-515 GCF_040322175.1 Mesorhizobium sp. M0185 | reverse complement strand
TGGGCGATCTGGCCCTTGACCTTCACCTTGACCGGGTTGCTGGTGCAGGCGCAGACCAGCGTGCCGCCGGCAAAGTCGGCCTTTTCCCGTGGCAGTCCATTGTCGATTTTAGGATGCAGTTTTTCCGGCATTTTTGTCTCCTCCCTTGGTTCTATGCTGGTTCCGTTTCGATTACCGCTTCATTCTCCATACGGTGTTCTTGCTTGACGCGCTCTACCACCTTGAGCGCCTTGCTCAGATATGTATCGCGCACGAGAAACGATATTTCTTCTCTGCCGCGGTCGATCTCATCGAGGTCGATGCGAACGCGGTTGTTATTCCTAAGCGCTACCCAAAGATGTTCGCCGAATTGCCAGCTCTGCATACTGAGCGACTCGCTGAAATTCGGATATCGGATCCGAACCCGGATCAGTACCTCCTTCAATAGACTACCACGCTCCTGATCGACTTGCCTTCATGCATCAGGTCAAAGCCCTTGTTGATGTCCTCGAGCTTCAGCGTGTGGGTGATCATCG
>NZ_JAMYSY010000140.1:0-546 GCF_040322175.1 Mesorhizobium sp. M0185 | reverse complement strand
AGGTGCGTGAGCTTTTGACCAAGAACGAGTTCCCCGGCGACGACATTCCGATCGTCAAGGGTTCGGCGCTTGCCGCACTTGAAGATAGCGACAAGAAGATCGGCGAGGACGCCATCCGCGAATTGATGGCTGCGGTCGATGCCTACATCCCGACGCCGGTGCGTCCGCTCGACAAGCCGTTCCTGATGCCGATCGAGGACGTGTTCTCGATCTCGGGCCGCGGCACGGTTGTGACCGGCCGCGTCGAGCGCGGCGTCGTCAAGGTCGGCGAGGAGCTGGAGATCGTCGGCATCCGCCCGACCACCAAGACGACCTGCACGGGCGTCGAGATGTTCCGCAAGCTGCTCGACCAGGGCCAGGCCGGCGACAACATCGGCGCACTGTTGCGCGGTATCGACCGTGAAGGCGTCGAGCGCGGCCAGGTTCTGGCCAAGCCCGGCACCGTCAAGCCGCACAAGAAGTTCGTTGCCGAAGCCTACATCCTGACCAAGGACGAGGGCGGCCGCCACACGCCGTTCTTCACCAACTACCGTCCGCAGTTCTATT
>NZ_JAMYSY010000139.1:0-547 GCF_040322175.1 Mesorhizobium sp. M0185 | reverse complement strand
CCTTTGCCTGGTACTTCTTGGCATCATCGACGGCTGGTCTTTTGTCTCGAGCGCATTGTCGATGCGTGCAGGCGTCAAAACCGCGGCGAACCTCGTGATGCAAGGAGCAGTCGAGGATACGACCATCCAAGCTGTCGCTCTTTCGAGCTGGGAAAACCATCCTGATGGCGCGCAGGTGGCAGTGAGCCGGAAATACATGTGCGGGAACATCGTGGCCGATCCATCGGTCCTGTGCGACACTTTGAAAGCCCCCTCGGTCTTCCTCGTAATACAGGCGACAGCCACCTGGTCACCGCCCTTCAGTTTTGGCGCGTTTTCCCTCTCGCGCGAACTCAGTCATCAACAGGTGATTCGTGTCCGCTAAGTCGAGAGCTTTCACGGGGGATGCATCAGGCGGAGCTGCATTAGAGTTCGCGCTGATCGCGCCTTTTCTGATAATGCTTTTGATCGGCATCTTTGCATTCGGCTGGGCTCTGAATGCTATGTCGAGTGTTCGGTACACGCTGGAAACGTCGTCACGTGCGCTGCAAATGAAGAACTCGCTGAC
>NZ_JAMYSY010000138.1:0-583 GCF_040322175.1 Mesorhizobium sp. M0185 | reverse complement strand
GGTCGCGGCAGCCGCCGTGACGGCATTCTTCTGCCGGCGCGCCTTCGCCAGCGGTCAGCCTGATTGGCGCCTTGATAACGGTGGCCTTTGCCCACGCCCGCTCTCCCGGAAGAGAGAATGCCGCCATTCCGGGCGAGAGTCCAGAAGCTGCACTAGCCGGTCGGCAACTGGTCAACGCGGGGGGCACCGGCTCAGCCTTTCAACCGTCTCAACTATGGCCTTCGCAAGCGGGCATCAAGGTCCGCGTGAAGCACCTCCGGGGCGAGGAAGACCTTCGGCACGCCTCGCTGCAGGATTTTTGGGATGAAGACTAGAACGCCCTTTGTGTCTCGAAGGCGCGACAACGCAAAGTTCATCGGCCCGGCCAAGCGCGACTATTTGACAAGCGCGCAAATGGCGTATGCTGTCAGCGTCCAAGCTGTTGGAGACGTAGTCGCTACATGCGCTTGTGCTACCCACCCTGGAGCTGGGGAAGTAACCGGCAAGCTCCTAGAAATCAGAGCATTTGAATTTGACGCGCTGGCACCGCCACCTATGACGACTTTTGGCTTGGGACACCAAGCCTGTGCGGATTTGTCTGGGC
>NZ_JAMYSY010000137.1:0-584 GCF_040322175.1 Mesorhizobium sp. M0185 | reverse complement strand
AGCGGCAGCCGATAGAAGCTCAGCGTCTCCTCGATGTTATCTTCCACCCAGTTGACCAGCTTCGGGTATTTGGCCTGCCATTTGGCGATCCACTGCGCCAGGTCGCGTTTGACCTCGGCAAGGTCGCGCCGGTCGTAGAACCATCTGAGCTCCATCAGGCAATCGTCGTCGACCTTGCGCGGCACGTAGTCGAGCGCGTTTCTGAGGAAGTGCACGTAGCAGCGCTGCCAGACCGCTTCGGGCAGCACTTCGCGGATTGCCGCCCTGAGCCCCGGATGGTCGTCGGAGACGACGAACTCGACGCCGGCGAGCCCGCGATTCTTGAGCCCCGTCACGAACTCGCGCCAGCTCGAATGGCTCTCCCGGTTGGCCAGCTCCACGCCCAGAACCTGGCGCCGGCCCTCCCAATCCACGCCGATCGCCACCAGCACCGCCTGGCTGGCGATCACGCCCGCCTCGCGAGCCCGCTCGTAGCGCGCGTCCAAAATGAGATACGGATAGCTTTCCTCGAGCCGCTGCGTGAAGAACGCCTTGAGCGCCTCATCCAGCCGCATCGTCGCCTCGCTCACCGTCGAGGCCGAGAA
>NZ_JAMYSY010000136.1:0-594 GCF_040322175.1 Mesorhizobium sp. M0185 | reverse complement strand
ACGTCTTCCGTCCCCAGCGCACCGGCGGCCTCCCCGCTCGCAATCCAAATAGACGTCTTTCAGCTGTTTGATTGGCATGTCAGCGTGAGCGAACGCGAGGTCCTGAGCGTCAGAAGCGACAATGAAGCCGGACTGATTGCGATCAGCACGGTGCCGAGCGTCACAGGCGCGAGGGACTTAACAACTGACATGATCATTTTGAGATCCTCCCCAGCTCCCGTCGGTCAACATTCAGTCCTTGGGGTCGCAGGTGTAGTGCCGTTCGAAGGTCCCGTCCGCGCGCCGCTGCTTGTCGAAGCCGCGATGTAAGGCTCGATCGCGCGCTCGTGGACCAGCCAAAGGGGATCTCGGCCGAGGCGTAGCCACTGCCGGCGGCCAACCGTTTCGGGATCGAGGCCAAAGCGATCCTGGTGCGCTCGATCGTCCTGCCGGCCGCGCCTGCCTCCGCATGACGGATGGCGCGGCTTCGCAAATCGCACATGATTTCGTCGCGTGAGATGCCGATGTCGCCAAGGACGTCATCGGGTAAACGGCTCAACTGGTCCGTTGCCGACAAGAGAGCTTTTCGCTCGGCGCGGAGGCGTAACCACCTGC
>NZ_JAMYSY010000135.1:0-599 GCF_040322175.1 Mesorhizobium sp. M0185 | reverse complement strand
CACCGCGTCATGCACCTGACAACAAGCTTGCGTCGTGCGCAACGGCCATACGTCTAAGATTGCGACCGGCCGAAGGAGAGCGGCAGGCGCCGGGTGCCACGCCTTGGGCCCTTGAAGGGGTGAGGCGGCCCCCGCGGCAAGTGGCTCCGCTGAATATTAAGCTTTTGGTAACCCTCCAAACTCGAAGGCTAAATGGTAATGGCTCCTTTTGCTCTCAATAGGTGTTAGGCCCGATATCGAGGCGAGCAAGAGGAGAAAGGACCAAAATGGCCAACGTACTGAACGCCAAGGGTGTTCCACTCCCCTACAGCGGATCCTCCGTAAAGTGGTATTCGGCGACGAATTCCGGCCCGACACTTTATGGCAGCATCTACAACGACTCAATGTACGCCGACGGTAGCGTCACCGTGACGATGTACGGCGGCAAGGGCGATGACATCTATTATCTGTATTCCTCCAAAAACAAAGCGGTCGAGCTGCCCAACGAGGGTGTCGACACCATATCGACTTGGATGAGCTACAAACTCCCAGCGAATTTCGAAAACCTGACGGTCACCGGCGACAAACACTATGCTTTCGGAAACGAGCTAAACAACATC
>NZ_JAMYSY010000134.1:0-629 GCF_040322175.1 Mesorhizobium sp. M0185 | reverse complement strand
GTCATCCGCAAACCCACGCACCAAATGACGCGTCAGCGGCTTCGTTCAATCCCTCGCGATTCAAACTGAACGTCCGACGCTCTAGCACATTGCGTGGATATTCTCAGTCGAAGACCGGCGCGATGCGCCAAGAGACATTACCCGCAAACAGCGAAATTGTGCGGTCGGCGCGGTAGCGAAGGCGTCTGGATGCGCGAGGCCGGCGAGATCGCTGAGGAAGCTGAGGCGGCCGGCCCTCGCGACGCCGTCAGCGCGTCGAGCCAACGACCTTCATGCAGCCTCGCTCGGCACGCGGCCTATCGGAGGTAGCTCATAGGAAAGCATTATCGCGTCTACGTTCTGAACGAACACGGCCAATTTATGGGCGGGGTCAACCTCGCCTGCACGGACGACGATGCAGCGAAAGAGCACGCCAACCGGTTAGCAGTATGGCCATGAGGTGGAGCTTTGGCGACTGGTTGCGCAGTTCACATTTGACAATCCGCAGGGCCGTCCCGCGGGGGAGCAGCGCCCTAGAGCGGTTCCTGATTTGACGGAATCGAAGGGGATTGAACGAAGCCGCTGACGCGTCATTTGGTGCGTGGGTTTGCGGATGACGCTTCTGTTTTGAAGGATTGCGGCTGTTGAAG
>NZ_JAMYSY010000133.1:0-671 GCF_040322175.1 Mesorhizobium sp. M0185 | reverse complement strand
GCCGCCGCGGCGCACCTTCAGGTAGGTGGCGTCGATCCACAGATATGGCCAGTCGCCCTCGATGGGTCTTTCAAGGAACGCTTTGACCTTGCCGTCGATCTCTTCGCACAGCCGGCTGACCTGGCTTTTGGAGATGCCGCTCATGCCCATGGCCTTGACCAGGTCGTCGACCGAGCGGGTCGAGATACCCTGGACGTAGGCCTCCTGGATGACGGCGGTCAGCGCCTTCTCGGCCATGCGGCGCGGTTCGAGGAAACCGGGGAAGTAGGAGCCCTTCCTGAGCTTGGGGATGCGCAGCTCGACGTGCCGGCGCGCGTCTCCAGTCGCGCTCGTGATAGCCGTTGCGCTGGGCCGTGCGCAACGGGTTCTTCCCGCCATAGGCGGCGCAGGTGGCGGCCCCAACCTCCAGCTCCATCAGCCGCTCGGCGGCAAAAGCCAATCATCTCGCGCAAGAGATCGGAATCCGGAGTCTTCCCCACGAGCGCGCGCAGGTTCATCATGTCACCGGTCATCGATGGTTCCTTCGAATCAGGTTGTGTCAGCAACCCGACCTTGCCGGCGAACTCTCGATGACCACCGCAAAGCCGCTCGCTCGCTACAGCGCTATCGAGAGCGCGCTCGCGAGCGGCTTCGATACCGCCGAGCTACACCACCTGTGGGGACGCGACCGT
>NZ_JAMYSY010000132.1:0-758 GCF_040322175.1 Mesorhizobium sp. M0185 | reverse complement strand
CCAAGGACGTCATCGGGTAAACGGCTCAACTGGTCCGTTGCCGACAAGAGAGCTTTTCGCTCGGCGCGGAGGCGTAACCACCTGCCAAATGGACCAATGGCGGCAGCATGAATTATAACCATGATCAGATCGTCCCTTCATTGATCTGAATTGACCGGTACGGAACGGCGCGAACGGCACTCCGGGCGAGAGCGTCAGCCGTCCGCGAGGCAAATTAGGCGTAGTGGTCGATGGATTGGTTTTGCCGCGGCGTGCCCATACGGCGGGCGGTGGCTGGCCCCGGGCCACGCATGTAATAAAGCTCCGGGCGGTAGCGCGGCGCGACGAATTTGCGAAACCCCGCAGCAAGTTTTGTGACGGGAGCCAAGAATTTCATGACTGTTCCCTTCCCTTCGCCGGCTTGCACACGAGCCGGCGGGCCTGACGTTGCAACAAGGATATGACAGTCGAACCAGGCTCGGCTGTGGGAATTCCCACACCGGGGAAAACATTGGCGAAATCCGCTCCCAGTTTGCATCCCGGAAAGCGGGGCCTGCGGCCATCAAATTTCCTTGGATAGGGAGTAAGGTGAAGTACCCTTGATTGAACAAGAGACCGTTGTGACAGGCTCTCTGGCCTTCATCTCAAGACTTTGCGATGCCGACCTCGCCGCGCTGACCAAACGGTGGCACGTGCGCAGCTATCGACACAACGAGCTAATCATTTCCCACGGCGACACTGGTCGCGATGTCTTCTTCCTGCTGGAAGGACGGGCTCGC
>NZ_JAMYSY010000131.1:0-770 GCF_040322175.1 Mesorhizobium sp. M0185 | reverse complement strand
GGAGCCGCGCCGTGGCGCCGCTGGCATGGCGTCCGCCGCCTCCCCACGCTCCAGATTGAGAATTCCTAGAGAGCGCTGCGGTTGCGGTGCCATTGAGGACTCCGTTGGTGTTGGTATGTTGTAACTTCCGAAAAATTACCGCGACGTCACGCAAAGCGGGCCGACCGACCTTCAGGTTGCCTGCGTCGCTCTAATCAAGCGATCACAGTAGACAGCTGGCGGCCGCGGGCGTCCAATTCAGTTTGCAGATTGGTGTCTTCTGGCGACGAGATGACGGCATGCGAGGCGGCGATGGCAGTATCGCCAACCAGGCTTCTTTTCTCCTAAAGATAGTTGCACTTTGCTCGCCGGCAAAGGGATCGCGCGTCACCACACAACCAAGCGGCCCACAGCGATGGCTGACCGCGTATTTGACGCGCTCCCCTCCATCAGGCGACCGACGCCAAGGTCATTCGGCAGAGAGTCGTAATGTCGTAGACAGGCAGGCCTGTCATTCGGCGAACCGCCGGCGCCGTCAACGGCGTCGCCGTGCACTCGAATAGAAACGGTGGCCGAACTCATCAAGGAGCCGCGCCGTGGCGCCGCTGGCATGGCGTCCGCCGCCTCCCCGCGCTCCAGATTGAGAATTCCTAGAGAGCGCTGGGGCTGCGGTGTCATTGAGGACTCCGTTGGTTGGTATGTTGTAACGGTCGCGTCCCCACAGGTGGTGTAGCTCGGCGGTATCGAAGCCGCTCGCGAGCGCGCTCTCGATAGCGCTGTAGCGAGCGAGC
>NZ_JAMYSY010000130.1:0-786 GCF_040322175.1 Mesorhizobium sp. M0185 | reverse complement strand
GGCATCCCGAACCTCCCGGCGCAAAGCGCGCCAAACTGTTCGCGATGTCCTCGCACACCTGTTCGCGATGTCTCCGGTCCAAACAAAGGGGAGAAGGGAAGGCGCCGCGCCTCACCTCACCGCACCTCGAACTCCGGATCGACCGGGATCTGCAGCGCTGTCACCATCTGGTTGGTTTGCCCGGCCAGCCCGATGATCGACACCAGTTCGCCATGCTGCGCATCGGTCATGCCTTTGGCCCGCGCTGCGGCGGTGTGCGAGTGGACGCAATAGGAGCAGCCATTGGCGGTCGAGACGGCGATGTAGATCATCTCCTTGGTAAGCGGATCGATGGCGCTGTCAGCGACCATCACCGCTTTGAGCTGCTCCCAGACCCGCTTCAGCGAAACCGGATCATTGGCCAGCCCGCGCCAGAAATTGTTGACGAAGTCGGATTTGCGCGTCGCGCGGATATCGTCGAACACAGCCTTCACGGCGGGAATCGCCTGGACCTCGGCATCGGTCAGAAGTTTCGTCGTGGCCATGGCTTGGTCCTTTCGCTTTGAATCGTTATGCGAGGTCGTTGAATCAGGTCGGGAGAAAAGGCGGCTAACCGCCTTGGATGAATCAGCAATTGACGCGCTGAGGCAAGACCGTAAGGCTGGCCCAGGCCCCTCACCTTCGTCATCCCTGGGCGAAGCAGGAGCGAAGCTCCGTCGCGGAGACCCTGGGATCCATATGTGGACGGCGCCCTGCCTGCAACGGTTGTTTTGCGTCGTTTTCGATCGCTTGCGTCCATATGTCCGG
>NZ_JAMYSY010000129.1:0-868 GCF_040322175.1 Mesorhizobium sp. M0185 | reverse complement strand
CGGTGACGGGCATCCTGCGCCGCAACGGCGTCGAGCTGGGTGCGCTCGGTGGCGGCGCCAAAGCGTTCATCCGCTTCGAGCATGCCGCACCCAACGACCTGTGGCAGATGGACTTCAAGGGCCATGTGCCGTTGCGCGCCGGCCGGCTGCATCCGCTGACCGTGCTCGACGATCATTCGCGGTTCTCGCTGGTGCTGGAAGCTTGCCCCGACCAGACCACCCAAACCGTGCAAACGCGCCTGATCGCGGCCTTCCGGCGCTACGGTCTGCCGTGGCGCATCGCCACCGACAATGGCCCGCCATGGGGCGATGGTGGCCGCAACAACTTCACGCTGCTCACCGTCTGGCTAATCGAGGCCAGCGTCGCCGTCAGCCACTCCAGGCCTTGCCATCCGCAGACGCTGGGCAAGGACGAGCGCTTCCATCGCTCGCTCAAGGCCGAGGCGCTGCAGGGGCCACCCTTCGCCGATCTCGCCAAGGCTCAGGATGCCTTCGATCGCTGGCGCCATATCTACAACGTCCAGCGTCCCCACGACGCGCTGGACGGCGGCGTGCCGCTCGACCGCTACCGGGCTTCGCAGCGTCAGTATCGCGAAACGGTCGAGCCGTTCGAATACGCCAAGGACGATCTTATCCGACGCGTTCAGCAGCATGGCTTCGTCTCTATTCTCGGCCGCAAAATGCGCCTGTGCAGAGCCTTCGCCGGAAAATCGGTTGCCTTCCGTCCGACCGCCAAGGACGGCCTCTTCGACGCCTGGTTCAGGCACCAGAAAATAGAAACCATCGACCTCAACGCAAGCAACAGATAGGGTGGGAAACTGTTCGCGATGTCCTCGCACACCTGTTCGCGATGTCTCCGGTCCAAACA
>NZ_JAMYSY010000128.1:0-914 GCF_040322175.1 Mesorhizobium sp. M0185 | reverse complement strand
GGGCAGAACCAGCGCAAACTCTACCGCGGCAACACCCGAATCACTCCGGAACATCCGGACTTGTAGCCGATCCACGAAAACTACTCGACAAGCTGAACGGTTTGCGTGGCCGGAATGTCTCGCATTCCAAGGCTCGTGCAATCCTGAATGATGTTTGCGTTGCCGGACCATTGCACGGTACTTGCGACGACCTGCGTGCAACCACCTTTGCCCGAGAAATTGCCGAGATAATTGACGCCCTGTGTTGGAAAATACAGAGCGCCGGTCAATAGCGAATCCGCCGTGCCATTAAACGTGTTGGATCCCGCCAGGTTGGCTCTGTCGCCATAGAACAGCACACCTGAATAGGTGCCCGACGTCGGTGCGCTGAGCTTGACGGTCGCCGTGCCGTTCATGCTAACGCCGGAGGTATCGGCCAGATAAATGACGACACCCTCGCCGGAAATATTTGCATTCGAGCTCGCTTTGAAATCGCCTCCCTCAATGACGTATATCCCGGGCGAGAGGGTTACATTGCCGCTCAAGCTGAGCCCCTTGCAGTATGTTCCAGGTTGCAAGGTTGACTGATTGCCGTTTTGACAAGGGTTCGTGGCCGGCGGCGCCGGCAGGTCGGCAAAAGGATCAGCAGCGGGCAGCGCCTGAGTTATCAGGCTGGCGCAAACGGTCTTCACGACGTTGCTCAACGAAACACCGCCTGCCGATATCAGGCAATCGACATCAAGGCTTGCCGATCCCTGAAGTTTGATGGCGTCCGGAGCTATCGAATTCGACATGACGGAGCAGCCTGTCAGTTTTGTGGTCGAACTGCCGGAAAAGAGCGCCGCTTTCGAAGCGGAAGGATCGACCGTCAAAATGCAGGCTTTTGAAGCATCCGTAATAAGAGCCACCGCCCTTGCTTGTGCGCCAACTGCGTT
>NZ_JAMYSY010000127.1:0-925 GCF_040322175.1 Mesorhizobium sp. M0185 | reverse complement strand
GTCGTGCGACGGGAGCGAGGCCTGCGAGGGAAGCAGCCTGACCCTGACCGAGCGTGCCGAGTTCGGGCATTTCGATGAGAAGCGCGAAGGCGGTGATTGCCGAGACGCCCGGGATCGAGACGAGGATAGCGAAGCGACGGGAGAGATCGGGATCGGACTGGATGAGCGCCGTGATCTCCTTTTCGACAGCAGCCATTTGACGTTCGATCTGCCTGAGCTGCTGGGCATTGTGGCGCTTGAGGATGGGAAGGGTTAGCGCCTTGGCCCTGTTCCTCGCCGCCGTCCGGTTCTTCACCAGCGCCTCGCGCGCCATGTGCAGGTCCTTGAGGTCATTGAGGATCGGGCTGCGCACCGGTCGTGCTTCGAGGTCGAGAAGAGCGCCCATGCGCGCCAGCATGGCGGCGTCCAGCCGGTCGGTCTTGGCGATCCTGCCGGTGGCCTCGGCGAAGCGCCGGGCTTGGCGTGGGTTGACCTTGACCAGCGCAAGGCCAGCCGCCGCCAGCTTCCGCTCAAAGGCCCGGTGATATGGACCTGTCGGCTCATAGACGATGCGTACGCCGGGCGGGTCCAACCGGCTCGGGCTCAACCAGCTCATGAACGCCTTGTGGCCGCGGCTGTCGTTGGCAAAACGCCGGCTCGCGCCGTCGCTCAGCCTGTGGGCGTCGAGATGGTCTTTCGAAATGTCGATCCCGATGGTATCGTTGGTCATCTTTCACTTGTCCTGTGCTTGTCGTTCGGAGCCGAACTCCGGGTATCCGTTCAGGCCTCAAGGGAAAGACGAGGGCGATCCGACTCTAGCTCGACCCGTCAAACGGTCAGCAATTCCACCGATCCGACCCTCGCCGCTGAGGGAGGGCGGCTACCCTCTCTCAGCGTTCCTTTCTGACCCATTCGGCAGCGAAAGTCATAAGACAAGCAATTCCAG
>NZ_JAMYSY010000126.1:0-1111 GCF_040322175.1 Mesorhizobium sp. M0185 | reverse complement strand
GGGCAGGGCTATCGCATATGAGTGATGGCATTGATGAGATAGTCGTCGTTCCAGGCGCATTTCTTGATGCGATGGCTGATGGGAACTTTGGCAGCATCGGCGGCCTGAAGGATGTTTCTGGCGAGGCGATTGAGAAGGGCCGTGTTGGCGGGGGCATTGTCCTTGCGGGCACGGCTGAGATCCTCATCGAGATGGACATCGAGCATCCAATGCAGGCCGTTCTCGATCTGCCAATGAGCTCTAGTGAGGTCGAGCGCCCGCTGCGGCGACATGAGCGTGGAGGCCATGAACAGGCGCATCAACGGCTTGGCCTGATCGCGTCGGCTGGTGATGCGGATGAAGGCCAGGTGGCCGGGCATCAGCGGCTCGGCCGCCGCCACGATCTCGGCCTGCCGCCACTCGTTGCGGCCGTGGCTGGTCTCGGTCCGCTCGGCAATGGAAGGGGTGGCGTCGGCCAGTTGCAGGTTGGCACGGCGCAGCCAATGACGACGGTTGCCCTTCAGCGCAAGCAGGTAATCGCCACCTCTTTGGGTAATGGCCGCAGCCATGCGGGTGTGGCAGTGGAGCGCGTCGGCGGTGACCAATCTGCCCGTAAGATCAATGAGTTCGACGACTTTGAGCGCGGCCTCGACTTCGTTCTCACCATCGCTCGGCGAGACTGCCGCCAGGCACAGCCGGGTCTCGGCGGCGAAGGCCGACACCGTCAACGGCGGACTGGCTGCCAAGCCCTTCTCGTAGGCTCGCCGCAAAGCCTTGCCGTCAAGCGACACCACCTCGGGCGTCTCTCGGCTGGCTCGGGCGAAAGCTGCGGCAAAGGCAGCAAAGGCGCGACCAAAGGCCTCCGGGTCGAGCAGACGCAGCAGCCGCGAGAAGGTGTCGTGGCTGGGAGCTGCGTCATAGTCGATCAGCCGCGACAGCGCCTGCTTGCGCTCCTGCGCGAACAGGGCAAATTCCGTCGCATTGCTGGCGCCGCACAGGCTTGCTGCGATCATCATCACGATCAGGTCGCCAAGCCGGTGTGTGGCGTTGGGCGCGCGTGGATCAGGCACCGCGCCAAAGTAGCTCTCAAGGCAGGAAATGGCAGTCGCTCCTTCGCTCAACTGCCTCTCCA
>NZ_JAMYSY010000125.1:0-1118 GCF_040322175.1 Mesorhizobium sp. M0185 | reverse complement strand
GAGCGCATGCTGCGCGGCGTCAACATCCTCGCCGACGCGGTGAAGGTCACGCTCGGCCCCAAGGGCCGCAACGTCGTCATCGACAAGTCGTTCGGCGCACCGCGCATCACCAAGGACGGCGTCACCGTCGCCAAGGAAATCGAGCTTGAGGACAAGTTCGAAAACATGGGCGCGCAGATGGTCCGCGAAGTTGCTTCGAAGACCAACGACATCGCCGGCGACGGCACCACCACCGCGACCGTTCTGGCACAGTCGATCGTCCAGGAAGGCCACAAGTCGGTTGCCGCCGGCATGAACCCGATGGACCTCAAGCGCGGCATCGACCTCGCCGTCGCCGACGTCGTCGCGACGCTGATCAAGAACGCCAAGAAGATCAAGACCTCGGAAGAGGTTGCCCAGGTCGGCACCATCGCCGGCAATGGCGACGTGTCGGTCGGCTCGATGATCGCGGAAGCGATGCAGAAGGTCGGCAATGAGGGCGTCATCACCGTCGAGGAAGCAAAGACCGCCGAGACCGAGCTTGAAGTCGTTGAAGGCATGCAGTTCGACCGCGGCTATCTCTCGCCCTACTTCGTCACCAACGCCGAGAAGATGGTTGCGGATCTGGAAGACGCCTACATTCTTCTCCACGAGAAGAAGCTCTCCAACCTGCAGGCCATGCTGCCGATCCTCGAGGCCGTCGTGCAGACCTCGAAGCCGCTGGTCATCATCTCGGAAGATGTCGAAGGCGAGGCCCTGGCCACGCTGGTCGTCAACAAGCTGCGCGGTGGCCTGAAAATCGCCGCCGTCAAGGCGCCGGGCTTCGGTGATCGCCGCAAGGCCATGCTGGAAGACATCGCCATCCTCACCGGTGGCCAGGTCATTTCCGAAGACCTCGGCATCAAGCTCGAGAATGTCGGCCTGAACATGCTCGGCCGCGCCAAGAAGGTGTCGATCTCCAAGGAGAACACCACCATCGTCGACGGCGCCGGCAAGAAGGCCGAAATCCAGGGCCGCGTCGCCCAGATCAAGCAGCAGATCGAGGAGACCACCTCGGACTACGACAAGGAGAAGCTGCAGGAACGTCTCGCCAAGCTGGCGGGCGGCGTTGCCGTCATCCGCGTCGGCGGTGCGACCGA
>NZ_JAMYSY010000124.1:0-1120 GCF_040322175.1 Mesorhizobium sp. M0185 | reverse complement strand
GTGCCGAAGTGCCCGCATGCCGATCTGTTCAACAATCGCGGTCGCGCCTGGCTCGAGCGGCAGGTGCTTCCCGACGACGAGCGGGCCGCTATCGCCCGCCACATCCGCGAGATCGATCGCCTGGCCGAGGATCTGGCTGACCTCGATCGCGACATCGCCCGGGAAGCGGTTGATGATGCGCAAGTCCGGCGGCTTCAGACGATCACCGGCGTCAATGTCATCGTCGCGAGCGGTATCATCGCCGCGGTCGGCGACATCCGGCGGTTCCGCGAGCCGCAGAAGCTGGTGAGCTACTTCGGCCTCAATCCGCGTGTGCGCCAATCCGGTCTTGGCTTGGCGCAATATGGCCGGATCAGCAAACATGGGCGTTCCCATGCCCGCGCCATGCTGGTCGAGGCCGCCTGGGCGGCGGCGAAGGCGCCCGGACCGCTCAGGGCCTTCTTCCTACGCATCCGTAACAAGCGTGGTCATCAGGTCGCAGCTGTGGCGGTCGCCCGCAAGCTCGCCGTGCTGATCTGGCATCTGCTGACAAAGGAGCAGGACTACTTCTGGGCTCGCCCGGCGCTGGTGGCGGCAAAGCAGAGGCAGCTCGCTCTCAAGGCCGGCGCGCCGGGCGAGCGCGGTGTCGGTCGCCGCGGTTCGGCTTACGCCTACAACGTGAAGGAGTTGCGAAACAGCGAGAAAGCCGCGGCCGAGAATGCCGAACGTGCCTACGAGCTAATGGTTCGGCATTGGCGGTCACGCGGGCCGAAGCGGCGCACGGACGCCACAAACGAGGAACGACTATAACGGCTGCGTGGCGGCACTCTCATCCTCTCGCACCACTCTTTGCCACGTGGTCGTCCGTGCCGGACAAATATAGCACAAGGAAATCTGGCGGCACGACCTACGCCCTCGGTCCGCTCCAGAATGGCGCCGTGCTCGACGCCGTCAAGGCGTGGCCTGGAAACCTCGCAGCCGGCCGCGGCGCCATCGCACCGGCCAGCCTTGACTGCGTCTCGACACGCTCGCATGGGAAATCCTGTGGGCCGGGACGAAGAAACAGGCTCACCTGAGCCGAACAAAGAAACGCAACAGGAATCGAAAAAGTCGAAATCAGGCTTGTCGATGTCATCCGTCG
>NZ_JAMYSY010000123.1:0-1214 GCF_040322175.1 Mesorhizobium sp. M0185 | reverse complement strand
CCGGCTCCATATTCTTCTCGTCGCCTCCCTTGGAAAGCGCCAACGAGACCATCTGGACGTTCTGATTCAGTGTCGGTATAGGAAAGCAGATCTTGCCCTTCAGACGGGGGTCTAAAAGGTCGTCAAGCTTAGCAATTTCGAAGGGAGTGGTATCTTCCCGATAGAGCCATGAAAGGCCGGTTACCGTACGGGGGATATTTATGATGTTTCCGGCGCCATCCTTGACGAGCAACTTTTCTGGAATCTCGGCGAGATTCGGAACCCTTTCCAAGGTGACCGGCTCCGCCCAGCCCTCGCGGGCGACTACTTGCCACGATACATCCCATCCCGTGAGAAGATCTATGCCGGGGTTTGGCCACATGGCCTTGATCTTCGACAGAATGGCGGCGGAACCACCTGTATGCAGGATCCAATTGACATTAATGTCCGACTGTTTGGCGACAACTGCCTTCATCGCTTCGAAGTAGTCTCCGCCCCATTCAACCGCAGTGATCGTCTCGGCAGCACGCGCCCCGGCTAGTCGCGCCAGCGAGAGACCAACACCCACAGCCCCAGCCGAAGCTGCGCTCTTTAGAAGATTTCGGCGTGATATCGTGAACATGATCGCTCTCCCATTGTGATTTTCACGGCAAGTTAGGCACGGCTCGACCGCGTATTTGACGCGCTCCCCTCCATCAGGCGACCGACGCCAAGGTCATTCGGCAGAGGGTCGTAATGTCGTAGACAGGCAGGCCTGTCATTCGGCGAACCGCCGGCGCCGTCAACGGCATCGCCGTGCACTCGAATAGAAACGCCTTAATATCTGGATGTGAACCGAGGAGTCGCTCGGTGGACTCCAAGACATCTTTTTCTATATCCGCCATATCCGTCGGCGGCGGTGGTCGCATATTCTCGTTTCGCACGAGTACGCTATCTTCAATCCCTCCGATGACCACCCTGGCCCGTGCAAACGGATCGGTGATCCCGAGCATATCTTCGCTCAAGTGCTTCGGCTGGGCGACCAGAACGGCGAGCTTAGCGGCGGCCGGCAATTGGCCGAGTAGCGCCGGCAGTAGCAGCAGGCTCGAAGAGACCACGGGGACATTCACGGCCGCCGCCAAGGCAGCTTGGTGTCGGATAAAATAGCCACAGTTGGCGCTTATTGCCACCGCGCCGCGCTCCACTAGGCGCCTCGCTGCTGCCACGCAGGCTGACTCCAGTTCGGGCGCGCCAGG
>NZ_JAMYSY010000122.1:0-1242 GCF_040322175.1 Mesorhizobium sp. M0185 | reverse complement strand
ACGGCTCGATCGAGATCACATTCGCCTATCACAACGGCGACGAGGCCATCCTCAAGGCAATACGTCAGACTTCTTCAACAGCCTGCTAGAGCTGCGAGGACGCGCCATGCGTGAGCGGGCACAATGTCGCCGTAGCCGACGGTCGAGAAGGTGATGGTGGAAAAGTACAGCGCGGTTTCGAAGTCAGCAAAGATATCGAGCAACCGGTATAGTCCTGCCCAGAGCCACACCTCTGTGGTCATGATGGCAAAGAGTCCCATCACCACGCTGATCATCGCAACGATGCGGCTGCGGCGCCCGTGCATGCGAAACCGGGCGACCAGGTGTCCCATCGCGTGCGTGATGGCGATCAGACCGAAGGTATGGATCAAGACCGTCAAACTTATGACGACGGTGCCGATGAGCAGATTGAGGATCATCTGCGGAAGGTAGAGATTGCGGCGGCGCCTTCCTTGTTCGAAATCAAAACCGGCAGGTTTCACCTATACGGCACAGATTGTCGACCGCGTCAGGAACCGCTTCTCGCGCCCGTTGTCGAGCGAGAACATGCCGCCGCGACCAGGCACAACGTCGATGATGAGATCGGTATGCTTCCAGGCCTCGAATTGCGACGCTCCGATGTAGAACGGCGCGTCGCCGATATGGCCGAGCAGCACGTCGTGGTCGCCGACGATGAAGCCGGCACGCGGGTAGCACATGGGCGAAGAGCCGTCGCAGCAGCCGCCGGATTGATGAAACAGCACCGGACCGTGCTCGGCAACGATCTCGGCGAACAGTTCAAGGGCTGCCGGTGTCGCGGTAATCTTCGCTCGCATCATGTTTTCCGATTTCCAGCCTTTGGCGCGGCCCCTCGCGGAGCCGCGCCTGTGGGTCAAAGCGGCGATCAGAAGAAGCCGAGCTTCTTCGGGCTGTAGCTGACCAGGATGTTTTTGGTCTGCTGGTAGTGGTCGAGCATCATCTTGTGCGTCTCGCGGCCGATGCCGGACTGCTTGTAGCCGCCGAAGGCCGCATGCGCGGGATAGGCGTGGTAGCAGTTGGTCCAGACGCGGCCGGCCTGGATCGCGCGGCCGAACCGGTAGGCGCGGTTGCTGTCGCGTGTCCAGACACCGGCGCCGAGGCCGTAGAGCGTATCGTTGGCTATGCTGAGCGCTTCGTCGTCGTCCTTGAAGGTCGTGACAGAAACCACCGGCCCGAAGATCTCCTCCTGGAAGATGCGCATTTTGTTGTGTCCCTTGAACACGG
>NZ_JAMYSY010000121.1:0-1270 GCF_040322175.1 Mesorhizobium sp. M0185 | reverse complement strand
TGTTTGGACCGGAGACATCGCGAACAGGTGTGCGAGGACATCGCGAACAGTTTGGCGCGCTTTGCGCCGGGAGGTTCGGGATGCCATTCGAGGACACGAGCGCGATGAAACAGAAGCTGGAATTTGTCAGATTGGCGAGCGCGCCGGGGGCGAATGTGAGCGCGTTGTGCCGGCGCTTTGGGATCGGTCGGACCGTGGCTCACAAGTTGATCGCGCGCTATCGGACGGAGGGCGAGGCCGGGCTTTTGGAGCGTTCGCGCCAACCGCTCTCGAGTCCCAGGCGCAGCGCCTGGGAGGTCGAAGCAGCGGCGCTTTCGGTGCGGGCGGCACATCCGGCCTGGGGCGGGCGCAAGATCGCCCGGGTCCTGGCGCGCCAGGGGATTGGCTGTCCGTCGCCCTCGACGGTGACCGGCATCTTGCGTCGCAACGGCGTCGAGCTCGGGGCGCTGGGCGGCGGGGCAAAGCCCTTCATCCGCTTCGAGCACGACGCGCCCAACGATCTGTGGCAGATGGACTTCAAGGGTCATGTGCCGTTGCGCGCCGGGCGCCTGCATCCGCTGACCGTGCTCGACGACCATTCGCGGTTCTCGATCGTGCTGTCGGCCTGCTCCGACCAGACCACCGAAACCGTGAAAACGCGCCTGATCACGGCCTTCCGCCGCTATGGCCTGCCCTTTCGTATCGCCACCGACAACGGCCCGCCTTGGGGCGATGGCGGCCGCAACGACTTTACCCTGCTCGGCGTCTGGCTGATCGAAATCGGCATCGCCATCGGGCATTCCAGGCCGTATCATCCCCAGACGCTGGGCAAGGAGGAGCGCTTTCACCGCACGCTCAAGGCCGAGGCGCTGCAGGGACCGCCGTTCGAGAACCTGGCGGCGGCCCAGCGGGCCTTCGACCGCTGGCGCCACATCTACAATGCAGAGCGCCCGCACGAGGCGATCGCCGGCGCCGTGCCGCTCGACCGCTACCGGTCTTCCCCGCGCGACTTCAGGGAGACCCCGCAGCCCTTCGACTATGCGCCCGGCGACCATATCCGCAAGATCCAGCAGAAGGGCGCGACCTCGCTGTTCGGCCGCCACTTCAAGATCTGCAATGCCTTCGCCGGGCGCGCCGTCGCCTTCCGTGCGACCGACAAGGACGGCGTCTTCAACGTCTTCTTCCGCCATCAGAAAATCCAAACCATCGACCTCAACCTCGTCGAGAGATAGCATGGAGCACTGTTCGCGATGTCCTCGCACACCTGTTCGCGATGTCTCCGGTCCAAACA
>NZ_JAMYSY010000120.1:0-1351 GCF_040322175.1 Mesorhizobium sp. M0185 | reverse complement strand
ACGGCATGATGGGGTGGACGGCGCCCGACGGCATCGGATGTGCCAGAATGAGTTCGTTGAGATCTCAAACAAGGGAGCCGTCCGTGGAACACCTTATCCGTATTGGCATGGATACGTCCAAGAGTGTTTTTCAGCTGCATGGTGTCGACGCTGCGGAGCGTTCGGTGCTGGTGCGTAAATTGCAACGGCGGGCGGTAGTCCCGTTCTTCGCCAAGCTTGCGCCGGTGAGGATCGGGCTGGAGGCGTGCGGTGGCTCGCATTACTGGGCGCGCACGCTGTCGGGGCTGGGTCATGAGGTGGTGCTGATCGCGGCGCAGCACGTGAAGCCGTATGTGCGGCGCGGCAAGCATGACGCGGCTGACGCCGAGGCGATCTGCGAGGCGATGAGCCGGCCCAGGACACGCTTTGTTGGGATCAAGAGCGGCGAGCAGCAAGCGGCGCAGATGCTGTTTGGGGTGCGCGAGCAGCTGGTGCGGCGGCGCACGCAGCTTTCCAACACGATCCGCGGCTACGCAGCCGAATTCGGCCTGGTGGCCGCACAAGGCCTTGCCCGCATCGAGCCACTGCTGGCCCGCATTGCCGGCGACGCGACGGTGCCGGCGCTGGCAAAGGAACTGCTTGAGACGCTCGGCGAGGAATACCGCGCGGTGTGCGCGCGATACGCGGCAATCGACAAGAAGCTGTTGGCCCATCACCGCAAGGACGAGACTGGACAGCGGCTGGCTGCGATGCCCGGCGTCGGGCCGGTCGTGGCGAGCCTGCTCGGCGTCAAGGTCACTGATGCGACAGCGTTCGGTTCGGGACGCGACTTCGCGGCGTGGCTGGGGCTGACGCCGAAGAACCATTCGACCGCCGGCAAGAACCGGCTGGGGGTGATCACGCGGGCCGGCGACGAGATGCTGCGGCAGGCGCTGGTGGTGGGCGCGACGGCCCACATCCAGCAGGTGCGTCGCGGCCGCGCCAAGGCCTCGCCGTGGCTGGCGGCGTTGATTGCGCGCAAGCCGCCGAAGCTGGCGGCTGTGGCGCTCGCCAACAAGACCGCCCGCATGGCCTGGAAGATGATGATCACCGGCGAGCCGTACCGTTGCGGCCTGGCGGGCAGCCTGACGCCTCCTCGCCGCCCTCAAGGCCGCTTCGCGCCGCCTACGGCGGTGGCCTGCGGCCAGCCCTGACCGCGGCTCAGCACGGCGCTGACATGCCCGGATAGGCCACAACGGAGGAACACCGAACACAAGCTCTTGCAACGGAAGGAAGATGGCGTGATCGATCGATCCGTGACGCGCGAAACTCCGAGGGATCCATTGGCCAACGAAACCGCTGGCATGATTGGAACGGGCGTCGCGAACCCCAC
>NZ_JAMYSY010000119.1:0-1371 GCF_040322175.1 Mesorhizobium sp. M0185 | reverse complement strand
ACGAGCCGGTCAGCGCCAGAACATTGACGACGCCGCTCATCAGGGCAATTCCAGCGAACGCGCGGCGGAAAGAAGCCAAAACCGCAGCGAGGGTTGTTCGTGGCGGCTCGGACGAATGGGAATGCGACATCGCCTTCACATCGGTTCCAGTTCGGTCCCCGGCGCAAGGATCGTGCCCGCAATCAGGCTCGGTGTCTCCATACCGCAGCCACCGTCAGGTGTTGCGCCTAGATATGCCAATCGTTCAGCGCGTACGCGTGGATGTAGTCGATCTGCATTTCCGCAGGTGTCGCAAGCCCGTCGGCGGGCGCTCCCGCCAGGCCACCAACCGCCAGATCGACCAGCATATACATGGGGTCGTGCATATCGGAAGGCGTTGCGGCACGAGCAACTTCGACGTCATCGAAATACCAGACGAGTTCGTCTTCTGTCCACAGCACTCCGTAAGTGTGGAACCCTTCGGTATCCGCGGCATAGGCCGTCGAGGACACTGTCGTATGAGTTCCCGTCTCGTTGGAGTGGCTTGTCATAATGAGCTTGTTTGGATCCTGACCGAGCATTTCCACGACGTCCAGTTCCGGTGGCCAGGAGCCGTCAGCCGGGAGAAGCCAGAAGGCCGGCCATACACCTTGCTTTTCGGGCATGTCAGCCCGAATTTCGAAATAGCCGTAGGTTTGTGCGAAGGACTCATAGGTCGTCAGCAAACCTGACGTGTATTTGTAATCGTTTATGTAGGGCTGGATTGCCGCGGGAGCCCGGGCGGCGGTAATCGTGAGAACACCGTCCTCAACGCTGAACGGGTTGACCGAACGCGTCGGGGCGTAGTTGGTGTCGATATACCATTGAAGCTCCTTATTGCTCGTGAGCGAGCTGCCGTTCGCGGCACCCCACCAGAAGTTCGAGTCCCAGGTGCCGCTCGAGCCATTCCACAGGTCGAGCGTGTTGAACTCGTCCGAGAAGGTGAGTTCCAGATGCGACCTGTCCAGGGCCAGATCGAACTGGCCTGGGGTGAACTGGTCGATGGTCTTATTGGCGAAAACGAGAAATTCGTCATTGGACAGATTAAGTCGGACGTTCGCTCCCGACTGAACCATGTTGGCGTGCACGTCCTCGAAGGAGGTGAAGCCGAAGCTCCCGACACGCACGGTATCATCGACGCCAAAATCGAGGATCAGGTCACTGCCGTTGCCGGGGGTCACGACGAAAATGTCCGCCCCGGATCCGCCCTTGAGAACGTCATCGCCCTGCAAGCCGTCGAGCGTCTGTTGGCCGGAGCCGCCGGCAATGATGTTGTTTAGCTCGTTTCCGAAAGCATAGTGTTTGTCGCCGGTGACCGTCAGGTTTTCGAAATTCGCTGGGAGTTTGTAGCTC
>NZ_JAMYSY010000118.1:0-1387 GCF_040322175.1 Mesorhizobium sp. M0185 | reverse complement strand
CGAGTGCGCGGCGGCGACGATCGAACTGGCGAACTTTTCAGCTACGTGGACCTTGAGGTCCGGGTTCGGCGCAATCATCCATTGCGGGCGATCAGGACGATCGTGACTGAAGCCCTGTCGAGGCTGGAGCGTGAGTTCGCGGCGCTATATTCGCCGATCGGACGGCCATCTATCCCGCCGGAGAAGCTGCTGCGGGCGATGCTTTTGCAGGCGTTCTATTCGATCCGCTCGGAGCGGCTTTTGATGGAACGGTTGGAATACGACCTCCTGTTCCGCTGGTTCGTCGGCATCGGCGTCGACGACGCAGCCTGGGACCATTCGGTGTTCTCCAAAAACCGTGACCGGCTGCTGGAGGGCGATATCGCGGCGAAGTTCCTGGCGGCCGTGCTGGCGCAACCCAAAGTCAAGAAGCTCCTGTCCACGGATCACTTCTCGGTCGACGGCACGCTGATCGAGGCCTGGGCTTCGATGAAGAGCGTCAAGCCAAAGGGCGGCCCAAGCGGCGGTCATGGCGAACCGCCGGCAGACGGCGGCGGACGCAATGCGGAAGCGGACTTCCACGGCGAGAGGCGATCGAACGAGACGCACACCTCGACTACCGACCCCGACGCCAGGCTCTACCGCAAAGGGCGGGGCAAGGAGGCCAGGTTGTGCTTCATGGGACATGGGTTGATGGAGAACCGCCACGGCCTGCTGGTGGAAGCCTGTCTGACGCTGGCCGACGGACATGCCGAGCGGGTGGCGGCCCTGCACATGATCGAACCTCGTGCCGACCGGCCGCGGGCGATCACGCTCGGTGCCGACAAGGCCTATGACGCAGAGGACTTCGTCAACGAGTTGCGCTCGATGAAGGTGACACCCCACGTAGCGCAGAACACGAACGGCCGTCGTTCGGCGATCGATCGCCGCACCACGCGCCACGGTGGCTATGCCGTCAGCCAGCGCATCAGAAAGCGCATCGAAGAGGCGTTCGGCTGGATCAAAACCGTCGCTGGGCAGGAGAAGACCAAATTGCGCGGCCGCGACCGCGTTGGGTGGGCCTTCACCTTCGCGGCCGCCGCCTACAATCTGGTGCGGCTGCCCAAGCTCTTGGCGGCGTCGAAATGACCGTGCCCGCAGGCTGCCAACTGATCGGCCGCTGGCGGATCATCGAAGCCGATCTGTGGGATCGCGGTTACCTGAACCTCGGTGGACCCGCAACCATCGCCATCGGACCCGACAACAACGGCGAGATCGCCTTTGGCGCCCTGCAAGCCGGTCTCGAACTGAGCTACAGCCCCTCGATAGTTCACTTCACATGGGCCGGGTGTGACGAGATGGATGAAGTCACAGGCGACGGCTATGCCGAATTGCTCGACGACGGCTCGATCGAGATCACATTCGCCTA
>NZ_JAMYSY010000117.1:0-1428 GCF_040322175.1 Mesorhizobium sp. M0185 | reverse complement strand
CAGATGGGGTGATTGGGGTCTCGGCCGACGCCGGAAGAGGGCGGCTGCTCCTGTCGTGATGTGAGAACGTGGTCGATGTGGAATCGCCACAAACATCGGGAAGGAGCAGCCATGAAGTACTTTGCCGGACTGGACGTGTCTTTGGAAGAGACCGCGATCTGCGTCGTCGATGAGAGCGGTCGCATCATGAAGGAGGCTCGAGCGGCGAGCGAGCCGCAGGCTTTGGCCGAGGCATTGCGTAAAGTCGACCTGGTGCTGGAGCGCGTCGGGCTGGAAGCCTGTTCACTGACGGCATGGCTTCACGACGGATTGCGCGCCGAAGGGCTGCCGGCGATCTGCATCGAGACGCGGGCTGCCAATGCGGCCATGAAGACGATGCCGAACAAGACCGACAGGAACGATGCCCGCGCGCTGGCGCAGATCATGCGCACCGGCTGGTACCGGCAGGTGCATGTGAAGAGCAGACAATGCCGGCTGTGGCGCTCGTTGCTGGTCGCCCGCCGGACGGTTCTCAACGAAATGCGCACGATCGAGAATGTGGTGCGTGCCATGCTGCGCGAAGCCGGCGTCAAGCTGGGCCTGCCGTCGCGGTCCGTCTTTGCCGGGCGGGTGCGCGAGCTGGTCGGCGCCGACGCCGAAGTGATGGCGATGGTCGAGCCGCTGCTTGCGATCCTCGGCGCCATGCTCAAGGAGTTCGCCCGGCTGACCAGGCAGGTTCTCGACATCGTGCGCAAGGAGGAGGTCTGCCGGCGGCTGATGTCGGCGCCCGGCGTCGGCCCGATCACGTCGCTCACCTTCCGCGCCACCATCGACCGGCCGGAGCGGTTCGGCTCCAGCCAAGCGGTTGGGGCGCATCTGGGGCTGACGCCCGCGCGCTACCAATCGGGTGAGACCGACATCCAGGGCAGGATCAGTCGCTGCGGCGACGAACTCGCCCGCACGGCCCTCTACGAGGCAGCGCATTCGCTGCTCGTACGCTCGAAGAAATGGTCGAGCCTGAGGGCATGGGGCATGAATGTCGCCAAGCGCCGTGGCATGGCGCGGGCGCGTGTGGCGGTGGCCCGTAAGCTGGCGGTCATCCTGCACCGGATTTGGGCCGACGCGACCGAATTCCGCTTTGGAAAGGAAATTGCCACCCCGGCGGCGTGAACCCGCCGCAAACATTGAAGGAGTAAGGAAAGGAGCTTTCGCCCGAACGGGCGATGTCCAGATCGTTCCGTGGGGACGATGGGCGAGGCGATCTCGTTGAGAGACCCGAACCTGCCGCTAAACCCGGCAAGGTCGTGAAACAGATTGAGACACCTCGCTCTCCTGACCCCATCATGCGGCGGCCAAGGCGCCGACCGCGAAGAGAAGCGAGTGACCTGCGGAACGGCCCTGGAAAAAAGTACAGGAGCACCTTGACCTCAACCACCCCAATCAGAGAGG
>NZ_JAMYSY010000116.1:0-1488 GCF_040322175.1 Mesorhizobium sp. M0185 | reverse complement strand
CTAGGGCGTATACACATCTTGCTGCGACGGATTGACTCGGTTGTGACGTGTCGGATTCCGCCGGCGTGTGCTGTATGATTCTTCTGTGACGTTCTGATTTGGAGGAGCGTCGCCGATGCAGACATGCCAGGACTGGTCCTTGGGTTCATTTGGAGATCGTCGTCTCGATAAAGGGGGGCGAGGCTGCTCCAAGGCATGGTGCTGCGCGAAACGGTTTGCCTGCGCCGGCTTGCCGGTGGCGACCATTCCGAAGAGATCCGCTATGGGCGCTTTCTCGGCAATGACGCGGTGACAGCGGACCGGATCATCGCAGGCTGGAGCGATCAGACCCGGCTTGCGGTCGAGGGCCGGCATGTCCTGGCGGTGCAGGACACCAGCGAGATCAAGTTCCCGACGACAGAGGGCAACCGGCGCGGCCTGGGCAAGGTCAAAAAGGGCAATTGCTGGGGCCTGCTGCTGCATCCAATGCTGGCTCTTGATGCCGAGCGCGGTTCTTGCCTGGGTCTTGTGGGCGGGCAGGTGTGGACGCGCGGGGACGAGGAGCTGCCGCCGCATGCCGAGCGGCCGTTGAGCGAAAAGGAATCGCGCCACTGGATCGAGACGGCCGAAGCGGCCAAGCCGGTGCTGGCCCGGGCCGGCATGGTCACCTTCATCGCCGACCGTGAGAGCGACTTGTATATGATGTGGGCTGGTGTGCCGGACGGCCATTGCCATGTTCTGTCGCGTCTCATGAATGACCGGGCCCTCACCACTGGCGGCACGCTGCGCCGCGCCGTGGCGAAAGTGGTGTTCTGCGATACGCAGGTGATCGAGCTGCGCGAGCGCCAGGACCGCCCGGCGCGCCGGGCTGAGCTGTGCCTGCGCTTTGGCGAAGCCACGATCAAGCGGCCGGCGAACCTGCGCGCAAAGGGGCTGCCAGAGGGGGTGACGCTGCGCTGGGTCGAAGTCGTCGAGACGGCTGCGCCCGACGGCGTGGAGCCGCTTCATTGGCTGCTTCTGACCACCCATGCGGTGAGCAGCCCTGCCCAGGCCTGGCAGATCGTCGCCTGGTACAAGCAGCGCTGGACCATCGAGCAGTTCTTCCGGACGATGAAGGCCCAGGGCTTGAAGATCGAAGACAGCCAGCTGCAATCGGCCGCACGCCTGGAGAAACTCATTGCCATCGCCGCCAAGGCCGCGGTCATCGTCATGCAGCTCGTGCAGTCCCGCAGCGGCCAGGACGCTCAACCGGCAAGCCTCGTCTTCACGCCAAACGAGATCGACACACTTGCCGCGCTCGAGAAGCGCTTCAAAGGCAAGACCAAGCTGCAAGCCAATCCCCACCCCAGGAGCTCGCTCGCCTGGGCGGCATGGATCATCGCCAAGCTCGGCGGCTGGAACGGCTATGCTTCCTCCAGACCACCGGGACCAATCACCTTCTACAACGGCCTGGCCTACTTCCGTGCCTGTGCCGATGGATGGGCTCTGCGAGATGTGTATATGCCCTAG
>NZ_JAMYSY010000115.1:0-1535 GCF_040322175.1 Mesorhizobium sp. M0185 | reverse complement strand
GATAGTGTTGAAAAAGTCCGGGTTGCAGCAGTCCTGAAGCACTGATTCAATCTTCGTCGTAAGAGGAGATTGAGTCGATGATGGGCGAGCAAAGTGTGATGCAGGAGGAGCTGTTCTACGGCTTCAGCCTGGAGCGGCATGTGCCGGCGGATCACCTGCTCAGAGCGATCGACCACTTCGTCGCCCTGTCCGCCATCCGCCAGCATCTGGCGCCCTTCTACAGCCCGATCGGCCGTCCCTCGATCGACCCTGAGCTGCTGATCCGCATGCTGATCGTCGGCTATTGCTTCGGCATCCGCTCGGAGCGCCGGCTGTGCGAGGAGGTACATCTGAACCTGGCCTATCGGTGGTTCTGCCGGCTTGGCCTCGAGGGTGATGTGCCTGACCACTCAACCTTCTCCAAGACCCGCCACGGCCGCTTCCGCGATGCCGACCTGCTGCGCGAACTGTTCGAGACCGTCGTCCGGCGCTGCATAGCTGAAGGGCTCGTCGGCGGCGAAGGCTTTGCGGTCGATGCCAGCATGATCGTCGCCGACGCCCATCGTCAGCGCGGGATCGAAACGGCCGAGGACCTCAATCCCAAAGCCAAGCGGGCCGTGGCTGAGTATCTCGCCACTCTGGATGACGCCGCCTTCGGGGCCGCCACGCCGGTGGAGCCCAAGTTCGTCTCCCCTGTTGATCCCGCCGCGCGCTGGACTGCCGCTTGGGGTGGCCCAGCCGTCTATGCCTATTGCACGAACTATTTGATCGACGTGGAGCACGCCATCATCGTGGACGTGGAGCCCTCGACCGCGGTGCGCCAAGCCGAGGTGACGGCCGCCAAGACTATGATCGAGCGGGCGCACGACGAGCTCGGCCTCTGGCCGGAGCGGCTGATTGCCGACACCGGCTACGGCTCGGCCGAAATGCTGAACTGGTTGGTGCATGAGCGTGGGATCGAGCCGCATATCCCGGTCTTCGACAAGTCTAGGCGCAAGGATGGCACCTTCTCGCGCGACGACTTCACCTACGACCATAAGGCCGATACATACATCTGTCCTGGCGGGAAGACGCTCAGGCAGCGCCAGAAGACCTATCGGATGCCACACCCTCTCGTCGACGAGAATGGCATGATGCGCTATCGCGCCAGCAAGCTGGATTGCGACGCCTGTGCCCTGAAGCCCAGCTGTTGCCCGAAGGAGCCGGCGCGCAAGGTGCTGCGCTCGATCTATGAGGGCGCGCGCGACATGGCCCGCGACATCGCAAAGACAGACGCCTACCAGACCTCACGCTATCAGCGGAAGAAGGTGGAGATGCTGTTCGCGCACCTCAAGCGCATCCTGAAGCTCGATCGATTGCGATTGCGCGGCCCCTGTGGTGCCCGCGATGAGTTCCACCTTGCAGCCATCGCCCAGAACCTCAGGAAATTGGCCAAGATTTGCACCCTCGGAACAAACGTCCGAGCCACTTAAGGCGAGGAGGTCGCGTCGACCTTAATCAAGACGCTTCGGTGCGAGTGGATCCACGGCTTCATCGCCGACTTCTTCAACACTATC
>NZ_JAMYSY010000114.1:0-1646 GCF_040322175.1 Mesorhizobium sp. M0185 | reverse complement strand
GCCTCGACGGTCAGGTCGTCTGTGACAGGGACAATCTGCATGATGAGCTCTCCCGCAGATATGACGCCACCGACCGTGTGCACGCCGAGCTGGTGGACGACGCCAGTCTGCGGGCTGCGTATATCGATCCGCTTGAGCTGATCCTCGGCCGAGACCTTTTGTTCGACCAACTCCGAGAGCTTTGCCTGGACGTCACGGAGCTCGGTTGCCACCTCGCTGCGCAAATCCTGGTCGATCTGAATGATCTGCAAACGGATTTCGGATGTATGACCCTTCGATTGCGCGATTGCCGCGGTCAGCTTCCCATGTTCGCCGTTAAGCCGGACTGCGTCACGCTCAAGCGTCGTTATGCGATCGATTGAAACCAGCTTGCGTTCCCAGAGCTTGCGCATGCCGTCGAGCTCAAGCCCGATCAATTTAATTTCCTGGCTTTTAGCATCCCTTTGCTCGCTCAAGCCGGCGACTTCTTCGGCGAGCTGAGCAATGCGCTCTCTCAACTGAGCCTTCTGGCCAGCGCGGGCCTGGCGACGAAATTCGAACAAGGACAGCTCGCCGGCCAGCGCACGCCGGATCTCAGGATCGTCCTGCCGCGACGTCAGCGAAGATGGGAAGGCGATGGTGTCAGTGCCATCGCGCTCGGCTTCGAGGCGGGCCAGACGGGCCTCGAATTCGTCCAGGCTCTTGGTGACCATGGCTAAATCGGCCCGGGTCACGGTTTCATCGAGACGGATCAAAACCTGGCCCGCCTTCACGGCGTCGCCTTCTCGAACGAGGATCTGACCGACCACGCCACCCGTTGGATGCTGCACCTTTTTAACGCTGGAATCGACGACCAGCCTTCCCGAAGCAATGACGGCTCCAGAAAGCTCCGTGACCGCGGCCAGGCTTCCCGCCCCACCAACCAGGAGCATGCAGACCGCGACACCGCCGAACAGATAGCGTCGGATGGTCCGGTCGATCGCCGATGCCGCGTGTTGCGTCATCAGTGTGTCGCCTCCTCAGGGCCGGAGACGACCTTCAGGGGAACGCCGCCCGAACGGGTTACCTTGCTCAAGACCTCATTCTTGGGGCCAAACGCCTGGACACGGCCGTTGGCCATGACGAGTACCTGATCCAGGCTTGCTAGGGCGCTCGGCCGATGGGCGACGACGACAGCAATGCCGCCTCGCGCCCGCACGCCCTCAATTGCCGCCGCCAGCGCGGCCTCCCCTTCGGAATCGAGGTTGGAATTGGGCTCGTCCAAGATAACCAGGAACGGATCGCCATAGAGTGCCCGTGCGAGCGCAACCCGCTGTCGCTGGCCCGCCGAAAGCGCCGATCCGGCCTCGCCGATCCGCGTTTCGTAGCCTTCCGGCAGATGGACGACAAGGTCATGAACGCCGGCCGCGCGCGCCGCCGCTAGTATCTTGTCCGAAGAGGCTTGAGGTTCGAAACGTGCGATGTTCTCGGCAATGGTGCCATCGAACAGTTGCACATCCTGCGGCAGATAGCCGACATGGTTGCCCAGCTCTTGCGGCGACCACTGGTCGAGCGTTGCTCCGTCCAGCCTGACGGTCCCGCGGGCTGGAAGCCATATCCCGGCTATTGCTCGGACAAGCGATGATTTTCCGGACGCGCTCGGTCCGACGATGCCAAGGCCGGCACCC
>NZ_JAMYSY010000113.1:0-1945 GCF_040322175.1 Mesorhizobium sp. M0185 | reverse complement strand
CTGGAAGGCGGACAGTGACGCTGGTGGAGCTGGCCTGGGCGACGGCGCCGGGCGATCCGAATGCGGCGGAGGCGGAGCAGGGGAGTTTGGCTGTGTGAGACTGGCCCATGCTGCTCGGCGCATTGGCTGCGCTGTACGCTATGTTGATCTTCGCGATCGGGATCGAGGTCCCGCGGCGGCTGATCGGCAGAAAGCCGCTACGGCTCTAGATTGCCGGCGCGGTCGCAGTGATGATCGGGTACATGCGCCCTGATGGCATCCATGCCGTCTCCCGGGCGGAGAGAATCCTGATGGTGGCTATTCTGCGGCTTGCCGCCGCCGTGGGTGGGACTGTCTACTGGCTGGTGGCGGTCAAATTGGCGCTATCCTGATACTCTTGCTCAAGTGTCTGCTCTGCGGCTCCAAGTCGCGAGCGGTTTCATGCGCATTTTTCGAAGGAGGTTTTGCTATGAAAATGTCCCGTTTTTCGAACACCGGCGCTGCGGCATGGCTGGTTGGAGCCCTGCTCAACCTTGCCGCGCTCGGCGTCACGAAAGCGGAGGCTGCCGACATGCACCAATTGTGCCGCCAGGTGCACAACGACGACACGATCCAGGACTATTCGCCCGCGCTTCATGACGAGACGGTCCAGGCGTTCAAGGCGCTCGCTCCGGACGCTCAAATTGCGCCGGACGATTCCGAACTGCGGGCACAGGCCCAATATCGCTGCATGGACGGCAAGGTCATGGTCTGCTTCGTCGGCGCCAACCTGCCCTGCAGCAAGATGAACGCGGCACGCGACAATCCTGGTGCGGATGAGTTCTGCCGGCAGAATCCAAACGCGGAAGACGTTCCAGCCGCCGCGACGGGTCACGATACCATTTATTCCTATCGATGCCGCAACGGCCAAGCTGAGATAGCAGACGACTTGTGGGAACTCGACGAACGGGGCTTCGCGAAGAAACTTTGGGCTGAGCTACCCGATCGCTAAGTCCGCTCACGCCAAGTGTTTTCTTGGTGGGCGCTAAACTAGATATGTTTCGCCTGATGGCGCGAAGCCATTTATGATCGATTCGTGGCGGCAGCACCCGCAAGGAATCGTGACCGACGCCATGCGGCTGGCGGCGCTGCCGGAGTAGTGCTGCGCGCCTGCTTTGGCTTGGGCTAGCCGGAGGATCGGAATGGGTCTCGACGTGGCAGTTTTCAAAAGCGCTTCGACCATGGAGCGGGAATTCCCCGGCTATCGCTTTCAGCGGGAACCGACAACGGGCGAATGCGAGGTGATCCATCCCGAGGGCATAAATCTCACCTGGGACGTGGTCACGGTGTGCGACTGGCGTGTCGGAAACATCGCCCACGTCGCCGCGCTTAGGGAGGCGATTGCCGGCCTTCTCGGCGAAGGCTCGGCCTTGGAACGGATTGTCCTTTTTTCAGCCTGCAGTGTCGGAGATGCCATCGAGGAGCCGAGCTTCGTCGAGCTTGAGCGCGAATTGCGGCTGATCGAATCCAGCACCGACGCATGGGTTCGGGAATTTGCCGATGGACTATCGGAATTGATCCGCATGGCACGGCGCGAGAAAAACCCTATCGTGTTTGTGTGACCGGCAAGCCAAGCAGAGCCCCCATGGCCGGACCTTTCTCGATATCGACATGGCGCGCGCCGCCGACCTTCTCGGCATGGAGCGCCGCCAGGCCGAGGCTTTTCGCGACCTGGAGCGCGGGCAATTCATGGCGCTCGGCCCGGCGCTGTCGCGCCGTCCGCTCGGCTTGCGCATCGGCCCGACCGATACGAGTCCGCGCAATGCGACCCCGCGCCTGATGCCGCTGCCGGAAGCGGGACTGGAGGACGCGCGCGCGATCATCCTGGCGGCCCCGCCGCCCGAAACCGTGCGGCCGCAGCGCCGCTCGTCGCCGGACCTGCTCGATCAGCTGATGGCAGCAAAATCGGCGGCGCTGGAAATCCGCC
>NZ_JAMYSY010000112.1:0-2043 GCF_040322175.1 Mesorhizobium sp. M0185 | reverse complement strand
TCCGCTAAACACGGGGGCTGCGCGGCGGACACGCCGACGTCACCGCAATGCCACGCCATTTTGCAGAACTTGACGCACACAACTTGGTTGGCGGCATCCAGCCGGCGCTACCCTGGTCACCCGGAGGCAGCAGAGATCGAATCAGGCGGCGAAGCACAATTTTCCGCCAAGTGCCTGAGACTGTTTGGTAGTGGAACCAGTCATAGGCGGAACTGATCTCCGGTCAATGTTTCTGCTTTGGTCCAAAAAAACAGCGAAATTCGACGAATCTCAACGTTTCGGGCACTCTCGATCTCAAAATCGATGCTATATCGCGGCGGACTAGCGTCCAAATTGCCGGCGCAAGCGCGTTACGACTTCATCGTAAGCGGTGTTCTCAGGCCACGGCCTTTAGCTCGGGCGCCCGGATGTAGGTCCAAGGCAGCAGGTCGTCGATCCGGCTGTTCGGATGGCTGTTGACGATCCTGGTGAGTACGTCGGCGAGGTAGCCGAGTGGCTCGACGCCATTGAGTTTGCAGGTCTCGATCAGCGACGCAATGACTGCCCAGTGTTCGGCGCCGCCGTCCGAGCCAGCGAAGAGCGCGTTCTTGCGGTTGAGCGCGATCGGGCGGATTGAGCGTTCGACGGTGTTGCTGTCGATCTCGATGCGGCCGTCGTCAAGGAAGCGTGTCAGGCCTTGCCAGCGCGAGAGCGTGTAGCGGATCGCCTCGGCGAGCTTTGTCTTCTGGCTGATCAGGCCGAGCTTCTCGCGTAGCCAGAGTTCAAGGTCGGCGACAATGGCACGGCTATTTTCCCGACGTACCGCACGGCGTTCATCGGCCGATCGGCCGCGGATATCATCCTCTATTCTGTAGAGCTCGGCGATCCGTCTCAGCGCCTCGCCGGCGATCGGCGCCGGTCCGGACACGGCCAATTCATAGAACCGCCGGCGAACGTGCGCCCAGCAGAAGGCGAGCGTCACGCCGCTCTTGTCGGCCAGCACACGATAGCCGCCATAGCCGTCGACCTGCAGGATTCCAGTGAAGCCTGCGAGATGAGCGATCGGACGCTCGGCCTTCCGATCGGGTGCATAGACATAGGCGACGCCCGGCGGGTCGCTCCCCTCCCATGGTCGGTCATCGCGGGCATAGGCCCAGAGCTGCCCGGTCTTGGTCTTGCCGCGGCCGGGATCGAGCACCGGCGCGGTCGTCTCGTCGGCAAAGAGTTTTGGTGAAGTCTTCAATTTGCCAAGTAGCCGCTCATGCACCGGACGCAGGTGCCAGGCGGCGCGGCCGACCCAGTCGGCGAGCGTGGAGCGATCGAGATTGATGCCCTGCCGGGCGTAGATCTGCGCCTGACGATAGAGCGGCAAGTGATCGGCATATTTGGAGACCAGCACCTGGGCGACCGTCGCTTCGGTCGGAAGACCACCTTCGATCAGCCGGGCGGGCGCCGGAGCCTGAACGACAACGTCCTCGCAGGCGCGGCAGGCATATTTGGGCCGGCGCACGACGATCACACGCAGCTGCGACGGCACGATGTCGAGCCGCTCGCTCACGTCCTCGCCGATGCGATGCAGACCATTGCGGTAGCACGGGCAGGCTTGATCCTCGATGTCGATGACCATCTCGACGCGCGGCAGATGGGGTGGCAGCGCGCCCCGGTTCGCTCGGCGCTTTGCGACACGCGCCTGACGTTCTCCAAGAGTGGTCTGTGCCTGCTCTTCGTCACCCGCGGCCTCGATCTGTTCGGCTTCCTCAAGCCCCAGCAGAAGCTGGTCTTCGGGCAGCGTCTCGGCACGCCGGCCGAAGCGGTGGCGCTGCAATTCCTTGATGATTTGGATCAGCCGGGCGTTCTCGACGTCGCGCGCCAGGATCATCGCCTTCAGCGCGTCCGGATCGTCGGGAAGCTGGTCAGCAGTCATCGCCATGACCGGATCAGACCATATTCGCCGACAGCCCGCGACAGCGGAATCCAGACTGATTCACTTCGTCGCGGGTCAGCCGGCCTGGGCTGGAACGCGGGTCCGGCGCGCCTCATGGACGCGCCGCCAGTCGAGACCTT
>NZ_JAMYSY010000111.1:0-2301 GCF_040322175.1 Mesorhizobium sp. M0185 | reverse complement strand
GTAGAGTAGGGATGAAGCGCCTTACCCCGTTTCCGAGGCAGGTCTCTTCATCCCCCGCTCCGAACCGGACGTGCAAGTTTCCAAGCATCCGGCTCTCCATGCGTGGCTTCGGCCACGGGTGGCCCTCACAGCGTGGCGAGGGCGTTGGTCGACTCCCAGAAGGTGGCATCCCCTTTTCGGAAGTGCTCATCCGGGTCGTTCCATCCGTTCGGTATGCGAAGGCCTCGGTCCGGGTATCGCGGGCGTTTGGTGTCGGCGAAGCGGGCGAGTTTCTTCCCGCCCGCTCGCCAACTGCCGCCTTCCCCGGCTCCCGACTCGATGTATATACGGCGCAGTGTCCTTCCAGACGCCTTGCCGTGTTTCTTCCCGAGCCAGTACTTTATGCGCCGGTACAGCCACCAATCGTGCTTGCTGAACTCCCTCCATGCCCGTGTGGCATAGCGGTAGTAGTTGCGCCAGCCGATGATGACCGGGTTGAGGTCGTCGATGAGTTCAGCAAGGGTCTGGCCTGTTGGCCTTTCCCTCACCTTGACCTTGATCTTGTCGCGTAGGAACTGCGACTTGCCCTTCGGAATGAAGAGCAGGCCGACACGCCGGTCAGATGACGGCATCCTGACCTGCGCGACCCGATAACCGAGAAAGTCGAAGCCTTCCTGGACATCGGTGATCTTGGTCTTTTCCATCGACAACTCCATGCGCAATTCCTCTTTCAGGAACTGCGCCAGCGCCAGACGCTCTTCTTCGGCATTTTGTTGCGTTCCCTGCACGAGAACGACGAAGTCGTCCGCGTATCGCACGATGTAGAAGCCCGGCCGACCACGTTGATAGTCGGATTGCAGACGCTGTTGCGCCCGCTCGCGGGTCTTGTCGCGCGGGTTGGGAACCCAGCGCCGGTATCTCTCGTCTATGGCCGTCAGATAGACGTTGGCCAAAAGCGGCGAGACGATTCCCCCTTGCGGGGTGCCGGTCACCGGGTGCCGAAGGCTGCCTTCGATCATGATGTCGGCCTTCAGGAAGGCGAGCACGAGCCGCAGGACCTTGCGGTCCCGGACGCGGCGTCGCACGCGCTCCATCAGCACGTGATGATCGATGGCATCGAAGCACCCCTTGATATCCCCCTCGATCACATACCGGGTCCGCGAGGAACCGGCCGATGTCGGGTTCAACTTGTGACGCACCCTCGCGAGCGCGTCATGGGTGCTCCGGCCGGGTCTGAAGCCATACGAGGTCGGATAGAAGTCCGCCTCGAAGATCGGCTCCAGCACCAGCTTGAGCGCCATCTGGACCAGTCGGTCTTTGAGCGTGGGTATACCCAAGGGTCGGAACTTTCCCGGTTTACCCGGCTTTGGTATCAGCCTCTGCCGGACAGGTTCAGGCCGGTAAGTTCCCTGTCGCAGGTCTCGCCGGATGTCCTCCAGAAAGCCTGCGACCCCATCGGGTCGCCCTTCGACCGCCTTGCGCGTCACGCCGTCCGTGCCGGGCGTGTTGCTGCCCCTGTTACGAGCCAGCCGTTGCCAGGCATGAAGCAGCGTTCCGCGATCGCATACGATATTGAACAGATCCGCAAACGTCTTGTCGGGGTTCGCGGCACTCCACCGATACAGCTTGCGCTGCATGTCGAGAATAAACCCGGTATTCACCGTGTCGGACATGGTGTCCCTCTCCTGCTTGCAAAATGTATCCACTGCCCGCCTTCGCCATGCGGACGGCTTTCCCGTCCTCGGACTACTACGCAGGCTCCGCCCCCGCTTCGCGCGTTCGCCGGTCGCTTCGGCCAGCCGATCCCGTGAGGGTCGGCAACGCGGGCAGGTTCCCAAGTTCCACCAGCTGCTCCTCGTCCGCTGTAGGAGCCGACTCTACCCCGTGTGGAATCCGGCTTCCGGGCCTTGCAGGCTTTCCCGGACGCTGATGGCGGGTTTCCCCGACATCCCTGACGCGCACCCATCAATCGCGCGTCGGCACTCCACAAGTCTTTCGACTGCCTCACCCACTTCCGAGTCGGTGAGGAACCTCCTGACGGGGCTTCGGCCATCGGTTCGGTTTCCCTCTCCATGGCGGACTTGCTGGCCGGGCCGTTCTCGGGATCGGAAGTTCCCTCACGCCCGGCTTTAACGGGTTCTGCTGATTTACGGCTCTCCGGAAGCACCCGGTCGGCCTCACCCGTTCGCTTCGCGCCCCACGCTGCACCGTGTGGCGGGGAGGGTTTTTCGCCCTCCGGAGATGTTGGTGGCTAGTCTTCCAACTCGGCTTTTCTCCTTTCTGGTCAAAGAGTTAGAGGGCTGTGCTTGGCGCACTGACGGG
>NZ_JAMYSY010000110.1:0-2525 GCF_040322175.1 Mesorhizobium sp. M0185 | reverse complement strand
GGGATTGAACGAAGCCGCTGACGCGTCATTTGGTGCGTGGGTTTGCGGATGACGCTTCTGTTTTGAAGGATTGCGGCTGTTGAAGCGCAATCTTGAGAACAGGAGTTTGAGATGGCCGAGTTGAGCCCTCTTCGCCGACGCATGATCGAGGACATGACGATCCGCAATCTGTCGCCGGCCACCCAGCGATCCTACGTGCACGCGGTGGCCAAGTTTTCGCGCTATTTCGACCGCTCGCCGGACCGGCTCGGCCTGGAGGACGTCCGCGCCTTCCAGGTCCATCTGGTTTCGGCGGGAGTCTCGTGGCCGGCGCTGAACCAGACGGTGTGCGCGCTGCGGTTTTTCTACGGCGTGACGCTGGGCCATGCCGAGATCCCGGAGCGGATCGTCTACGCCCGCTCGCCACGCACGCTGCCAGTGGTGCTGAGCGCCGACGAGGTCGTCCGGTTCCTGGAGGCGGTGCCGAGCCTGAAGACCCGAACGGCATTGACCACGGCCTACGCCGCGGGACTTCGCGCCTCGGAGACCGTCGGGCTGAAGGTCGGCGACATCGACAGTGAACGCGGCGTGATCCTCGTCCATCACGGCAAGGGCGGCAAGGACCGCACCGTGATGCTGTCGGCGCAGCTTGTGCGCATCCTGCGAGTCTACTGGCGGCTGGCGAAGCCGCAGGGTTGGCTGTTTCCCGGGCGCGGCGTCGACCGCCCCATCGATGTGCAGGTTCTCTATTCGGCGTGCCGCTCGGCGCGTGCGGCTGCCGGCATCGACAAGCGCGTGACGGTGCATACGCTCAGGCACAGCTTCGCCACGCATTTGCTGGAGAACGGTACGGACATCCGCATCATCCAGGTGCTGCTCGGCCACAACAACCTGTCGAGCACGGCGCGCTACACGAAGGTCTCGAACGGTCTCATTCGGCGGACGGAAAGCCCGCTCGATCGGCTGACCATTGAGGTTGTGCCGCCGGGCTGACCGGTTCCGCCAATGTCGGCGAGACTGGAGGTGGCGGACATCTTCCGCCGCCACGGCGAGGCGTATCGGCAGGCCCATGACGGCCATCTCGGGCGCGTCGAGCGGCGCGTGATGAGCGCGATCGAGCTATGCCGGACCGCCGAACTGGGCGGCCATGTCGAGGGCTGCCGGTCCTGCGGGGCGATCCGCGTCGCCTACAATTCCTGCCGCAATCGGCACTGCCCGAAGTGCCAGGGACAGGCCTGCCGGGAATGGCTTGCCGCGCGGCAGGGCGAACTCCTGCCGGTTCCCTATTTCCACGTCGTCTTCACGCTGCCGGCGCAAATCGCGGCGATCGCCTTCCAGAACAAAGCGGCGGTCTACACGATCTTGTTCAAGGTGGCCGCCGAGACGCTACGCACCATCGCCGCCGATTCCAAACATCTGGGAGCCGAGATCGGCCTTGTCGGCGTCCTGCACAGTTGGGGTCAGAACCTCCATTATCATCCCCATATCCATTGCATCGTGCCAGGTGGTGGGCTGTCGCCCGATGGAACGCGCTGGATCTCTTGCAAGCCCGGCTTCTTCCTGCCGGTGCGGGTGCTGTCGCGCCTGTTCCGCCGACTCTTTCTGGAGGAACTGCGGACAGCGTATGAAGCGGGCAAGTTGAGCTTCTTCGGCGATCTCGCCGAACTGGCGCTGCCCGTCGTGTTCAGACGCCGGCTGGGCGAGGCCCGCCGCCTCGAATGGGTCGTCTATGCCAAGCCGCCGTTCGGCGGGCCAGAGCAGGTGCTGGCTTATCTCGGTCGCTATACCCACCGTGTCGCCATCGCAAACTCCCGGCTCGTCAGCATGGCCGACGGCAAGATTGTGTTCCGCTGGAGAGATTATCAGCATGGCGGCAAGGCAAAGCTCATGACGCTGAATGTGCACGAGTTCATCAGGCGCTTCCTGCTGCACACCCTGCCGGACGGCTTCCACCGCATCCGCCATTATGGATTCCTCGCCAACGGCCATCGCGCCGCAAAGCTCGACCTGTGTCGCAGGCTGCTGGCCAACCCGCTGCAGGACAATATCGAACCGCGCGTCGAAAGCACGCCCGCGCCCCTCTCATTAGCGCATCGCTGCCCATGCTGTGGAGGATCGATGATCACGCTGGCCATCTGGCGCTGCGGACAAGCGCCGCCAGGTCCCTTGTGGGACAACACCTCATGATCGTACGCGGCAGGTCCACATCACCAGCTTTGGTATCCGTCGCCATCCGCGCCGGCATGCCGACCTTTGACTTTCCGCACAAGACCGCGAGCACTCGTGCCCGCGACAGAAGGCGTCCCCACCCAATCCGCGGTGATCGCCATCAAGAGTCGACCTTCCACCGTGCCATCATCCCTTGGGGTCGCATCGCGGTTGCCCTTCATTCACCCGACGAAGACAATCCCGACCGCCCCTCCAGGCTACAATCCCCATAGCGCCAGATTAGCCCGCGGCTTCGTTCAATCCGGCTTGCAATGAGGTCCGACGTCGAGCCTGCGTGCCCCGGCTGTGCCCGGACCTCACAGAACCCTTCAGATTCC
>NZ_JAMYSY010000109.1:0-2707 GCF_040322175.1 Mesorhizobium sp. M0185 | reverse complement strand
TGCCGCCGACTGATGACAAACCGCTCAGCGGCAGCGCAAGATCGTTCATGGTGGGTGTGGTCTCCGGGAAATGGTTCGGATCGGCAGCAACCAAATCCTACGTCATTTCAACGGCTTGCGCCACATCCACCAACCCCCATGAATTTGGTTAGGTTGATGCGGCGTGCCGCCGCCGTGAGGCCGCGCTCGCTCAGCAGCGCGTCGAGAACGACGAGAAGATTCAGATCGAGCCCTTTGAAACGCATGTCTTAGCTATCCATAGCGTGGATGCATTTGATTGAAACAAACGATTTTACCAATTTTCCGGAATGTCGCATGGACTTGGCAGGACCTCACGTGCGCCGATCACTGCCTCTATTCGCGTGGCGAGTCCGATGAGAAGAGCCCGAAAGAGGAAATTTGTCGCGTGCGGTGGAGATTGTACTGGGAATGAGAGGCAGCGCTCCGATCATGTCGAACTCTCCGACGAATGGCGGACCGGTACAATAGTTGATCGCAACTGGTCCGGAGCTATGAAACATCTCGATTACATATGAGGTGCCGAGTGAATACGCTGACAGCACCCACCGTCGCAGCGTTTAGCTGACGTTTGACGACGGTTCCTATCCATTTACACGCAGATTCTTGATGTGCTGGCGCAAAAGCGGGAGGCCGGCGACTTTTCTTCGTCATCGGGCTGACGCCGCAGAAGCCGGAACTCGTCCGGTTCCTATGGGCATTGGGCTTGGTCGGTCGCACAGGCTCTATGAGGGGCAATTTTGGCAACGCGACGCGACTCGGGTTTTGAACGACGCCGAAAACGCAAGCTGGAAAGGAACAAGATGGCAGATCAACTCGCCAACGAAATAATCGCCATTATCAAGAAGCGCGCCGCGTCGGAGGGCGGCATAGCGCCTGCCACAGGCGGCGAGATAACGGCTGCCACGGGACTGACTTCGCTCGGTATCGATTCACTGGGATTGGCGGACGTTCTCTGGGACCTGGAGCAGGCCTACGGCATCCAGATCGAGATGAATACGGCCGAGGCATGGTCGGATCTCCAGAATGTTGGGGACATGGTGGAAGCCGTGCGCAGCTTGCTCGCTAAGGGGGTGTGAATGGACAGGCGCGTCGTGATTACTGGGATTGGCGGTATTTGCGGGCTTGGGACCAACGCCGCCGCCATTTGGACAGAGATGCAAGAAGGCCGCTCCGCCATCGGCCCAATCGTCAACTCCGAGCTCCATGAATTGAGGGTCAGGATCGGTGCCGAGATCAAGGCGCTGCCGGAGCATGACATCGACGGCAAGCAACTCATCTCCATGGACCGCTTCAGCCTGCTCGCTGTGCTTGCGGCGCGCGAAGCCATGCGTCAGGCCGGACTTTCCTCCAAAGAGGGAAATAGCTATCGCTTCGGTGCGACGGTGGGCGTTGGCGGCTGCGGGTGGGATGCGATCGAGCAAACCTACCGCGCCATCCTTCTGGGCGGTAAGCGTGCCGCTCTCTTGACTGTACCCAAGGCGATGCCGGGTGCCGCTGCCGGCCAGGTCAGCATGAGTCTCGGCCTGCGCGGGCCGGTCTTCGGCGTCACGTCCGCCTGTTCCTCGGCAAACCATGCGATTGCCTGCGCGGTGGACCAGATCAGGCTCGGCCGGGCCGACGTGATGCTTGCCGGCGGCAGCGAAGCGCCGCTCATATGGGGTGTGCTGAAGGCATGGGAAGCGATCCGCGTGCTTTCGCCCGATACTTGCCGGCCATTCTCGGCCGATCGCCAGGGCCTGTCGCTTGGTGAAGGCGCCGGCATGGCGGTGCTGGAAAGCTACGAGCATGCCCTGGCTCGGGGCGCCACCATCCTTGCCGAAATTGCCGGTGCCGGCCTTTCCGCCGATGCGTCCGACATCGTCGCGCCGACTGTCGAGGGGCCGGAGGCAGCAATGCGGGCCTGCCTTGCCGATGCCAGGCTGGACGCCGAGGATGTCGACTATCTCAACGCGCACGGCACCGGCACCAAGGCCAACGACCAGATCGAGACGGCGGCGATCAAGCGCGTCTTCGGTCAGCACGCCTTCTCAATGTCCATTTCTTCTACCAAGTCCATGCACGCGCATTGCCTCGGCGCGTCCGGCGCGCTCGAGTTGATCGCCTGCGTGATGGCTATCCGCGAGAGCGTCGTGCCGCCGACTGCCAATTATCGTGAGCTGGACCCCGATTGCGATCTCGACGTCACGCCCAATGTGGCACGCGAGCGCAAGGTGCGCGTGGCACTGAGCAACTCCTTCGCCTTTGGCGGCACGAACGCGGTTCTGGCGTTCAGGCAGGTGTAGAAGCCATGAGAGATGCCTCCGGCAACATTATCTCTCGCATCCAGATGCTTGCCGGATAACTATTGTGAAGGGCGGGTCATTGACCGCCTCGGCGAATGCGGGAAGTGGCAGCGGAAGCTCGACGATCCGGGGGTATCGTCTTTGCGAAATTCTTAACTGTTGAAGCGGCTTGGACGTACCGCCGCCCCGTAAAAGGTAAGCGAGGCCCTGCGGGCTCGGCTTGAGGGTCTGAAGCTGTACACGACAATGTCTGGAAGCCGCAGGGTCGGCTCTGCGCCCGTTATAGTCGCCTGAGTGCTGCCGGCCCGGCCGCGCCGCGGGCGCCGTCAACGAACTCCTTGAACCTGCGGACCTTGCCTGTCTTGGCCGACGCTTCGAAGCGCGCCGTCGTGCTGGCCTCCAGA
>NZ_JAMYSY010000108.1:0-2963 GCF_040322175.1 Mesorhizobium sp. M0185 | reverse complement strand
TCGGCTGGGCTCTGAATGCTATGTCGAGTGTTCGGTACACGCTGGAAACGTCGTCACGTGCGCTGCAAATGAAGAACTCGCTGACGCAGGCCCAGATCCAAGCCATTGCCACGGAAAAATTACTGGATTTGGGATTGAAAGACGTCGATGTAACAATAGCAATCGACGCCCCCAGCGGCGGCTTTCGCATGGCACATCTGACCGCCCAATATGCGTTCGTGATCGAGTTCCCGTATTTCAACCGATATCCGATAAATTATCAGACAACTGTCACAGTTCCGTTGATTGGAACATAAGCCCCACTCTAGTGGGACGCCGCGGCCCACCACCCCGGACGTTCCTCTGCCAACCACCTTTGAGCCTCCTCACAGGTTGGTGCCAGAGCGGCTGTAAGACCGGCCTTGCGAAGGTTCACTGGTTCACTTCCAGATCGAGCGCGATCATTGGCTCATCCTCAGCGACAAGGACCAGCGGCTTTTTCATATTCAGCAGCAGTGCACGTTTGTTGAACAATTCCGAGCCCGATGAGCCGAGTTAGCCTTTGCGCGCTGGCAGCTCAAGGAACAAGCCGCTTTGCCATCATTGGGTTCCAAAGGGCCGAACATAAACTTGGCAGGCTTTCAACATGGGAAAAGACATGTCCGCCCGCGAGCGACTGAAGGAGGGCAGGCCCAAGTCTTAGCCGATGAAACCGGCATTACGCAGGCGCAGGCGCGCGAGCAGATCGATGATCGGCACCGACCATGCATCATTGCTGCGCGAGGCCTGAATGCTGAAGAGCCGCGCGAGCCGGAAGTGAGCGGGCGTCGTAGAAATTACGAAGGAGCGAGCGCGTACCGATCAGTCCCAACATCGAGAGCACATAGACCAGGAGCAACGGAACCACGGATGGTTGGCTGTCGAGGGCGGCGTCCTCCTGTTCCTCGCCAAGATTGTGATCTCACCTGGATTTCGTGACCATTATCGTCCAGCCCATTTTGCCGTCGGTCTCTCTCGAAATCCTTGTCGCCTATCTGCTCGGATCACGAGTCCCCAGGCAGGCGGCTCGGAAGCCAACCAGGACGATTGTGTCGCCATCGTTCTTGTCCATGGCGCCAACAGTGTTTTCTGCTTCACTTATGTTCCAAGTTTCTAATGCAAGATTTTGATAAGGGTGTCGCCCACAATCGGTGACGGAATATGGAAAGCCCGCGCCTCCGGAGCGAGGACGCGAGCTGCGATCTGACTCTGCGGAGGCACGGATGCTGAAGTCTAGCCAGAAGCGAGCCGAGAAGCCGCAATCGCCCGGCTAAAACCGAGCCGAATATCGGCCCAGCAGCACAACCGTGGAACCTTTCAAAGCCGCATGCCTTCTCCCTTCCTCATAGAAGGAGATGCGAAATGAGCCTTGATATAGGAAAGGTCGCCATAGCGTTGCTGGGCCTGCTTGCCTACAAGAATAGAGACAAGATTGGCGAGTTGATCGCTGGTAGGAAATCGACAGATCCCAACACTAGCGCTGGCTCCCCTGGCGGCCTCGGCGACATCCTGGACCGTCTCAGAAATGCGGGTGCGGGCGATCAGGTAGATTCTTGGGTGGGAAAAGGATCCAACCGGCCCGTTCAGCGCGACCAGGTTGAGAAAGCAATTGACCCGCAAACGTTGAGCGATTTGGCTGAGCAAACCGGATTGTCTAATGAAGAACTTCTCGACCGGCTCACGAGGGAACTGCCCGACGCGGTAGACAAGCTTACGCCCGACGGCCAGATGCCCGCGGGCAACGGTCCAAATCTCTTGGAGAGGTACCAGGAGTTGCTCGTACTTAGCGCCACTGCGACAAAGCAGGCTGAAAATGAAAGCCCGTATCCCCCAGGGGACGCCGGCTTCGGGAACCGACCTGGCAGCAATCGTGTGAGGGGAAGTTGGACCTTCACCGCGAGGCGGTGTTCCAAGGTCGATCACAAAAAGTCCCGCCGCACATGCCAGGACGGCGGGACCGATCGAGCGCCTTTGCACCAGGCGGGGGGATGCGGGTTGGGCTTGCCCGGTGCGCGCGGACCGCTCGGGAACCTTAGGCGTATCACCGGCAATGCGTCCACCAACCGACGGTTGGAGCGACAAGGACAAATTCGGTCACCGGCAGGTCGGGTCATCCTGGGTGCTATCGCTCGCCACCAGACGGTACCGGATGGTTTCGGATATGGTCGTTAAAGTAGCGCCCCTTGGCGAAAGCGGCTTTGAATTCGGCAAAGGTTTTCGGCGGTACGGCCTCAAACTCGTGCAGTTTGCCGCTGGCTACGAATCAGACCGAGAGGATTTTACTGTCGGGATCGTATTCTGTTTTGCCTATCGAGGTGGAGGGCATGACGGCGGCTCGATCGAAAAGCAATCAACGAGCGGAGAGGCCGTCGCGTTTCTTATGACTGCAGCTATGGTAAGCCGCCCAGCTCAATTCGGAGCGCCGCCGGCGAGAAGATGTCGATAGCGTTCGTCATCATCCGGCGCGCGCGCGCAAGATCGGCCCGACGTGGCGCGTCGGCGGGCGCAGTGGACCGGGTCGCCGCCCCATGCTCTTCGACGGGCCGATCAATGGTTTCCGGCTGTATGTCGAGAAGGTGCTCTTGCCCACCCTCAAGCCGGGCGACATCGTCGTCAACCACAATTCTTCACACGAGGACATGAGGGGCAAGGCCGTCCGGCACGCCCTCGGCAAAGCCGGCGCCAAGCTCTTCTTCCTGCCGGAAATGCTCGCCAGACCTGAATCCGATCGAGATGGTCTTTGCCAAGCTCAAGCACCTGTTGAGAAAGGCCGCCAGATGCACCATCGACGCCGTCTGCAGCGCCATTGGCGAAATGCACGATGCTCTCAGATCAAAGGAATGCGCCAACTATTTCACCGTGGGTTATGGCCGAGCCCGGCACGCGAACTCATTCCTCCCTGAATGCCCGTTGGATTTGATCTGCCAGAGGTTTTACGAGGTAAG
>NZ_JAMYSY010000107.1:0-3237 GCF_040322175.1 Mesorhizobium sp. M0185 | reverse complement strand
CGCCGGCCTCCCCGAGTCCCCCGCGTCTCCCCCCCCCTCTCCCCCCGCGCCGCGCCCTGCTGATCCTGCCCCCCCCCCCCCCCCCCCCCCCGACACCAACCAAACCGCAAAACAATGACGGGGTCAGTTCTTCGTTTCGCCCCAGGGGCGCATTGCCTCAAGCAAAATGTTACCAATAGTGTCGCTGTTCCGAATGGGATGGTCAGGTGTTGTCATCCCGATTCGGAGGATGGATGGCAAGGCGGATCAGCATGGCGACACGGTCGGAATTGGTGGAAGCAATTGTCGAGCGGTATCGATCGGGGAGCCGAAGCGATAAGCGCCTCATCCTCGATGAGTTCGTCGCGGTGACCGGTTATCATCGCAAGCATGCGATCCGAGTGCTCCGTCAACGCGCGTCGAAGATACCTGGCAACAAGAGGCACAGCCTTCGCTAATGGCGGCGATGTTCGCGAAGCGCTCGTGGTGTTGTGGGAGGCATCGGAGCGGCTGTGTTCCAAACGGCTGCGGCCGTTGATACCTGTCTTGCTGCCAGCGCTTGAACGGCATGGCCGGCTGGAGCTCGATGCCGCGCTCCGCGGCAAGCTGCTGACAATGAGCCCGGCGACGATAGATCGGCTTTTGGCGGAGGTACGTGTTGTGGCTCGCGGCGGCCAGCGCCGGCGAGCAGGAATGAGTTCGGCGGTTCGCCGATCGGTGCCGGTGCGCACCTTCGGGGACTGGAATGATCCGCCGCCCGGTTACGTCGAGGTCGATTTCGTGGCGCATTCCGGCACATCTTCGTCCGGCAGCTTTGTGCAGACGATGGTGTTGACCGATATTGCCACGGGGTGGACTGAATGCGTTCCGGTCCGCACGCGCGACAGCGGCAATGTGATTGTGGCGATCAAGCAGGCCCGCTCGTTCTTTCCCTTCCCCCTGCTCGGCGTAGATTTCGACAACGACAGCGCCTTCATGAACGAGTTCGTCGTCTCCTGGTGCCGCAGTGAGGAACTGGAAGTGACGCGCTCGCGCGCCTATCGAAAGAATGACCAGGCGCATGTGGAGCAGAAGAATGGCGCCATCGTGCGTCGCCTGGTGGGGTATGGTCGGTTTGTCGGCGCGGAGGCGACGGCCGCGCTTGGTAAACTTTATGCTGTCGTGCGGCTTTACGGCAATCTGTTCCAACCGTCATTCAAGCTTCAGGAGAAGACGCGGATCGGCGCTCGTGTGATCAAGCGCTATCATCCGCCAGTTCCGCCTGCGGCCCGTGTCCTTGCACATCCGGGTGTGGCCGAGGCCGACAAGCAGCGGCTCCAGGCGATGATGGAAACCGCCGATCCCGTGCTGCTGTTTGCTGGCATCCGCGCCGCGCAGGAGGAGCTTGGGCGGCGGGTCGATCGTCGTGGCCTGAATACGAAGATTGAGGAGCCGGCCGTTATCGATCTCCAGCGCTTCGCCGCGAATCTGAAGACGGCCTGGAAGAGTGGCGAGACCCGACCAACGCATCGGCGGCCGTATCGGCGGACCAAACCCTATCCGAAGAGACCCAGCATGTACGAGCCGTTCGAGGCGCAGATCAAGGGATGGCTCGAGGAAGAGCCGGCGCTCTCGGCAGCAAGTGTGTTGCAACGCCTGACAAAGATCGACCCCTCGCGCTTCAAGGAAAATAACCTGAGAATGGTGCAACGGCTTGTGAAGGTCTGGCGCATGGAAATGGCTGGGCTGATCATCCTCGATGGCGGTTGGATGAAGAGCTGGCCGCTATCTCCCTCCGCCGCGACGGATGGAGAAAGGGCCCATGTCGGCCCTATCGCGTTCGGTAACATTCCTCGGTGAGGCAATAGGAGGGGTCAAATCCTCACTTCGCTTGACACGCCCGGCAAACTGGCTAAAGCGCGCTATGCGGCTCAAGTAAATCTTGGCGGACGCTCGTTTGTAACCAAGCGTGAAAAAATGCTTCGCGATGGGATCCATCTCGCCACCGAGCGCACCGCTACGCAGGCGCTTGAGCACCCCACGATACGAAAAATAGAACTCGAGCATCCTGCCCCTCCGACATTGCGGCGCAGGGGAATCCCGCGCCTGTGAGAGAGACACGAAATATTATGTGGCGGAGGCAAGCCGGGTTTGGCCGGTCCTGACGGGCGTCAGGGCGGCTCCGCCACATAAGTTGTGTGCGTCAAGTTCTGCAAAATGGCGTGGCATTGCGGTGACGTCGGCGTGTCCGCCGCGCAGCCCCCGTGTTTAGCGGAGCGGCGGACACATGACGGTGCTCAGGCGGCCAAGGCCCTCAGGCTCTCCTTCTTGTGCTCGCGCAGATGATCCATGTTGAGATAGCGGGTCGCCTCGAGCCAGTTCTCGTGGATCTCGACCGCCAGCGCCCGAACCAGCCGCAGACAGCTCCGCGGGTTGGGGAAGATGCGAACGACCAGGGTGCGCGGCTTGATCTCCTGGTTCAGCCGCTCCAGCATGTTCGTAACCGGTATGATCATAACGGTGCCATCCGATCCCCGCTGGAGATGAGCGATTTTCGGCGTATGGTGCGACCATCCGGGACAGGGGCACCGGGAGCACGCCAAGTGCGGGCAGGCCGATGTATTCGATGAGCTGCGAGCTCGCGTTAGTAGCTGGCCGCCCCTGCGACCTGCCCGGTTGCGCCGAGAGCGCGGATCCGTAGGTGTCGCGTCGCCCGCCGGCTCCCGATTGTTGAGGAGAGGGAGCCGATGAGACGTGTGATTGGAATGGACATCCACCGCACCTTTGCGGAGGTGGTGGTTTGGGAAGACGGCCGGCTGCGCCATCACGGACGGGTCGACATGACCCGCTCGGGACTGGAAGGGTTCGGCCGCAGTTTGCGACGGACTGATGAGGTTGTCGTCGAGGCTACGGGCAACGCCATGGCGGTGGTGCGGGTTCTGTCGCCCTATGTCGGCCGGGTGATTGTCGCCAACCCGATGCAGGTGAAGGCGATCGCTCATGCCAGGATCAAGACCGACAAGATTGATGCCGGCGTTCTGGCGCAACTCCATGCCAGCGGCTTTCTGCCGGAGGTCTGGGTACCCGATGAGCGGACCGAGCGGCTTCGCCGCCTCGTCGCGCGGCGCAACCAGGTCGTGCGGCATCGCACGCGAGTGAAGAACGAGGTGCATGGCATCTTGCAGGCGCACCTCGTGCCGAAGTGCCCGCATGCCGATCTGTTCAACAATCGCGGTCGCGCCTGGCTCGAGCGGCAGGTGCTTCCCGACGACGAGCGGG
>NZ_JAMYSY010000106.1:0-3318 GCF_040322175.1 Mesorhizobium sp. M0185 | reverse complement strand
CCGCGAAGAGAAGCGAGTGACCTGCGGAACGGCCCTGGAAAAAAGTACAGGAGCACCTTGACCTCAACCACCCCAATCAGAGAGGTCTCTTACAGTCTCCTTGCTGGACCCGTGTGAAAAATCTCGAGGATCGCGGCATCATTGCCGGCTACCACTCCGCGATTGATCAGCGAGCGCTGGGACGGGCCGAAACAATGATCGTGCAGGTGACGATGAAAAGGCATGCGGATCGCTCGATGGAGGATTTCGAAATCGCGGGTGGCCTCCCAGAAGTTTTTGAGGCGAGCGTGATTGCCGGCGAATTCGACTTTCAGCTTAAAGTATCCCTGCGTGAAACGCCCGGAAGCCTGCCTTCCCGCCCTGGAGAAGGATGCCGCTGTCCCGGAGACCGGGATTGCAAGTCGGCTCGAGACGCCTTGAGCATTGAGACTCTCGGCGGCGAGCTCCGACATTGCCTCCTGCGTTTCGGCGGGGCCGGAAAATCCGTAAAGAGGTGAGCCCATAATCCGACGTTTTATCAAACCGAACGGCTCCTCGGTCTTTATTTCAGTGGACGCTAGTAAAGTCCGCCAGGACCGTCGGCGGCCAGAAAGCCCGGCTCTGCTGGCGCGCCGATTTAAACTGTAATCGGCAACAGACCGCGCGGTGGCGGCGAGATGATCGTCAGCTGTTCCCTGCTCGAATTTTTGGTCGCTGGTGGCTCCAAGGTCTAGCTTTCTCCAGATCGCGTGCGACACGGACCAGCGTGGCCTCATCGCCAAAACGGCCGACGATCTGAATACCGATCGGCAGCCCGCTGGCGCTTTGCGACGAAGGCAAGGACACCGAAGGTTGTCCGGTGACATTGAATACGCCAGTATACTGACAAATCGCCGTGTCCGCTTCCACATATTCCTCTGCGGAGACCGCCGGGTTGTTTGCAGAATAGATGCCGCCGTGCGGTACGGCCACGATTGGCATTGTGGGAGTGAGAAGAATGTCGAAGGTTTGGATCGCCTCGCCCACGCGGAAACGCATTTCCCGGAGGGCCTCCTGTAAATCCGCCGCTCGGGAAAGCGGCAAATCGCGGCTATATTCATACCGTTTGAGGTTGACCGGCTCCAAGGTATCTGTGCTGATAGTGCGCCCCATGGCCAGCGCCGCCTTGTCGAGCCTACTTGCGGTCGTCGGGGCGAGATATATTCTGCTGTACTCGACGGGCTCATATGGCGGGTCGATGTCTTTTACCGTGTGCCCCATCTCCTGCAGAAGCGTCGCCGTCGACTCGACAGCGCGCAACACTTCCGGATCGAGGTTGATCGCGCCCCAACTCGTCCTAGCGACCCCGACCCGCAGACGACCGGTGGGGTGTGAGAGCTCCTCCACATAGGAACGGTTCGGCTGGACGATAATGAATGGATCCCCAGGATGAGGACCGGAAAAGACGTCCAGCGCAGCGGCCATGTCGCGCACAGTTCGACACAGAACAAACGCGCGGCTGAGACCAAACGATGCGTCCTGATTGTCCGGACCGCCGGAAACACGTCCGCGGGACGGGTTCAATCCGACAAGACCGCACCAGGACGCCGGGATGCGAATTGATCCCCCGCCGTCGCTACCGGATGCAATTGGAGTGATGCCGGAGGCGACCGCTGCCGCGGATCCCCCTGAGGATCCCCCAGCGGTGCGTTCCAGATCCCATGGATTGCCGGTAATGCCATTGAGAACGGATTGGCTCATTGCGGTAGTTCCAAGCTCCGAGGTTGTCGTTCTTCCCAGAGTCCGCAGCCCCCCGTCTCGCGCGCGCCGAAAAAAATAGCTATCGGTATCGGAGCGGCAGCCTTTGAACAGACGGCTTCCGTTTTCCTGGAGGCGGCCAGCTTCACTGGCCCCGATATCTTTGCGAAGGAAAGGCACGCCATGGAAGAGCCCTTCGTCCGCGCCCGCAACGGTCTCGGCATCTTCGTAAAACTCGATCACAGCGTTGATGCGTGGATTGACCTCGTCGTGGGCTTGGCGGGCTAGCCGCGTCAACTCCAAGGGCGTTACTTCGCCCGCGCGCACCAAAGCGGCCAATCCGGTAGCGTCGTGATCGACGTATTCGCTTAATTTCATCTTAGCTATGTACTCAATCCGCTTGGAGTTTTATGATGCATGAAGGTCGATCACTGACTGACCCGAGTCAATTTCAGTTTGCATATCGTGTCCATCTGGGGACGAGATGGCCGCAACCTCGTGGCCCACGCGACATCCGCGATGTTCAAAAAGACCCCACGCCGGATTGTCACGTTGTTTAAGATGTGACCGCGCGAGGCCGACACCGCGCTTTTCAGGCAGGCCGTGCACTCACGGCTTCCCACGTGGCCATGGCTTGGCGTCGATGGGTTCGAATTTGTGCTGCGGTTGGTCTGGGATGGGACGAAGAGGTTTCGGACGGCGGAGAAGAGCGACACGAAATGCTGCAATGAGCCGACCGACCGGAAACCCTGTCGCGTTCGTTCCCGTTTTCGGGGACGGCAGGTGAGAATTCTCCGCCCGGTTGTTCAAGCCTTTTATGCGAGCGGTGTTCCATGTTCGGCATGAACTGGCGTTTGGCCGCCCCGTAGGAGCGCAATTTGTCGGTGATCATATGCTTTGGCGGCAGACCATGCTTCTTCAGAAGTCGCGTCAGCAGGTGCCTGGCGGCCTTGGTGTTGGGACGCGTCGGGACAATGCGTTGAGCACATATCGGTCTTGATCAACCGCTCTCCACAACCAGCATTTTTGACCGTTGATGCGCACCATGACTTCATCCAGGTGCCAGACATCGTCTTTCGTTGGTGCCTTATGGCGTATGCGGCGCGCATGATCAGGGCCGTGCTTTCGGTAGCATCGGCGGAGGGTCTCGTAGGAAACGACGATCCCCTTTCCTCGACATCGCGCAAGCTCAGTTTGAAGCGGAAGTAGAGCCAGACAGCACGGGCCACGATTTCGATCGGATAGCGGTGGTTCTTGTAGGTCGGTGCACTCACGGTCATGGGGCGCGCTGCTATTTCCTTACCGCTCAATCAATGTGACAGCACCGCCGAGCCTTCGCCTCCTCCGACCATTGGCGCCGGGCCCGAAGGGGATGGACATCTAGATGCTCGATCGCCTGACTGTTTCTATCATCAGGCATAGGCGTGCTTATAGAAATTCATCATCAGCTCCACACAGAAAGCCGATGAATCGCAAATTTGGCTACTCGCTGCTACGTGGGGCCCTTGCCGCTTACCGTATAGGTGCCGTTAGAATTGAACGTTATACTGGTTTCTCCTGAGCTAAGGGAATTATCTACGTCAATATCTGCGTTTGCGATTC
>NZ_JAMYSY010000105.1:0-5089 GCF_040322175.1 Mesorhizobium sp. M0185 | reverse complement strand
AAAGCCATTTCGAGCTCCTGCGCGCCTTTGCCGACGATGCTGTGCTCGCCAAGGCCTCCGCAGCCTTCACCGCGTATCGATACCGCGCGCATGAATTCGGCGATTCCATGCTGCTCAATCGCCAACCGCCGCTTCTATCGCGCGAACGGAACCGTGCCGAGGTGCTCGAGACGAAGCCTCTGCTCGAGGCGTGGCTATGATGTCGGCAGGTTCGGTGGCATTCCGGCCGCACCGCGAACGTCAGCTTCGGAGAAGCGCCGGAAAGGTCGGCAACTGGCGCTCCTTGCTCATTCCACAGCCGGCAGAGTTGACTGCTATTGACCCAGCAGCGATCATAATGATCGCCACCAAATCAGCGTTTGTTCTCCGTTAGCGCTATTTCAACGCGAACCTCTCAACCATGGACGCGATCCGGTCTTTGGCGCATTAAGGAGGCGGACTCCTACACGACGGGGAAGCCGGTCCTATCCTTTCCACATCGTCGAGCGGAGAAGAGCCTGCATGTGCTCTGCCAGGTCGAGCTCACCGCGCGCCTCGATCTTCAAAAGATATCGTGCCTTGGCCCGGCGATCACCTTCCCTGACCGCAGGATAGGCGCATACAGCCAGCAGCGCCCTTTCCTCAGCCCGGCTGGCTCTGTCGTGGTCGTGATTACTGCGATCCATTTCGTGGATCGCCTTGCCGAACGCAGCGTACATTGCCTTGTGCGCCTTGATCAGCGCTCGCAGATCGCTGGACGGTTCCCGGTCCCGGCGTCGCGGCTCTGCGGCGAGAGCTGTTGCCGCAACCGTCGAGGCGATAACGGCGCTGCCGGCGTTGAGAAGCAAGGCGCGGCGATTGATCCTGGACATGGTGAACTCTCCTCTTCACTTCACGGCAGGCTGCCAGATCGGTGTCGTAACACCGGCCGGCCGCGCTCTCACGCTAGCATGACAGTCAGCGCATTCGTGTCAGGATGAACGGTACCGTTGGACGCGTTCCAGCTAGGGGCAGGGCTAGGGCGACGGCGGCGATCGCATCTCGCGAGGCATTTCGATCGATTATTTCCCCTCGGCATCGCCACCAACGAACGGATCGCCATTCTGGCCGTGGTCCGTGGTTGGTGATTGCTCCGACTTCGCTTCGATCATGGGGCGCCGCTCACGCGGCGCCCTCGGCGGCAATGGCTTTCATCACCCTTTCGGCCGCCCATCGTCCGGCCTCGTTAAGACGGCGCTGCCAAGCGCCTTGCGTGTGCGAAATCCTCGGATTCATGCCGATGGAAATGCTGTTCAGCGCTGCCCCGCATCTATGGGGCGGCACGCCGGAGGAAGCGCGCGACAGTATGGAACTCGCAGACAGGTCGTGTCTCTGCCGCACGGCACCAAGCGCGATCTGCTGGCCCTGGTCAAGAAAACGGTGGCGCTGGAGCGTGGTGCGGACGGAGCGGCGGCGGAACCGCAAAAGGGAGAAGAAGGACGTCTTTAGGCGCCTCGCGCTGCGATGAGTGGCGCCGGGCGGGAGCATCACCGCGAGGCATTCATAGGGGTACGCCTTAAGCATCGACCTTCTTAAGCTCCGAGAGCCGCACAAGGCCGTTCTGGCTGCGGAATGTCACTGTCGCATCCGTACTTTGCGCCTGGGCGATCCGGGTGAGGTGATCGATGATTCAAACATAAGCGCGTTTCCGCTGCATCGGCGGCGGAAATTGGTCGAAGGGTATCGCCCGGTCCTAGAATCCAAGAACGGGGAGGACGCGAATGCCTTCCGGCGCAGCACCGCCAGACAATTCTCGTTCAACTCCGGCAGGCACAAGCTGAGCGGCCGACATGCGGGCGCTTCTCTGACTTTCAGTCCTCCTCGCGGTCGCAGCTCAATAGCGGCCGTTCGGCAAAAGGAACAAAGTGCGGTGTCGCTGGTTGAGATTTGTTGAGACCAGAGCGGGAGGCTTTCCCCGCTGCTCTGTCTGACGTCTCGTCCAGCGCAAGGATTCGCCGTGGGCATTCTTGAGAGCCTGAAGAAAGCTACCGAGCAGGCGACGGGTATCGCGCGACCGAGAAAGCAAGAACTCGCCGAATTTGCGAAGGTGAAGAAGCCATTCGAATTTCGGTTCAAGGATGACGGCCTCGTGCCGAACCACCCCTTCTGGCCATTTGTCGTCTATCGTGGCGCCTCGATGGAACAATTTGACTCCGCAGCCGTGCTGGAAGCGCTTTTCGAGGCCAATGGCTGGAGTAGCGGCTGGCGGGACGGCATCTACCACTACGTTCATTACCATTCCCGCAAAAATGAAGTGCTTGGGGTTGCGGGCGGAACCGGCAAGGTTCGGTTCGGGGGCAACAGGGGCCGTACATTGTCCTTGAAGGCCGGCGACATGGCAGTTCTTCCGGCCGGCACCGGTCACCAATGTCTCTCCGAGTCTGCTGGTTTCCTGGTGGTCGGCGCTTATCCCGCATCCGGCGCTTATGACGAATGCACGACAGCGCAGGAACATGAGCGGGCATTACGAACGATTCCCAAGTTGGCCGTTCACGGAAGGACCCGGTCTATGGGAGCAAAGCGCCGCTTGTGTCAGTGTGGAAAAAATGAAGCTTGAAGATGAAGTCCGCCACGTTTCCGAAGAGTTGGACGATGATGTACTGAATGACGCTGTGCGGGCGCTGCATCGTCGGGTGAAGATCGTTCATGATTTCGATATCCCCTACATTGCTGGCTACAGCAAAGATGGCAGGACGATTTATATCGATCGCCATATGCCTCGCACTATGGATTGGAAATCCGCCAAAGTCCGGCTTGCCCCATTCCTGCTAACGCACGAGATCGTTGAAAAGGCGCTCCTAGACGAACTCGGGCTTCATTATCTGCACGCGCATCAAATCGCCCTTCGAGCCGAACGCGAGGCCGTGAAGGCGGCGGGTGTTGGCTGGTCCGCTTACCAGGCCGTCAACAAAAAGAACGAAAAACCGATCTCCGAAGAGAAGCTCAAGAAGATCCCCAAGGATCTTGACCTGACGCCCTACCGCGACATGAGGGACTTTTCAACGCTCGAGCGTCTGCTGAAGGCACAACGATAGTCGGACAGGCCAATGGTCCTCGCTTGCCAGTTCTATGACCGCCGCCTCGCTGCAGAGCCGACGATGGTCTTTGTTAGTTTCGTGCCCGGCCGAAAGTAGGGCTTCAGTCGCAGATGCTAAGGAGGCAGTAGGTTTCCCTGTTCCTTGGCCGCTTCGAGAAACGCCCCGCGACTACTTCGCGTTTATCGATCAAGGCATGCATGGCAGAGCTGCACTGCGCTGAGCCATTTGGGGCCACACTGCTTGGTCCTGTGCAACAGCCGCTCGGCGGCCCGTTCGATGTTGTTGCACTGATAGGCAATGCCACGACGGGCGATCCTTACGGAAACTGGCTTCGGGATTGGCGCTTAATTGTAAGCGCTGTTCTCAGGCCACGGCCTTGAGCTCAGGCGCCCGGATGTAGGCCCAGGGCAGCAAGTCGTCGATCTGGCTGTTCGGATGGCCGTTGACGATCCTGGTGAGGACGTTGGCGAGATAGCCGAGCGGCTCGACACCGTTGAGTTTGCAGGTTTCGATGAGCGATGCGATGACTGCCCAGTGTTCGGCACCGCCGTCCGAGCCCGCGAAGAGCGCGTTCTTGCGGTTGAGCGCGATTGGACGGATTGAGCGCTCGACGGTGTTGCTGTCGATCTCGATGCGGCCGCCGTCGTCAAGGAAGCGCGAGAGGCCTTGCCAGCGCGAGAGCGTGTAGCGGATCGCCTCGGCGAGCTTTGTCTTCTGGCTAATCAGGCCGAGCTTCTCGCGCAGCCAGGGTTCGAGATCGGCGACAATAGCGCGGCTATTTTCCTGACGCATCGCACGGCGTTCATCGGCCGATCGGCCGCGGATATCGTCCTCTATTCTGTAGAGCTCGGCGATCCGTCTCAGCGCCTCGCTGGCGATCGGCGCGGGACCCGCTGTCGCCAGTTCATAGAAGCGTCGGCGCACGTGTGCCCAGCAGAAGGCGAGCGTCACGTCGCTTTTGTCGGCCAGCACGCGATAGCCGCCATAGCCATCGACCTGCAGGATTCCAGTGAAGCCTGCGAGATGAGCGATCGGACGCTCGGCCTTCCGGTCGGGTGCGTAGACATAGGCAACGCCCGGCGGGTCGGCTCCCTGCCATGGCCGATCGTCACGCGCATAGGCCCAGAGCTGCCCGGTCTTGGTCTTGCCTCGGCCGGGATCGAGCACCGGCGCGGTCGTCTCGTCGGCGAAGAGTTTTGGCGAGGACTTCAATTTGCCAAGCAGCCGCTCATGCACCGGACGCAGGTGCCAGGCGGCGCGGCCGACCCAGTCGGCGAGCGTGGAGCGATCGAGATTGATGCCTTGCCGGGCATAGATCTGCGCCTGACGATAGAGCGGCAGGTGATCGGCGTATTTGGAGACCAGGACTTGGGCGACCGTCGCTTCGGTCGGAAGACCACCCTCGATCAGCCGGGCCGGCGCGGCAGCCTGAACGACCACATCCTCACAGGCGCGGCAGGCATATTTGGGCCGCCGCACCACGATCACGCGCAGCTGCGCCGGAACGATGTCGAGCCGCTCGCTCACGTCCTCGCCGATCCGGTGCAGGCCATTGCGACAGCACGGGCAGGCATGGTCCTCGATGTCGACGACCATCTCCGTGCGCGGCAGGTGGGGTGGCAACGCACCGCGGTTCGCCCGGCGCTTCGTGGCCTTTGCTTGGCGCTCGGCGAGAGCAGATTGTTCCTTCGCTTCCTCGCCGGCGGCCTCGATCTGCTCGGCCTCTTCGAGCCCCAGCAGCAATTGATCCTCGGGGAGCGTTTCAGCACGACGGCCGAAGCGGTGGCGCTGCAATTCCTTGATGATCTGGATCAGCCGGGCGTTCTCGACGTCGCGCGCCAGGACCATCGCCTTCAGCGCGTCCGGATCGTCGGGAAGCTGGTCAGCAGTCATCGCCATGACAGGATCAGACCATATTCGCCGACAGCCCGCGACAGCGGAATCCAGGCTGATTCACTTCGTCGCGGGTCAGCCGGCCTGGGCTGGAACGCGGGTCCGGCGCGCCTCATGGACGCGCCGCCAGTCGAGACCTT
>NZ_JAMYSY010000104.1:0-5146 GCF_040322175.1 Mesorhizobium sp. M0185 | reverse complement strand
CCCCCCCCCCCCCGTAGAGGGGGCTTCGTAGAGCGCGGTTCCCCTCTCGGGCGCGGCTTCGCCGAGACACCTCTCCCCACTTTCGTGGGGCGAGGAACCCAAGCTGGCATGAAGCCGCATTCTAACGCTGAAGGCGCAATTTTGTTCTTGCTTTGTGCCGGCAGCTATGCTAATAATTTGGGTATGGTGATGATTTCCACCGACGATCCCGTCCGCCGAGGCGGGTTTTTTGTTTCCGGGTTTTTGTTTCGCAGCCGCTTTGCCTGCTCTCTCAACCCGAAAACGCCACCAGCCCTTCGTCTTTGACCCGGCGGATGGTCAGCGCGGTTCGCACCGTATCGACATTGGGGGCCGAGGCCAGTTCCTCGATGACGAAGGTCTGGAAGGTGCCGAGATCGCTCGCCACGCAATGTAGCAGGAAATCGGACTCGCCCGACACCATCCAGGCGTCGCGCACGATCGGCCAGCCGCGGGTGCGCTCGGCGAAGGTCTTGAGTTCGGCGTCGGCCTGGTGATGCAGGCCGATCAGACAGAAGGCGACGACGTCGAGGCCGAGCGCCGGAGCGTTGAGCAAAGCGCGGTAGCCGCGGATGATGCCGGCCTCTTCCAGCCGCCTGACGCGGCGCAGGCACGGCGGCGCCGAAATGCCGACGCGGCTCGACAGTTCGACATTGGTCATGCGTCCGTCCTGCTGAAGCTCGCGCAGGATCTTCCAGTCGATGGCATCGAGATCGGCCTTGATCGGCATGGTGGCTTCCGTGGTGACGCGAAAGAATCTTTCGCGACTTTGTAATTAAACGACTTTGCTGTCTATTCCATCCGCTGGATCGAGGATTTTCGCATCATCTTGCTGCGGGTTGCTTGTCGCCGTCGCCGGCGCCGAAGCTTTCCGGGGACGAACGGCAACTTGCCTTGCTGGCGTCGCAGGCAACACTTACATTACGCGCAACAATCGACGAGAGTTCATGCCACAATCCATGGCTGCTCCCCGCAGAGGTTTTTCATGATCACCAAGCATGCGCCTGTTCTCATCATCGGCTCCGGCCCCGCCGGCTATACGGCGGCGATCTATGCCGCCCGCGCCATGCTCAAGCCGATGCTGGTCGCCGGCCTGCAGCAGGGCGGGCAACTGATGATCACCACCGATGTCGAAAACTATCCGGGCTTCGCCGAACCGATCCAGGGTCCATGGCTGATGAGCGAGATGCTCAGGCAGGCCGAGCATGTCGGCACCGACATCGTCAACGACATCATCACCGAGGTCGACCTCAACGTGCGGCCGTTCCGCGCCAAGGGCGATTCCGGCACGATCTATACCGCCGACGCGCTGATCATCGCCACCGGCGCCCAGGCCAAATGGCTGGGCATCCCGAGCGAACACACCTTTATGGGATTTGGCGTCTCGGCCTGCGCCACCTGCGACGGCTTCTTCTACCGCGGCAAGGACGTCGCGGTGATCGGCGGCGGCAATTCGGCGGTGGAGGAAGCGCTCTATCTCTCCAACCTGGCCAAGAGCGTCACCGTCATCCACAGGCGCAGCGATTTCCGCGCCGAGCGCATCCTGCGCGAGCGGCTGCTGCGGAAAGACAATGTCCGCATCATCTGGGACACGGTGGTCGACGAGATCACCGGCAGGCCCGGCAAGGCGCCGCTGCCGCCGTCGGTCGAAGGGCTGAAGCTGCGCAACGTGGTGACCGGGCAGGAGATGCATCTGGTGGTCGACGGCGTGTTCGTGGCGATCGGCCACGCGCCGGCGGTCGAGCTGTTTGCCGGCAAGCTGAAGCAGAAGCCGAACGGCTATCTGTGGACGGCGCCGGATTCGACCCGCACCGATATGCCGGGTGTGTTCGCCGCCGGCGACGTGACCGACGACATCTACCGCCAGGCGGTGACGGCGGCCGGTCTCGGCTGCATGGCCGCGCTTGAGGCGGAAAAATATCTGGCGGGGATCGAGGTTCACCGCGAAGCGGCGGAGTGATTGTTCGATAAGCGGCTGAGAAAAGCCGCGCAAAAGCCTGATTTTTCATTCAGACGCCGAAAACAGGCGGACGCCAGAAAACAGGACGAGGGGAAATCATGGCGTTGGATTGGGACAAGCTACGCGTGTTTCACGCCGCGGCGGAAGCGGGGTCGTTCACCCATGCCGCGGAAACACTGCATTTGTCGCAATCGGCGATCTCGCGGCAGGTCAGCGCGCTCGAGCATGACGTCGGCGTGCCGCTGTTCAATCGCCATGCCCGCGGCCTGGTGCTGACCGAGCAGGGCGAGATGCTGTTCCGCACGGCGCACGACGTGCTGATGAAGCTCGAAACCATCAAGTCGCGACTGACCGAAACCAAGGACCGGCCCTCCGGCGTGCTCAGGGTGACGACCACGGTCGGCCTCGGCGCCGGCTGGCTGACAGAGCGCGTGCAGGAATTCATCGAGCTCTATCCCGAGGTCAGCCTGCAGCTCATCCTGGCCAATGAGGAGCTCGATCTCACGATGCGCCAGGCCGACTGCGCCATCCGGCTGCGCCAGCCGCAGCAGCCGGACCTCATCCAGCGCCGCCTGTTCACCGTGCATTTCCATCTCTACGCGGCGCCATCCTATGTAAACAAATACGGCAAGCCGAATTCGATCGCCGAGCTGAAAACCCATCGCATCGTCACCTTCGGCGTGCCGGTGCCGGCGCATCTGTCGGAACTGAACTGGCTGGAGACGGTCGGCGATTTCGAAGGCGGGCAAAGGGTGCCGACGCTGCAGATCAACGACATATTGTCGATCAAGCGGGCGGTGCAGGGCGGCGCCGGCATCGCCATGCTGCCGGATTACGTGGTCAGCAAGGATTCCGGACTGGTGCAGTTGCTGCCCGAGACCGAAGTGCCGTCCTTCGATACCTATTTCGCCTATCCCGATGCGATGAAGAACCAGGCGAAGCTGCATGTCTTCCGCGATTTCATCATCGCCAAGGCGCGCAGCTGGTCGTTCTGATTTAATGCATGTCGCGCAAAAGCGTGCAGCGGTTTTGCGATAAGGACATGCATCAAACAAGAACCTAAAGCGCGTCGCATCAGGTCGGTCGAACGCAACGCGCTTTAGGAACGCGTATCCGCCAGCGTGCTGGCGCCGTAGCGCAAACCGTCGACCAGCAGGGCAACCATGCGCCGCGCCTGGGCAGGGCCGCCGCCATGTGCCGGCATGGCAAGGCTGGCGGCCGCCCCCAACAGGTCGCCCGGCTCGATATCGGCGCGCACCTCGCCGGCCGCGGCCGCCGCCTCCAGCAATGTTTGAAGCGCGGGCCGGAGCCGTTGGTTGAAATAGGCAGGCAAAGTGTCGAATGCCGGATTGCCTGAGTACAAGGCTGCCGCGAGGCCGCGTTTTGCCGTGATGAAATCCACATAGCGCTGCATCCACAGGGCCAGCGCTTCACCGGGCTCATGCTTTCCGGCCAGGATCGGCGCGGCGTCCGCACAGGCGTCAACCTCGTTGCGGAAGACGGCCACGATCAGGTCCGAGCGCTGTGGAAAATGGCGGTAGACGGTGCCGACGCCGACGCCAGCCTTTTCCGCGATCTCTCGCACCGGAGCCTCCACGCCGGAGGTCGCGAACACCGCCATGGCCGCCCGGAGCAACGCGTCGATGTTGCGCCGTGCGTCGGCGCGCACGTGGCGATCCGCGCGGTCGCGGGGTTCCAGACCATCGCCTTGATCCGTTTTGCCGTTCGGCGTTTTTTCGCCCATCAAATTACCTCTTGCAAACGGAACCTTGTTCCGGATATATGTGGAACGTGGTTCCGTTTGACTTGTATCTAGCACGGCAAAGCGGTGTTGGCCACACATCGGTGCACAAAAGGAGATTACCATGCAGGACAAACCCGTCGCCCTGGTCACCGGGGCCAACAAGGGCATCGGTCTTCAGATCGCCAAGGACCTCGCGGCGAACGGCCTTACCGTGCTCGTAGGATCGCGCAGGCTCGAGCATGCCGAGGCAGCCGCAAATAGCATCGGAGAGGATGCCCACGCCCTGCAGCTCGACGTCACCGATCAGGCGTCGATCGCCGCCGCGGCAGAGCGCATCCGCATCGAACTCGGCCGCCTCGACGTGCTGGTGAACAATGCCGGCATCTCCCATGCGGGAAAGCCCGGCACGTCGTTCGAGGAGATCATCAACTCGGGCCGCCCGAGTGTTGCCTCTCTCGACGACGTACGCGCGGTGTTCGAGACGAACGTGTTTGGCATCGTCGCCGTCACGCAAGCGATGCTGCGGCTCCTTCGTGAGGCGCCGGCGGCGCGTATCGTCAACGTATCGAGCGGCGCCGGCTCGCTGACATTGAACGCGGATCCGGCCTTTCCGTACCGCACTTCGTTTGGCGCCGTTTACAACCCGTCGAAGACGGCCGTCAACGCGATGACGCTCGCCTTCGCCATCGAGCTCGAGGAGACCGGCATCAAGGTCAACGCTGCCTGCCCGGGCTACACCGCGACGGAGCTCAACAACTTCCAAGGTCCGCGCACCGTCGAACAGGCCGCGCGGGAGCCCGTGCGCCTCGCCCTTCTCGATGCGAACGGCCCGACGGGCACGTTCTCGAACGAGGACGGCCCGCTGCCGTGGTGACGGCCTTGGAGCCTGCCTCAGCCGCGCCAAGGTGTCAGGCGGGGCAGCCAGCCTGGTACGGCACGGCGATAGGCCTCATATTCGTCACCGTAGCGGCGGGCAAGCGTCGGTTCCTCATATAGTCTCACGAAGGAGATCATGGCGGCCGCGGCGATGACTAGGCCGTAGACTCATTAGCGCGAAGCCATAGCCTGATCGAAGCGAGCTGGATCATGGCGAGGAAGTTGGCAGCCAGCTTGTCGTAGCGGGTGGCGACGCGACGGAAGTGCTTCAGCTTGGAGAAGAACCGCTCGATCAGGTTGCGCTCGCGATAGAGCCGCTTGCTGAAGCAGGGTTTCCACTCCGGTTGCGCTTGGCCGGGATGTTCGGCGTGGCACCCTGCTGCTGGATCAGCTCCCGGATGCGGTCGGCATCATAGGCCTTGTCCGCCAGCACGATGGCGCGCGGACCGAGGTGGTCGAGGAATGTATCGACGATCTGCCCGTCATGGGCTTGCCCTGCTGTCAGGCCGAGCCGGATCGGCAGCCCGCACGCATCGACGACCACGTGG
>NZ_JAMYSY010000103.1:0-5596 GCF_040322175.1 Mesorhizobium sp. M0185 | reverse complement strand
AACGGCTGCATCGCCGGCACGGTCGCCGCCAGCCGCCGCGTCGCCGGCACCAGGCGGGTCGAGCTCGAAATCGGCGGCGAACGTCGGCGGGTCGAGATCGAATTGCCCGTCGACCATCCGGCGGCGCAGAAAACTCGCGTGGCTTTTAGGCCGCGGCGCTGGAAGCTTTTTCCGGCTGGTTGATTACGAGGCGATTACCAACTTGTGCACAACAAGACGTTTCGGCCCGCTCTTTCAACGCGCCTTAGCGAGAGCGCAAGGGTCATCGGATTTTTCGGGGAAGCCGCAAAGCCGTAGTGCTCGTAGAAGGCTTTCGCTTCGTCCGATATGGCATGAACAAGAAGGCCGCGAATCCCGAGGATCGTCGCGGCGTAACGCGTGCGCAGAACGGTGTCTTGCAACAGCGCGGCGCCTAACCCCTTGCCTTGCCAGCTTGTGTCCACGCTGCTCGAATGTCGCGCGGTATACGTCGAGCAGCCTGATGGAGCAGGTCTGCACGGCCTTGCCGTTCAAGATGGCTTTGGTGGACCGCGATCACGTTCCCGGCGGAAACTCGCTGTCGGTTGTCTCCCATCCTTTGATGGGCATCCACGTCATCGACCGGAGCAAGCGCTGCGTCAGCGGATAGTGGTGTCGATCCACGCGTCTTCGCCACAGCGGCGCCAGGAGCCACCATTCCCGGCGCTTCTCCAATACTGACCTTCGCGCGCTACGGCTTGACGCGATTCGGAGCTGACCTTCAAAGATATAGCGAATTAAAGAAAACAGCGGTATTTTGACCGATTGAAATCTCCTTGGGGTGCTCATGGCTCTAGATGTCATTGGTGCAGGCATGGGTCGCACTGGCACATATTCGCTGAAGCTCGCCTTGGAGCATCTTGGGTTCGGGCCGTGTCATCACATGGCAGATGTCCACGCCAATCCCGAGCAGAAGGCGCTGTGGCGCGCCGCCGGCCAGGGACAACTCCCGACCTGGGATGCGGCATATGCCGGCTATCTTTCCGCGGTCGATTGGCCAACGGCGCATTTTTGGCGCCAAGTGAGTGACCACTACCCTCATGCAAAGGTTATCCTGACAGTTCGTGACCCGGAAGCCTGGTATGACAGCATGGCGCAAACAATAGGGCTCACGATGGATGCTGCTACCAATGATCCACAGTCCTTTGGTGTGGCGGTGGTTGGAAACACTGTCTTTGGCGGTCGATTTGATAACCGTGATCACGCAATCGCTGTCTATGAAGCACATAACGCTTCCGTGAAATCAACGCTGCCACCTGAACGCCTTCTCACGTATCAAGTCTCCGAAGGATGGGAGCCGCTTTGTGCCTTTCTCGATGTACAGTTGCCTTCCGAACCGTTTCCACGCACCAATTCGACTGCCGAATTTCGTGCTCGCATAGGGCGCTGAACGGCGGTTTTCCACCCCGGCCGGACCTTCCCGAGCCTCATCAGGCAATCTGATCTATGAACGCGCCAAGCGACCACATGCGCCAGTAGCAGTCATCCGATCGGACGAATCGAATGACCGCTTTGGCTAGTTCGGTTCGAAGCCTTAGGCTTCAAAGAGATGCGCTTAAACATCTTGGATTCGAACGCGCAGCAGTTTTGCCGAATTCAGGAACACCAGGACATCTGGCCCCAAGTGCAAAATCGCTGCCTGGATAGGACCGATCCAGCCCATCAGCGCTGCGGTAATGCCCAAAACATGCACAACACCAACGCCGACGAAGATATTCTCCTGAATTGTCCGGTAAGCGCGTCGCGCAATCGCGCGGGCGCTGACAATTCTTGCCAGGTCATCCTTCATCAATGCGATGTCGGCGGCTTCCAGCGCTGCCTGCGTGCCGCCGCCCCCCATCGCAATGCCGACATCGGCGCGTGCCAGCGCCGGCGCGTCGTTGATCCCGTCGCCGACCATCGCCACGCGATGGCCCTGCTTTTGCAATTCGGCGATGGCGGCGACCTTGTCCTGCGGCATCAGATTGGCACGCACTTCATCCACGCCGAGCTCGTTGGCGATGGTCCGCGCTGTGGCCTCATTGTCACCCGTCACCATCACCATGCGCTTGACCCCGGTTGCACGGAGCTTTGCCAGCGCTTCGCGCGCACCTGGTCGCAATGTGTCGGCAATAAAAATCACGCCAGCGAATTTCCCATCGACCGCGACGTGAACCGGCGTCTGTCCGCCCTTTTCGATCGCATCGGAAAGCGGCACGCCGGCCTCGCGCAACAACAATGCATTCCCGACCAGCACGGTGCGTCCGGAGACCGTCGCCTTCACACCGCGCGCCTGCAACTGCTCGTACTGCTCCGGTTCCGGGACATCGATTTTCATCCGGGCGGCATAGTTGACGACCGCTTTCGCCAAGGGGTGAGCGGAGCGCCGATCGGCGGCGGCGGCAAGGCTGATCAGATCAGCTTCCGAAAGCGTGCCGTCCTGCATCTCCACGCCGACAACCTCGGGCTTGTTCGCCGTCAGGGTGCCTGTCTTGTCGAACACCAGGACGTCGACCTTGGCCAAAGACTCCAGATAGACGCCCCCCTTGACCAGAATTCCACTGCGTGCGGCTCGCGCAATGGCTGCGATAATCACCAGAGGAGTCGCCAATCCGAGTTCGGCAGGTGATGTGAAAATCAGCAGAGTGACGATCATCCGAACGTCGCGGGTATAAAGATAAACCGCAACGAGGAAGATCAGCACGACCGGGATCAGCCATGACGCGACCTTATCCGCCAGTTTCTGGACGGGTGCCTGTTCCGCTTCGGCATTCTCGACCAGACTGATGATGCGGGCAAAGGTGGTGTCGGCACCAACCTTCTCGGTCTCGATGTCGAGGGCGCCGGATTCGACGATGGTTCCGGCAAAGACATCGGCGCCATCGCTCTTGTCCTTGGGAATGCTCTCTCCTGTGATCGATGCTTCGTTGACCGAAGCCGCTCCACCGACGACGGTGCCATCGACCGGGATCTTCTCGCCGGCCCGCACCAAGACAACGTCGCCCGCGCGCAAATTCTCGATCGGGACCATGCGTTCGGCACCTGCGTACCGCACAAGCGCCACCTGCGGCACTGAGCCGATCAGGTCTTTGATCGAGGCTCGCGCTCGTTCCATATTCACATCGGCGATGAACTCCGCGATCAAAATGATCACCATGAGGACCGCGCCGGCGACGGTCTCGCCTCCGATCAGCGCCACCACCGTGGCAATGGTGACGAATATTTCGGTACCGATCTTGCGCTCTTTTACGAGATCAACGACGCCGGTCTTGACGAGCGGATACAAGCCGATGGCAACCGCCACCCACAAGGCTTGTATTGGAATGAGCTGCTGCCAATACAGCAACGCCATCAAGCCGGTAAAAAGGATGCGCGCGACTTCGGTCCAGCGTTCGCGCGTCATCAACACTCGCCAACCCGATGGAACCGTCTTAGGCGCCGGCTCAACGCTTTCCGTGGCTGCTGTCTCGGATTTCATGATTGGCTCGCTATCTCGGATTGCGGTCTTGGGTTGAAGCATGAGCGCATCAGGCCCCCGCGGCGGATAGTCCTGTCCAGCCATGGTATCCGACATAGAGGCCAACGGCGATGAGAAATAGCGCGCCCAGCGCGCGCGACGGTCGGCGGCCCCTACCGTGACGAGAGTAATCCCGAAGCTTGGCGATCCTGTCCCACATGCATGCCTCACGTCCACACCCGGAGGGATTGCTCCAGCCTGTCGGCGATCTGTATGACGACATAGGCGATCACCATGTAGATCACGACGGCAATCACAAAGGCTTCGAGGTAGTAGAAGTTCAGCGCGGCGGTCAATTGGGACTGCGCTTAGATATCGACCACCTCGATGGCGAATCCGAGTGAAAGCGCCTTCATGATGGCCATCATCGAGGTGGTCAGCTCGGGAATTGCCGTGAGGGCCACCTGGGGAAATAGGACCCGTCGGAACAGTTGGCTGCTTGTGTAACCCAGCGAGTAGGGGTCGGAACAAGAACCGTTCCCAGCGACACGCTAACGTCGAACGGAGCATGAACGTCATGCGGCGTGGCGTAACCGAGCCGGAAGTCTGAGCGAACGGAATCCTTCAGGCATCTGATGTTCTGCATCCCAGGTGTAGATGCCGGTCAGGTTGATGTGCTCCCAACTCAGCCGCGATACGTGCTTGAGCAGATGATCCGGAATCTCGCGATGCGTTTTGCGTAAGTAGGTAACGGCCCGTTCGATATAGACCTTATTCCTACGATCGCACTGACGACGAGGTTGAGGCCGGAGGCGCGGAACGCCTGGCTTTCGAACGACCGGTCACGGATTTCACTACGCTCGTGGAAGAAAACGGCGCGCTTCAGCTTATGCGCAGCCTCACCCTTGTTGAGGCCGGCCTGGCAACGCCGGCGTAGCGCCGAACTTGAGTACCATTCGATCATGAACAGCGATCGCTCGACCCGGCCGAGTCCCGTAGCGCTCGTGCGAGTTGGCTTTCCTTCGGAGATGCGGATAGTTTCTTCAGGATCGTGGACGGCACTACGGATCGCGTGGTGATCGACGCCGCCAGATGGAGGAGATCATCCCAGTGCTCGAGGATCAGGGTGGTGTTGATCGGCGCCCCGATGTGGTTCGACAGCGCCGGGTATGCATCGCCTTTCTCGAACGTGTGGAACTTCCGGTCCTTGAGGTTGCGCAGTCGCGGCGCGAAGCGTTTGCCTATGAGGGCGAACAGACCGAAGATGTGATCACTCGCGCCACCCCTATCGGTAAAGTGTTCCTGGATGTCGAGGACCGTGTCCTGATCGAATAGCCCATCGAGCACATAAGCAGCCTCACTTTCGGTCGGACTGATGGGCAGAATGCTGAAGTAGCCGTACTGATCAGAAAGGTGGCTGTAGAACTTTGAGCCGGGTTCGCTGCCGTAATGCAGATTGATGTCGCCGCGCTTTGCGGCTCGGTCGCTCGCGCGGAAGAATTGGCCGTCAGATGATGACGTCGTGCCATTGCCCCAAAGGCGAGAATGCGGATGGCGGGTGTGTGCGTCCGTCACGCAGGCCTGCGCCGCGCGGTAGGTCTCCGACCGTGCATGGAAGGTTCTCATCCAACTGATCTGGTGAGCGCTGATGCCTTTGGACGCGCTGGCCATCTGTTTCGGACCAAGGTTGGTCGCATCCGCCAGTACGCCGGCCAGCATGGCCGAGACATTTCTTGGGACGTCCCCGGTGCGAACATGCGTGAAGCTATCCGCAAAGCCGGTCCATTCATGCACTTCCCTCAACAGGTCGGGAACCTCGACCATTGGATGCGGCGTCCATCCCTGGATGGCAATCCCGGCACAACACCCAGCGGGGATTGCGAACCTCCACTGTGCCGAACACCGTTTGAATTCGACGCGTCGTATAGTCCTTGACTGGCCGAAAATTGTGGCAATCCGGACAGACCCGTCGAAACAGGGTGTAGGTTTTCGCCTCCTAGCAGGCTGTTGAAGAAGTCTGACGTATTGCCTTGAGGATGGCCTCGTCGCCGTTGTGGTAGGCGAATGTGATCTCGATCGAGCCGTCGTCGAGCAATTCGGCATAGCCGTCGCCTGTGACTTCATCCATCTCGTCACACCCGG
>NZ_JAMYSY010000102.1:0-5668 GCF_040322175.1 Mesorhizobium sp. M0185 | reverse complement strand
CGACCTCAACGCAAGCAACAGATAGGGTGGGAAACTGTTCGCGATGTCCTCGCACACCTGTTCGCGATGTCTCCGGTCCAAACACTGCCAAGGAGGAGGGGTGTTACGCTCCTCTGGTTAGGTCTCCTGTGTCCCATCTCTGAATTTTTCAGCGATCGCCCCTGAATAATCTCAGCCTCTATACCCATGGATTGGTTAAGCGGCTCCGAGAGGTATCGACAGGCGCTTTTTCGCGGTGAAGGTAGAGTCGAACGCGTAAACGCCGCCTGACCTGATGCGTTGCTCGGCGGCGATAAGGCCCCGGAGATTGCCCGCGTGGCATTTCTCAGCGCCGCCAAGGAAGCGAAAATCTTGAACGCCTGACATCTCGCGAACACACGTTGTCATCCTGGGCTGTGTTCGCGTGTCGGCGCGCCGATGTCTGGCGTCGTCTCGGCGCTCTCGGTCGCTGCCGTCCAGGCGGTGAAGGCCGGCGATCTGCTGTTTTCGATCGAAGCGATGAGATGGAACGGCGCTGCATGCCGAGCGTGACAGCACCATGCCCGAAGTCCAGATCAAGGCCGGCGACCAGATAATGCCAACGATCTGCTGATCGCATTTGGGTGAATGAGGGTGCTACACCTGAAGGGAAATTGGCCGCATACACGCATGTCGCAGGGGATGACCAGCAAAGTCGGCCTTGGAGTAATCTAGCGTCAAATAATCGTTGTTTGCAATTGCGCAGGCCGAATTTTCCAAATAGGAACGCCGGAGATCAACACGGGAACGATTTTGATGGATGAAGCAATTGGGCAGCGAAGGGCTGATTTGCTAGGGATGACAGCAGATATCGTCGCAGCCTATGTCCAGAGCAACGCAACGCCCGTGGCGGATCTGCCGAATTTGATCGCCAGTGTCAATTCTGCGTTGTCTGGCCTAGCTGAGCCGGTCGCTGCACCATCGCCAATACTTACGCCCGCGGTAAATCCTAAGAAGTCGATCTTTCCCGAATACATTATAAGCCTTGAGAACGGGCGCAAGTTCAAGTCGATGAAGCGCCACCTGGGCTTGCTTGGCATGACACCTGATGAGTACAGAGCCAAGTGGGGTTTGGCGTGGGACTATCCTATGGTAGCGCCCAGCTATGCGGCTCAGCGGTCTGCGCTTGCCAAAGCTGCCGGTCTCGGCCGCAAGGCGGTTGACAAAACGCCGCCCAAAAAAGCACCAGCAAAGCGCAAGGCCAAAGCCTGACAGTGCACGACGTTCGGGCCATGCCGTCAGGTCTAGATGGTCTAGGTGGCCTGGCTGGGAATGAGCTGCCTGGCTTCGCGGTTCAGTAAGCGCGGCTCACGCCACAACACAAGCTTCAGCACGGCTTGCGTCTTCACGTCCTCGTATCCTGACGGGGCAGGAGAGGTCGATTAAAGCCGCTGAATCCAGCAGCGCTCCGTGCTTCAAGGGCATGCCCATACGGGTGCTGGGTAAGCCTAAATTTCTTCCGCGAGCAATATCCTGGCCTCCTTGGCAGCAGCGATGAACGCCTGGCGAGCTATCCTTGGTGGTTTTTCTCCACGGATTACGGCAAGGCATGCTTCGATTGCGGCGAGCCGCGACTTGCCCGCCGGCCTCGGCCAATCCCTCAGCAGAACTTCGGCCGCGTCCGATACGGACGCAACAACTCTGTCGCGATCGATCCGGCCGGGTTGAACGACGACGGGCTTTCTGAAACGTCTCGTACGCACGACAGCCTCCAAGAACAAGCTATGTTAGCTTCTGCAGATCCTTTGCGCCACATCAAACGTCGGCACTAGCAGAAGGCATGCGTGGAGCCGCCAGTTCTCGTATTTATGATCCGGCCATATCGCCTGCACCTGCCTACCGTTCGGGGCCAGCCCGCGCGCTCCGCAGAATTCGCGGATCAGCGCAAAGCTCTGTCCGGTACATAGGTCGTCGGGCAGCGCGATCTGGTAAGGCCATTCCGGGTCGATCCTGGCCGGTGTGGGGCCTAGGCTGCGCATCGCATCACTTCGCGGTCGGTTTCTCTGTCGCCTTCTCCAGCGCCTCAATGGCGTCCAGCACGGCTTTGCGCTTGGGCTCGATTGGCTCGTCTGGATGGAAGCCGGCAAGTGCGAGCGTCGTGAAGGCGACCGTCACACGGGAACGAGCAGGCATGTGAGGCAAACGGCCGGGCTACGGGAACAGCGGCTGAGGACTGGGACTGCTCGGCAAGAGCGGAATGGTGAGGGTGCAAAACGACCGCCACACCGCCAGCCGCAATCGGTGACGCTTATCTTGCTGGCAGTTAGGGCCTCGTTGCTGGACGGCCTTCAATCCCTTCGCGGCGGCTAGTCAAAGCGACGCGATCATTGGTGGTCGCTTTGATTAGCTCCCCGGGGCTGCTCCGGGGACAAGGCCGAATGGCTGCAGCCCGACCTGTCGGTCGGGTGAAATTTTGCTGCTCAATTTCGGCGACGAGACCTGACTGCCTTCAGCAGTTCGCGCTCGTCAGTGTGAGCATTTCGAAAAGTCGCCACTACCGTTTCCGCCAGGATTTCGCCCTGTTGGCTTAAAGGGTCGAGGTCTTCGTCTGCGCAAATTCGATCGAAAACGCGCTGGCAAATAGCCAAATCATGAGGACTAAGGCAGGTGCGATTGGTACGCAGGCGCTGCGGCATGTGCGACCCCTCAGGCCCGCTGCCCGTACAGAGCAGCGGGCCGCTACAGCCAGGCCGGAGGAGGAGAGTTCAGTCTCGCAAAAACGTTTGATGTATAGTGCTTGTTCCCGGCTAACGAAGTTGGTAATTTTCGTACAGTGCGCCACCTGAGCAAGGCAGCTTCCTCGATTGGCAGCACGCCGGCCGGGCAGGTGTCCTCGATGCCATGCGCACCAGAGCAAGGGCGGCCAGCCCTTGCGGATTATCCTCAGCAATTCATGCTTTGATCTGCATTCGCTAATCCGCCGCATCTCTAAGCGACATCTTTTTGCGGCGAACAGGCGTCCAGTCGGTGATCGTATCGGCATCCACGGTGATTAGCCCGCCAGCTTTCACCGTCACCTTTCGATTTTCCTCGTCGACCCGCGTGACCTCGCCGGTGAGCTGTAGCTCGTCACCTGGTTTGGACCTTTTAGGAGCAGGGACTGAATGCGGAAAACCATACGAGGGGATGCTGACACTAGCTCTTCCGTCGTCCAGCAGCTTCAGCACCGTCACGGTGATCGCCACCTCATCGCCGATATTGATGTCCGCAATTTCCCAAGCCATGCCCATGATTCTGGAGCGGCTTTGACGATAGTCAAGGGATTGCTAATATGCGGAAAATGCCAACGCCGCCAGCGTGCACCTTGTTTCGGAACCGATTCGAACCAGCGATATTGAATCAAATGGTAGTGTCTGGAGTGCGGGCGCATGCTCACCGAGCCTGGCGTTGGCCGGCTGTCATTTATTGAGTTCCAAATGCCCACCCTGGTCGAGAAGCCGCCCAAGGGCCCAGGGTGGTTTCACGACATCAAATATGATGGGTATCGCACGCAGTTGATCATCCAACGGGGTAAGGTGCAGGCCTTCACGCGAAACGGCTTCGACTGGACCGACAGATACAGCCCAATCGTCCGGGCTGCGGCTGAATTGACGCAAAGCGGGCAATCATCGACGGCGAAGCAACAGTGCTTGGCACCACGGGGCGTCCGGACCTCTTCGCGCGCCCAATTATCCGATCACCCGGACGAATTTTTCAACCAAACATTCCTGACTGTTGCGGCCAGCACCGTACAATTGTACGATTCGGAGGTAGGAGTAGAGTCCACTTCGGCGTGTCCCTGGGGAGGGCTGGATGAGCGTCGCGCGAAGGGTCGGTCCACTTCTAGAGCAAGCAATCACCGTACTCCTCAATAGGGTGGACCGTCGCGACACGGTCTCGATAAAAGCGGCGCTGCGCGAAGCGCGGGAGGCTGCGCCTTATTTGGTGGCCTCCGATGAAGAACTGACCGAGGCGATCGTCGAGGCAGCAACTGCCATGGGCCTCTGCGTGGCTTTCGACTGTGGCGAGTAGCTGTCAGCCAACTTCAGTCACTGTGGCATCGCAACAAAGCGCGCCGTCCTGCGCCATTTTCAATAGTTAGAGGTAATCCGCAATTACCTTCGCAACCTGCTAAATCTGCCTGTAGAACGGGAACTGCCGGCTGAGCAAAGGTCTTTCCTGGAGGAACTTGATAGGGCCGACAAAGAGTGACTGTATGGCACTCCATTGGTTCAACCCTCCGGTCCCCGTCAAGACCGAGCGTCCCGGGATCATCCGCAACGTCAACAACGCCGAGGCAGCCGGCGAGGAGCTGATGAAGTGGACCAAACGTGGCCCTTGCTGGGACCTCGCGGTGCGCGTTTGCATGGCCGTGATATTCGACGAGATGGAACCTGAGGAGGCTCGTAAGGCATTCCTGGCTGCTGCAAAAGAGGAGGGGACATTAGTCCCCCCAATGGCAACCAGCTAACTTGAACTGCGCTAAAGGTTCTCTGACCAACACCGCCTTCGCGAAAGGAGCTCGCCGCCCGTGAGAAAGGCGACGGACCCCCACAGCGGCTGCACATCCAAGAAGAACCGATCGCTGGTTGCTTGAACTTGATGGTGACCGCTTCGTCGTGCCTGCGGAAAGCCGGCCCTTTGTCAGGAGCATCGCGACAAAGTTCGACAAATATTTCGAAACCGGCAAGGCCAGGCATTCGGTAGCGGTCTGACCATCGGCGGCAGTCGGATGGGAAGGCTACCTCCCGATCTGAACAGCGCAGATCTTCGACCGAGTCAGGAATCGCTTCTCCCGTCCGTTATCGAGGGAGAACATGCCGCCGCGGCCAGGCACTACGTCGATGATGAGATCGGTATGCTTCCAGACCTCGAATTGCGAAGCCCCGATATAGAAGGGCGCGTCGCCGATGTGGCCGAGCAACACATCCTGATCGCCGACGATGAAGCCAGCAAGCGGATAGCACATCGGCGAAGACCCGTCGCAGCAGCCGCCGGATTGGTGGAACAGCACTGGTCCGTGCTCGGCAACAATTTCCGCGATCAGTTCAAGGGCTTCCGGCGTCGCCGTGACTTTTGCATGCATAGTCTAATCCGGTTTCCAGTCATTATGGGCGCGGCCCCTCGCGGGCCGCGCCTGTGAGACAAAGAGGTGATCAGAAGAAGCCGAGCTTCTTCGGGCTATAGCTGACCAGCATGTTCTTGGTCTGCTGATAGTGGTCGAGCATCATCTTGTGTGTCTCGCGGCCGATGCCAGACTGCTTGTAGCCGCCGAAGGCCGCATGCGCGGGATAGGCGTGGTAGCAGTTGGTCCAGACGCGGCCGGCCTGGATCGCACGGCCGAAGCGATAGGCACGGTTGCCATCGCGGGTCCAGACCCCGGCCCCGAGGCCGTAAAGCGTGTCGTTGGCAATGCTGAGCGCTTCGTCATCGTCCTTGAAGGTCGTGACAGAAACCACCGGCCCGAAGATCTCCTCCTGGAAGATGCGCATTTTGTTGTGTCCCTTGAACACGGTCGGCTTGACGTAATAGCCGCCCGCCAGATCACCAGGCAGAACATTGCGGGCGCCACCGGTCAGCACCTCCGCGCCTTCCTGGCGGCCGATGTCGATATAGGACAGGATCTTCTCCAACTGCTCGGACGAGGCCTGGGCGCCAATCATCGTCGCCG
>NZ_JAMYSY010000101.1:0-5681 GCF_040322175.1 Mesorhizobium sp. M0185 | reverse complement strand
GCTCGCTCGCTACAGCGCTATCGAGAGCGCGCTCGCGAGCGGCTTCGATACCGCCGAGCTACACCACCTGTGGGGACGCGACCGTGGAAGGCTTCTCAAGCTTGGATTCGAGCGTCTCAATATCCGCTTGCACCTCGAAAATCGGAGCTCCGTGGGAAGGATAGGCTCTATCGACATTCTCCTTTTTCAGAGCCAGTAAGACTGCTGGTGAATTCGACACCCAGAAGGTCCCCGTACCCATGTTGCATGGCGTGGAGTTGATACAGCTTTCCGCCAGCTTTCATCAAGTTACCGATAAACGCTATCTTCCTGCAGTCCACGATCACGATCAAGCTGATCATGCCGTGCGTGTGTCCCTTTGCAGGTCAAACGCAGAATTCGAAGTCTTTCCAGACGAAAGTCTTATAGTCTTCTAGGACAGCGCGGACCTGTAAATTTTGTCCAGCGAATAAAGGACGCTGTTGTAGTTGTCGTAAATACGTCGCGCCTGCCAAAAAGCCTCAACGTTGTCGAACAAATGTCGCTCGTACTCTGGAACAGCGACTTTTGCGCCAGACTGTTGGACCTTGGCGTTCCCCAGCACTGATCCCTATGGGGGTGGGTGTGTAGGACCCAGTCAACTCTGTCGACGCCGAGTTCATGGAGATGCTCCAAAACTGCGCCCGATCCCGTATCGATCAGCAGATACTCATTGCCACAGCACATAGACGGTGCAGATATCCTCATATGCCCATAGGTGTTCGGGTAGCTGGATAAATACATTCTATGTCCTCTCACCTCTGTTCAGGCGGGCAGACTGGATTAATAAAGCGCTTCCACCGATCGAGCGTCACATTGCAGAGAAAGGGCAGTGCCGCAATGGCGGTGTGAATCGAGCAGGCGACAGCTTCTTCTCGTTGGCTAGATAGACCTGATAGGTCCGAATATCCTCTCGCCCGAGCAAGTCCGGAGACTTGCCGAAGTGGCGGGCAAATAGCGAGACCTGTTGCAGATACGACAGCTGGGTGTTGAGCGCGAAGTTGCGCACCTGCATGTCCTCGCTCATGGCTGGCGAAGGTGAGCCATGACAAGCTCCTTTGTCCGATGGAATGGGCTGCAAGCCGCCACTCCATGCTGACGCAGTCCGAGCTTGTTGTGACACATGACCACCAGCGCGACAGACGACACGATCAACACCACGCCGGCGGCACACACCCTCCTTGCCGCTCCGCAATCACGGAGCGGGTCAGTCCTAGTCAAGATATGCTCACCTGACCATATTTTGACGTACGGTTTGACATAGTGCGGAGGGATCAGCTTCAGTTCGTGCCCGAACGACTGCAGGAGACGCGCCCAGTGCTGCGATCCGCCGCACGCCTCGATCGCTACTACCGTCGGCGACAGCTTCTCGAACAACGCTACCATCTCCTTGCGCCGCAGCTTCTTGCGCAGCACTGGCTCCTCAGCCGCGTTCACGGCATGGAACTGGAAGACGTGCTTTGCAACCGCAGCGCTCTCTAGGAATTCTCAATCTGGAGCGTGGGGAGGCGGCGGACGCCATGCCAGCGGCGCCACGGCGCGGCTCCTTGGTGAGTTCGGCCACCTATGATTTTCCGTAAGCGCGAATTTCCCCGCACCTTTTGCTGTTGAGTGCTCTGATGCATGAGAAGCTATGCGGGGGAGCGGCGAGGTGGCACCATCGTCGTACGATCAACCCGAAGGATAGACTATCATGTCCAAAGTCGACGATCTCAGCCGATCAATCACTGTATTGGATCAAGCTCGCACTGTGCTCGTCGTTGTAGAAATGAGTCAAAATAACTGGCTGGTGGCCGGAATGCTTCCCGGCGTTCAGCGACACCCCCTCAAGAAACTCGATCCCGATCCCAATGCATTGCTCGGTTTGATCGCGCGTTGGCGATCGGAGGCGGAGGCTGCGGGCATGCCGATAGACCGGGTCGCGCTGGCCTTCGAGGCTGGGCGAGACGGCTTCTGGCTGGCCCGGTGGCTGCAGACGCGAGGCATAGACGCTCACGTCATCCATTCAACCAGCGTCGCCGTGAACCGTGAACACCGACGGGCGAAAACCGACAGGCTAGACACGGCCATGCTGATGCGCGTGTTCCTGGGTTGGCTGCGTGGCGAGCGTGGCCACTGCCGCATGGTGGCGATCCCATCACTGGCGGAAGAGGATGCCAAGCGGCCGAGCCGCGAGCGGGAGAACCTGGTCAGCGAGAAAACGCGGATAGTCAATCGCATGAAAGGGGCGCTGGCTCGGCTCGGCATCCGTGGCTTCAAGCCCGAGCTTCGCCGGGCGCCGAAGAAGCTGCCGGACCTGCGCACTTCGGAAGGACAGCCGCTTCCGCCGAATATGCTGGAAGAGATGCGGCGCGACATGGCTCGGCTTGCGGTGGTGCGCGATCAGATCACGACGATTGAAAAAGCCAGAATTGCCCAGCTTGAGCAGGCGCCCGCGTCGGGGTATAATGCAATGGTTGTGCTATTGGCGCGCGTGATTGGTGTCGGGATTGAGACAGCCGACATGCTGGTCCACGAGGTGCTTAGCCGCAACCTCAGAGACCGGCGCGCGGTGGCGCGTTACGCCGGTCTGACAGGCTCCCCCGACGAGATCGGATCTAAACGACGCGAAAAGGGGTTGGCCAAGGCAGGCAACGCCCGGGTGCGACGCGGGCTGATCCAATTGGCCTGGCGCTTCCTGAGATTCCAAAAGAATAGCGAACTGACGCAATGGTTCCAGGCACGAGCGGCACAGGGCGCCCGCAAGACGACGATGATCGTGGCGCTCGCACGCAAGTTACTCATCGCGCTCTGGCGATTGGTTACCGTCGGCGAAATCCCGATGGGCGTCACATTGCGCCCGATAAACTGAACACACTGCAGGGCGCCTGACGGATCAACCGCCGTAATGACGCCCGCGCGTATCGATTCGAGGTGGCGGTGTCCCGATGGACACCATGGCGTTATTTGCCGTCATGAGAATGGGCCCGCCGCCTCGGAGCCTTGCTGCTGAAGCCAATGACTGCTTCATGGTCCGGGTCTTTTGCAGACCCACCGAATACAAGGTTGCGGCGTAATGCGATGCGCCCAAAGGCAGGCTCCCCTCGAATTTGATGCTCGCGGACCAATGCACAAGGCAGTGACCAACCGTTCTGTTATGGCTATCCTGACCGCTTTACCGCGAAATCAGTGAAGGCCCCTTGACAACGAAATCCCCATACAAGGTGTCCACCAAAATAGGTGGACACCTTGTGATGGAAGAAGATGAGCAGAGACTGCGGGTGAGGCTTGTCGGTCGGGACGGGCGACGCCGATACGACCCGGCATCGAAGGACCGTCTTGTCTCGGCCTGTCTTGAGCCTGGCGTGTCGGTATCGAAGCTCGCGCTCGAACATGGGGTCAATGCGAACCTTCTTCGGAAGTGGATAAAGAAGCGGGCGGAGACCCAGTCCCTCCCGCCGCTCTCACCATCGGCGTTCATCCCGGTTCAGATTGAAAGCACTTCCGATCGGGCCTTGCTGCGACAGAGCAGCATGGCTGCGGTGGATTTGCCGGGGACTTGCGATGGGGCACGTAGGTCGGCATCGAAAAGGACAGCGCCTTTTTCCTCTCCAGCCAAGGTGAGCGCGTCGCTGCCGAACGGCGTGACGTTGACGCTGGAATGCGGTGATGTGGATGCATTGACTGCGACCATCGGAGCACTGGGTCATGTTCAGACTGGGCGCTGACCTGAAAGTCTACCTGCACCGCGAGCCGATCGACTTTCGGGCCGGCATCAACAGCCTTGCGGTTCTGGTCCAGGAGACGATGGCGCTCGATCCGTTTGCACCGGCGGTTTTTGCGTTCTGCAATCGCCGTCGCGACCGGATGAAGCTCGTGTTCTTCGATCGGTCGGGCTTTGTGCTGGTCCTGAAGCGGCTGACCGAGGACAGGTTCCGGTGGCCGCGCCGGGAGGCAGCGGTGGTCACGCTTACGACCGAGCAATTGCACTGTTGGGGTGGACGGCCCCGAACGGGGCATCGAAATGTGCCAGAGTGAGTCGTTAACGGTCTCAAACGAAGGAGCCGCCCGTGGATCAGATTATCCGTATTGGCATGGATACGTCAAAGCACGTCTTTCAATTGCATGGCGTCAACGCCGCAGAGCAACCGATCCTGCACAAGAAGATGCGCCGCAAGGAGATGGTGGATTTCTTTGCGAAATGCCCACCGACCGTGATTGCGATCGAAGCCTGCGGCGCTTCGCATCACTGGGCGCGGTTGCTGAGGGAGCTCGGACATGAGGTAAAACTGATCGCGCCACAACTGGCGAAGCCCTACGTCAAGCGCGGCAAGAATGATGCGGCCGATGCCGAAGCGCTATGCGAGGCGATGAGCCGCCCGACGATGCGGTTCGTTCCGGTGAAGAGTGCGGATCAGCAAGCCGCGCTGATGTTAGTGGGCATGCGCGAGCGCGCTGTCGTCGCACAGACGCAGCTTGCCAATACGATTCGTGGCTATGCAGCTGAGTTCGGACTGACCGCGGCCAAAGGCATGTCTCATATTCCGCTCCTTCTGGAACGCATCATGATTGATGAAAGCATTCCGGCTGCGGCACGTGAGCTGTTTGCGTCCCTCGCTGAGGAATTTGCGCAGTTGGGTGAGCGCCTGAAAGAGGTGGAGGCAAAGCTGATGGCCTGGTATCGCAACAATGAATGTTGTCGCCGTCTTGCAAAGATCCCTGGTGTCGGACCGATCGGCGCGGTCTTGCTGGTGATGAAAGCGCCCGCACCGGAACAGTTCACATCCGGAAGGCAGTTTGCCGCCTGGATGGGCCTGACGCCCAAGGATCATTCGACTGCTGGCAAAGTCAGGCTCGGTATCATTACGAGGGCCGGCGATGAGGCATTGCGCAAAACATTGGTCGTGGGTGCAACCTCGTTGCTTCGACAGGTGAGAGCGGGAAGAGGCAGGAACGCTTCGCTCTGGCTCATCGAGTTGCTCAAGCGCAAGCCGCCAAAACTCGCGGCTGTCGCACTGGCCAACAAGATCGCCAGGACCGCCTGGAAAATGATGGTGACCGGCGAAGCCTATAAGGGCAATGCTGCGCGACCGGCTCTGGCCTGCGCGGCATAACGAAATCAGTCGGTAACGGTGAGCAGGATACAGACGCTACCGTGCTGAACTGATGCGTGAACTTGCAGGAAACGAGCAGATGGTGTGATCGATCGATCCTAGACGCGGGGCACTCCGTAGGATCCAATGGCCCAACGTGGTCGATGCACTGTTTGGAACCCACGTCGCGGAACCCATCTTGGCCAGCGTTCATGTGGGAGCGCACCAACAGGCCGGACATATGAACGCAAGCGATCCGATCAAAATCATCAAAAGAGTTCTTGCAAGGAGGGGCCGTCCACATATGGATCCTCGACGGCATCGACATCGATGCGATGGTCCGCCATCCGGTGCGGCAATATCAGGTTGCCGGTTGAGGGCTCTCGAATTGAGCGGTTGACGCGGCGGCATGCTTTCGATTCAAGATTCTGATGAATCGACCCGGCGAACCGACTGTTGAAGCGTTGATGGCGCGTATTGCTGAGCTGCAGGCGCAGAACCGTCAACTCACCGAACGCGTCGTCAAACTCGAGGAAGAGCTGGCGCTTGCACGACTGCATCGTTTTGCGCCGCGCAGTGAAAAGCACATTG
>NZ_JAMYSY010000100.1:0-5838 GCF_040322175.1 Mesorhizobium sp. M0185 | reverse complement strand
CCGGATTCAGAAAAGGCCGAGGCGGTCGAGCAGTTGCTTGATACACCTGACCTTGCAACCGCACTGGAAAGCGAACAGTTCAAAAGTCCTAGAACTGCCACTTCAGCTATCGGAAATCCTTTCCGTCCGTCGTAGGTTGTCGTCACCCAGGCCCCGCATCAGCATGTCTTGCTGCATGCGCTGGCGAAGTGGAGAGATTGTTGCATCGGTCGACAGGGTAGCCATGGCGAGTTCCTCTCGTTGAAGGGAACTCCATGGTCAGATCGCAGGCTTTACCTGCTCCCTATGAATACGCGTCATCTCAGAACTAGACGACCATCCCGCGAAGCGGGTTCGTGCATCGGGCGCGAAGCGGTCATTCGCCATGCGATGGTCAGAGGTCCTTTCGGGTCATGAGCGTTGGTTCTGTGGACGCCGCCTTTCGGGAAAAGCGATCCGGCGTCAGGAAGGTCCGGAATGGGTCCAGATCACCAGCAACAGGTGCAAATTTGCCAGACTACAATCTGGACATTTCGGACGATCCGTACTATCTAGGGCGAGAAATATGGTGCCAATGGTGGTCGTTATGAACGCTCGCAACTCGGCAGTTCGCGCAGATGCAAAGGTCGATCGTGAGACGGTCGCTGACATTCTCGATGTGTTATCGCGACGCCATCCAGGAATATCCAAGTCCGCTCTGAAAGCCGCCGGCAAGGCGGTCGCCGCCCTGACGGCGGTAACGTCTCGTCTGTCCCCTGCCGAGCAGCGCCAGATCGCTGCGCACGAACAGGCACTGGCGAGAGCAGTGGAGAATGTGGTTACGGAGCTCGCCCGACCCAGTAAGATACTTGCTCCAGTAGAGGTCGAAAAGCCCGTGGAGGTCAGCCAGGGCGCAGGCCGCGGGAAGGTCTTTGATCTTGAAGAGGGCCGGCTGCGCCTCGCTGAATATGCAACACCGACACGCCTTGAGGATTGGGCTGGTCCTGTCGCTGGTCCCGGCGAGATCGAAAAGATGTTCGGGACGAAGCGTTCGACCCTGCACGATTGGCAAAGGCGCGGAGCCGTGATCGGACTGCTCAAGGGCGAGCGGAAGCACGTATTTCCGCTCGCCCAATTCGTCGACGGTCGTCCTGTTGAGGACATGGCCCGGATCACGAAGATCATCGGGAATCCTCGTGCGACGTGGCTGTGGCTGACCCAGCAGCATGTGAGCGACACCGGCGAAACGCCGCTCGACCGACTCAAGGCTGGGCGCATCGATGAGGTCGTCGCTGACGCCGAGTTCGATTTCGGCTGATCGTGGAGCTTGACGCCGAAGTCGTCGCGGACCTGGCAATTAGGTTCCAGCCGCAACACTACCTGCGGGCAATGCGACAGGAGTACGCAGCTACTCCATTGGGCATGGGGTTCGGACAATCGCGCTTCGCAAGCCCCGACCGGTCCTTCATGGTCCTCTACATTGCTCGCGACCTGGCGACGGCGATCGCCGAGACGATTATTCGCGACCGGTTCGAGGGAAAATCTTACCGCATGCTGCATCTCTCGGAAATCGCTGGCTGGGCCGTGTCCGAAGTCTCTGCTACGTCGCCCCTGACGGTGATCGACGTCCGGACCACCGGCCTGCTGCGGCTTGGGATCAGCACCGACGCTGCACGTGCCAAACAACAGGAGGAAGGCCGGAAGCTGAGCCAGGCTCTCTTTAACGGGTTCGCAGTTGACGGGATCCTCTACTATTCGCGGCTGACCGGAGCGGAATGCGTGGCGGTCTACGACCGCGCCGTGGAGGGCAGGCTCAAGGCCCGACGGGCCAGGGCGCTCGAACGCCATGCCGAACTCGTGCCGGCGTTGAGGCAGCTGAACGTTCGGGTTATCCGCGGCGACCTTTCGTAAGGAGCCGTCGGGCTATCTCTAACCTAGATCACTCGTGCTGCGCAACGCGAGCGCTGGCGCGTGACGCAGGATGGCATGAAAACATCACATCTGGAGCAATGGCTGAGAGGGTTTAAGGCAGAAGTCTCGAAAACTTCCGCACCTGGAACGGTACACGCCTACATTGCTAGACGGCACGCCTCTGTTCCGGCAAAGCTGCGAATCGCGGGGCCACTGGCAATCCGCAGGTCGGTGGGTTCAGGCAATGCTCATTGAAAGATGGGCCGCCGACTTTCCTTTGGCCGTAAAGCTCGGCGGGTTGTCGGTCTCAATTGCCGTCTCAAATTGATCGGCGGGACGCGGATGGCTAGCACGCTGCCGTTCGAACGCACCAGCGTCGGAGGCGCCTTGCTTTTGTGTCGGAACAGAAGACTTGCCTTTGGGTGATCACCCGTCATGACTAGGGATGAAGCAGAACAGGGTGTTCGCTACTTTTGCACAAAATGGGCTGAAGAGCGCGGGCTTCCTCATCAGCCAGAGAATCCAAGATTTTCCGATTTCTTTTCTTGGCTTGAGCAGAAGTCGCCGGGCCACTTGAAATTCCGAAGCAGCACTTCGGTGCGGGACGACGTCGAGCGATGGTTCATCGACGAATTCAAGCAAGGTTGGCGCTACTAGCAAGCGATTTCCGGAGAGGCCGGTGCCGTGCTCCGGGCCACCTTCCGCGATCACGCCATACCCACTTCACTTGCCTCTGTTAGCTTCTTCCTGCGGCGGGAGACCCCAATCCCGCCTGGCCGGCGCCTAACAGGCAAATCTACCCCAACGCCCCCCAAACGGCGCCGGCCACCTTCCCGCGAGCGACTGTCAGCCGGTCTAGTGGATCCCGCCAGGAGGTTGTAGCTCGAGCGTTCCTTGACGTTTATATGCTGCCCAAGCCTCGGCAGGCACTGCCGAATCCGCCCGGGCCAGCCAGTCCGCGCGCTCAGTCTCGGTAAGTGAATTCCACCACTGCATGCCGGCTATTTCATCAGCAGTCGGATTCCGGTTCGGTTCGTCTGCCATTTTCTTATCCTTGCATACGGCTTGAGTGGCGCAGGCCCGCAACTATCAGAACGGCCAAAAGCCGGCCAAAAAAGCCGGCATTTTGGAGTGCGCCCCTGAGGGTGGACAGATCGGGATGTGTGGATTGACCAGCCTTCCGGGTTTTCGGAGAGAGAACCCATGGCAAAGCACCGCAGTCACAGCATCGAGTTCAAACGCCAGGTCGCGCAGGAGTTCATCGCCGGCGAGACGCTGCACGGCTTGGCTAAGCATCACGATGTCTCGCACAACCTGATCCGCATCTGGGTGCGCAAATATGAGCAAGGAGCGTTCGACGATGATGCGCAGGCCGCTGACCTGATCCAGGAATACGAAGCACGGATCGCAGCGCTCGAACGGTTGGTCGGTAAGCAGGCTCTGGAACTGAGTTTCTAAAGGGGGCTTTGAGAAACGCACCGCGGCCGAGAAGCGGGACTACATCCGTCATCACCGGCCCTGCGGCATCAGCGTTGCCGAAGGATGCCGGTTGATGGGAATCGCGCGCTCCACCTACTACGATCCCCTGGAGAACCCGGCCGACGACACCGCGATCGTCGAGGCAATGTTCTCGATCAGCGACGAGTTCGAGTTCTACGGTTATCGCCGTGTCGGCGCTGCGCTGCGTCAGCAAGGCCTCGTCGTGAACCACAAGAAGATCCGGCGCCTGATGCACGAGCATGATCTGCAGCCCAGGATCAGGCGGCGCTTCGTTGTGCGGCCTCCTTGTCGCTGTCTAACTTATCCTGCAGCCGATTTGTAGCATCTACGGTCGACCCAGTTAGTGAGCCTGCTCGGACGGTTCGTCCGGCCGGCGCTCGGCCTCCTCGGGGCGACGATCTCGCTGCTGTTCGGTCACGGCATCGACATTTGCAGGGGTTTTGCCCTGCACTTCTGCCGGCCCCTCTCGGGTCTGCTCTGCCGCCTCGATAGCGCGCTTAAGCTCCGGATCGTTCTCGGCTACCTCGCATATAGGTGTTGCCCTGGACGGCAAGCTCCGCCGCGCGAGCCAGTCCGCGCTCAAGTCAGCTCGGAATAGCCTTGGAGCAAATTATCGATGCCATCAGAGACATGAACGCGTCGCTAGACGACCAGCGATCAAAAACCGAGGCCCGCCTTCCAAAGCTGACCTAAGAGACACATAGCCGGTCAGCCCAAAAGAAAAAGGCGGCTGGAGAAGGGCGTCGTTTTGCGGGTATCTCCGATCGCCTAGACTCAATCAGGCGACCTTGAGATCCTTCATCGCCTTTTCAAAGACATCCTTGATTGGCTTGGATATATCTTCGGCAGCCTTGGTCGTCACGGCCTGAAATTCCTTGGCCTGCTCTACGGTCAGTTCGACCTGCTTGCGCAAGAAGGCAGCCTGCAGCTCGAGGAACTCGGAGGGCGCCCTCACGGCAACCAGGGCTTCGAGGTGCGAGAAGCCGGCTTCGGTATTGGCGCGCAGAGCAGCAATTGTCTTCAGCGACAGCTCGTTGCCGACGGTCTTGGAGGTTTCGAGGCTCGACTGCAGCGCCTTCTGGGTCGTCTCGGTGCCTGAGGCAAATTTCGCATAGGCTTCTTTCGACTGCTCGAGGCCCTTTTCGGCGACAGCGCGGATCTGGTCGGTAGCCATCGACGGGTCGAAGGTCGGGAATTCGGAATTTTCAACGGTGTCAGCGGTCTTGGCCATAGTTTCCATCCTTTTCAGCGGGCGGCCCTTCACAAAAGCCGTCTCATTCATCTACGAAACTGACGTTACGGCATTTGTAGTGCATTGCAATATTTTTGTGCGACGCACCATCCTCTTTATCCGAGCGTTAACCCGCTGAACTTTTCGCCTGCCGAGGCATGATCCATGACGACAATGTCGCCGGGGTTGAGGGGGGACGAGAACTTTGTCGTCATAGATTTTGAACCTCTCGCCGTTGATCGGTCCGTCGATGAGCGATGGTGCATCGACACGGTCGTGGCGCAGCGCCGCCAGGAAGGTCACGATCTTCCAATGGTCGTTCGGCGCCTTGGCTTTTATCCTCTCGCCTCGGGGTGCCCATGCGGGATCTGGTGTGCGCCTGCTCAGCGGCGGTCGATACACTGGTCATGCATCGTCAGCAGGTTGGCGGATTCATGCTCAAACATGGTCGTCGATTCCCAGGAAACCTGGACGATTCGCTATCTGCGCTGAGTTCAGGAGCAACGGTTTTGAATATCCAGCGCAGCAGCTTGCCCAGATCGAGCATAACCGCAAGACGGGCCACCTCGCGCCGCCCAGCGTAATCAGCCAGTGCGTTCATCACGTCAGGATCAAGATGCGATCACCGAGCGAAAGGTGCAAATGTCGCTCCGCTGACGCTTCAAAGCAAAGCCCGCGCGCCTCACCGATAAGAGCTTTAGCTATCGCGTTGGCGGCATCGTCGCGGTGCCTTCGGAACGTCGAATCCCACCGCGGCGCTCGCACTTGATCTCGGCGCGGGTTCTCCCTTGTCTCATCGCCCTGTCAACGCCTTGCAAATGAGCGAAACCAAGCTGTCGCGCGCTCGCTTGTGGAGTGCGCCTTTCGGCCGCCATGCAAGGAAATCATCAACGCTCATCCAATCAACCGGCTTTGTGTCGGCGTCTCGCTGGCTGAATTTCACGTACAGATGCAGTTCGTCCGGCACGAAGACGACCCTCCACGATCCTTTGATGTCATTGGCAAGGTTGTGGGCGAGGACGGTCATGGCGGGGCACTCCTTTCGCCGTGGAGCGTGCCTATCTCACGGGAAAATTGACGCTCGCGCTTTCTCAGAAATCCAACGTCCGCGTGATGCCGAAAGGTGCAGCTAGCTTTTTGTGTATCTCGATTGGGAACACGGGACCGCCGCGAAAGTTCGGTGCACGCAGCGAATCCTCCCCCTCCAGGTATTGCTGCAGATCGGTATCCCGATCGGC
>NZ_JAMYSY010000099.1:0-5995 GCF_040322175.1 Mesorhizobium sp. M0185 | reverse complement strand
AGCTTTCCTCGAGCCGCTGCGTGAAGAACGCCTTGAGCGCCTCATCCAGCCGCATCGTCGCCTCGCTCACCGTCGAGGCCGAGAAAGAGTGGCCGCACAGTTCCTCCGTCACCGCCTTCACCTTGCGGGTCGAAACGCCCTGCACGTACATCTCGACCAGCGCCGACACCAATGCCTTCTCCGAACGCTGGTAGCGCTCAAACAACTCCGTCGAGAACCGGCCAGCCCGATCCTGCGGAACGCGAAGCTCCAGCACCCCGACCCGCGTCACCAGCTTGCGCTCGTAATAGCCGGACCGGTAACTCGTCCGCTCCGCCGTCCGCTCGCCTTTCTCGGCCCCGATCGCCTCCGTCATCTCGGCTTCAAGAACCTCCTGCACGACACTCTGCAATGCCTGGCGACGGCGTCGATGCGAAGCTGGGTATTCGGATCAACAAGGAAGCCGGTGAAATGAGCAATGCGCTTCTTGGTGCCCGTCAGTGTTTTCAAAAGCTCCTTGGTTCCAATGTATGCTGAATTGCCAGTGTCGGTGCCGAGGCAGAAGGTTGCTGAAGAAGGATCCTTGAAGCACCCTGCGCCGCCGATGACAGGCGCGCCATTGGACACGAGCTCGTCGACGGTACTGACCGATCCGACGGGGTCACCTGGGAAAATCAGAAAACCGTTGTAACCCTGGGTCAAAAGGCTCTCGAGCAGCTGGTTCTGCTGGCTGAGTTCCCACTTTTGCGGCACCTTGTAGTCTGCTGCGGCCAGGCCAAAATCCTTGGCAGCATCCTTACCAGCTTGCTCCCACGCCGCGAAGTAGGGGTGCGGACCTCCGGGAACCAGCGCAATTTTTGAATCTCCAGCGGCGAAGGCGGACCCCACGCCTATTGCGGATAGCAGTCCAATCGCGAGCACGCGACGCAAATAGTTCGACATCAAAACTCCTCCCGTTGAGAGCGCCGCCTTCCCGCTTAAAATTGTCGAGACCGCCAGCGCAAATGGCTTGCATTCAGCGCAGAAGTTCTAGTACACTTGTATACAAGGTGCAACTGCTTTTTTGTTGATGGCATTTTTCCGAGGACATTGTGCAAGAAGGCGAGCGGAACGCGATATCGCGTTGCGACCAGAATGGAGCGAAAGCCATGTCTTCCGGATTGGCTGAACTAGACGTGTTTTTGAACCGGCGCAGTTCAGCGAGTGAGCAAATTTACTCCGTCCTGCGCGAGGCAATCGTGCGTGCGAAGCTCTTGCCTGGCGAATCGATTAGTGAAAACGCGGTGTGTCGCCAGTTCAATGTGTCTCGCACACCTGTGAGGGCAGCGATTCAAAGATTGGCCGAAGACGGACTTGTAAGTGTCTTTCCGCAGCTCGGCAGTTTTGTTTCGCAAATTGATATCGTCAGCATCCAAGACAGCCATTTTGTCCGCCGTTCCCTGGAAACTTGCCTTCTTCGCGAAGTTGCGCCGCGTTGGACGCCAGCGATGAGCGCTGAAATGCGTTCACTGGTGGCGGCTCAAGAACGGAGTATCGCTGAGGGCGATATTGACGGATTTCACGACAATGACGAGAATTTTCACCAATTGTTTGCGTCTTTCGCGCAGCGACCGGGAGTTTGGACGACCATCCACGCTGCTAAAGCCAAGCTGACTCGCTTTATTCGTTTCTCCGGCAATGCCGCACGATTTGCGGTTGTGCTGCAGGAGCATTTGGCAATTCTGGATGCGCTGGATGCCAATGACGGACCCGGTGCGGAAGCCGCATTGGTCGCCCATCTCGATAAAATCTTTGTCCTTTTCGACGCGCATGCGTCGGACACACGCCATGCCGCTGTCTGACCAGGTAATGGAGAATTCCCGCTTGCAATCGCTAGAAGGAAAAACCGCTGTCGTAACTGGAGGCGCAGGCGCTATCGGCTCCGCAATCGCAGCCGAACTGGCGCGCGCCGGCGCTCAAGTAGCAGTCCTGGATCTGCTCCCCGAGGCTGCAGAGGCGCTGGCGTCGCGAATAGGACATGGCGCCGTTGCCGTCGGTGTTGATCTGGCAGTTGAGAGTTCAACGCGCGCGGCGGCGGAGAAGGTTCTTCAGCACTTCGGTTCGGTCGACATTTTGGTCAACAATGCTGGCATTCTGTCGAACCACAAAATGGCAGATACCTCGATCGAGGAATGGCGAAGGGTCAACATAGTCAACGTAGAAGCCGCATTCCTTCTCGCCCAGATATTTCTTCCAGTCATGCGCTCGAAACGGTGGGGTCGGGTGATCAATATCTCCTCCTATGCCGCCAAAAGCGGAGGCTTGACCGCAGGGACGGCGTATTCAGTTTCGAAGAGCGCGATGATCGGGCTGACCTTTTCAATTGCCCGCGAGACCGCTGACCAGGGCGTGACCTCCAATGCAATTGCGCCCGCCTACGTAATGTCGCCGATGGTTTCCGAACAGCTCAACGACGAACAGCGCGTGGCGCAGCTTGCTCAAATCCCGGTCGGGCGATTTTGCGAACCTCAAGAAGTCGCCCACACCGTTTCATTCCTCGCGTCACCTCTAGCCGGTTTCATCACGGGCGAGGTTATCGATATGAACGGTGGTCTCCATTTCGATTGAGCTGCATACAATGGAAAATCGTCTTTCTCACGCCAATTTGGCGCTCGCATCAGCCGGTGTCCGAATTCCTCGGTACGATCGACGGAGTGTGACGCCCGGAATCGTGCATCTCGGTATCGGCAACTGGCACAGGGCCCATCAGGCAATCTATACGGATGATTGCCTGGCCGCGGGACAACTCGATTGGGGCATGATTGCAGCCTGCTCTGGAGTTCGGACACGCGGGACGCGCTTGCTCCTCAAGATGGTCTGTACACAGTTGTCAGTCGTCAAGCTGAACAGACGAGCCTTCGGATAGTCGGTTCTATCGGCCATATTCTTGTCGCACCGGAAGGCCCGCTCAGCTGCTGGAGGCGCTCTTTGACCCGCGGATCAGGATCGTGACTTTGACAGTCACCGAGAAGAGCTACACGGTCATCTCGGGCGGCGGCTCTGGCCACGAGCCGGCCCATGCCGGTTTTGACAGTACGACGGTCTTCACTGTTGCCGGCAGCCGTCCGGTAGTTTGTTCGCGTCTGCTTGGCGGGCCTGCGTCACGTCCCGCTGTCCAGTGGGCTATCGAGTTCGTGCCTTCAAGACGCGTTAACTAGAAGCTGAACGTCTGCACGACGCGTGCCTGACATTTAGTCAAGGAACGAACACTGTCCGGTTCTGTGTAGGTTTTCGGATGCCGTTCGGCAATAGAGATAGCTCTCGGAAAGGCCGAGGCGGCGGCACGACTGGACGGCTGGTGATGAATGAAGCACGGTGCTGTCGCAGATTGCAGCCGTCGTCTTCACAACAGCACGCTCCCACGGCTTCAAGGTCCAGCGGTCGCCGAGTTCCAACCGCTTGCGGACCCATTGGGGTAGGATCTCGACGGCCGCCTTGAGAAACGGCCGCTGAAGGGGTCGAGCAACTCCCGGCAAGGCGGGAACTTCTTCCATGATCTCCAGGAACTCCGACACGATCGGCGACGCGACGAGTCTTTGCCTCATCACGTCGAACAGCGCGTAAAGCTCGGCCTGAGACGTGGGCGCGCCGACCGCACCATAGAGAAGCGCCACGGGGCGAGCCTCAGCAAACATCGCGTCCCGTTCGAAAAAATGCAGACGATGCACATAGACGTGATAGGCCTCCATGAAACCAAACTCGGCCGTCGCTTGCACCCAGTCCAGCAGCTCCGGGTCGGTGGCGTGGTATGGCTCGCCTTCGCTGGTTCGACCCGAAACGCGCCCATGCATCCTGACCGCATCTTCAATCATGGCCTTAGCCTTGGATCGGGGGCCGTAGACCGTGACCAAAGCAGCGAGGCCCGTACGCTGCAATCGTCGGAGCGCGAGGGAGCGGAAGGTGCTGTGCTGCCAAATGGCGTCGCGAACCCGCGGCTCTGCCAATTCGAGCAGCACCGCCGTTACCCCGCCGATGAACACCGCAACAGGGTTCTTAAAAATGCGCCAGGACACCGAGTTGGGTGGTAACAGCGCCGGCTCGCCTTCCGGAGTCGAGAAGTCCATCTGAGATCCGAGCCGCTGGCGCATGAACGACTGGGCAAGAGTGTCCACACGACGCTCAAGCGGGCGACGCAGAGAAATGATGCCCGAGTTGCGAAACATGGTACGCCTCGAACTACTGAGAATAGCAAGCGTTAGACCTGTGGCTGGCGGATGCAATATGCACGAACGTCTTTGGTCTTCCCGTCGTTCCAAATCATCCTCGCGCGAAGCCGATGAACGCTGCTTGATCTGCCCTGTTGCCAATGATGATGGAGCAAGGCTCGGGCGTCGTCATCCATGTCACCTCGATCCAGCGCGAGCTTCCGCCGTAGTCGGGCCTCGTCCGCCGATAGGAGAAGGCAAGATCTTTTTGGCTTGACGACACCGGCACCGAGCATGGATCCGGCGATCGCGCCGCCCAGCGTTCCCGCATCTCCCGGTTCAAGGTGATAAAGGCGGTCCCGACATAGCGTCCTGTGCCACGCTCAGCCATCAGGGCGAAAGCCGGCTTTCCGGGTTCACGCTCGACGCCGAGCAACTCGTGCTGGCGTCGGGTTATGGCTTTCCGCAAGGCTCCGAAGTCAGACAGGCCAGTCCCGTTCAATACGACGATCTCACCGTCGATGATGGGGCTTTCCACGTCCAGTTCAGCGGCGGCCTTTGCGAGGGCGATGCCGATGGCGAAACTGTCCGAAGGCGACACGATCACGATGACAGCGCGCGGGGAACGCCTCGCCGAAATACCGGACCTCTCCACCGCGTCCGCCCTCGGCAATCGCGACAGCATGCTTGGCTTTCGACACATCGACACCGACGTAAAAAACGTTATCTTGCTCCATGGCCCGTCCTTTCTTCGCTTGGGGCTCGGCTCGGCACTCCCGAGCAACCCCCGTTTGCTTAACAGCTGCAAAGACTAAGGGCGGGCCGCCGCTCAGACCACGGTCATAACGTCTAATAGCCATCACAACCTTACCCGCCAAATCGTCCTTGTTGCGCCAATATTTGACGAGCTTCTTTTCATACAGCTTTCGGAATCTCTCGAGTTTGGCCTTTTTCTCGAACTCGACCTTTTCCGCGGCCCACGTCTTGCGAGCACCGCCTTCGAGCAAAAACGCCACGGTAGGCACGCCTTGGGCGACGGCGTACTCGTACTCCATCTGGGTGTAGCTCTTACCCTTCAACTCTGAGCCGTACCGCTCTGCTACGATGAGTACGTAGTAGTCGCTGTCATCGATGCGCCGCTTAATGTAATCCCATTGAGTGTCGTCGCTGGCTTGGAATGCCTCCATCCCCACAGGAATATGCCCGAGGGTTAAGAACGGCCTCGATGACCGACCGTCTTTCGTCCACCAAATCGGCATAGGTCGAGCTGACGAAGATTTGGTATAACGTCCATGCGGCTTCACCCTTCGATCCGCCCTTGTAAGTCTGCAAGCAGGCTGGGGATAACGTTCCGTGCCCGCATCAAGAAGCCGAGTCATGGTTCTTGCAAGGGGTGAAGTGATCAAAGCCCGACCCGCGCGCTGGCACGCTAGGTTGCCCGGTTTGCCGGAACGAGGAGTATGAAACGTGCGGTGCGCCCCGCCGCAGCGACAGCCGTCGCTATTCCTGCTTGTCGACCAGCGCCCGTAGTGCCGAGACGTCATGCAGCAATAACCTGCTGCCGCGCTTTTCGATCAGGCCTCTCTTGGCGAGGTCGCTCATTTCGCGCGAGACCGCTTCCCTGTGCGTGCTCATCGTTGCCGCCAGCTCGGAATGCGTCGGTGCCGGGCTTACGGACACCTCGCCGTCCACGAGTGCGGCTTTCTCCGCCCGATGCAGGAGCTCGACGATCAGCCGTTTTCGCACCACCAGAGTGCTGTATTCGAATACCCGCTCGGTCATGCGCCGGAGCTGGGCAGACAGATGCTCAAGCAGCATCCAGGCAAAAGTCG
>NZ_JAMYSY010000098.1:0-6878 GCF_040322175.1 Mesorhizobium sp. M0185 | reverse complement strand
TCCCTTGGATGAAGAGTTCCGTGGGCTTGACGTCCTTAGTCAAGACCCACTGGATATCGTTCACGGGATCGAGCCCGACATACGCCGACATGAGCGTCAACCACTTGTGTCGCGAGTTATTGAAACCATCCACGCCCACCCTCTTGCCCCGCAGATCCGTGACACTGCGGATGCTCTCCTTGGCGATCAGTTCGAGGCATCCCGAGTGCAACCCGGTTAGCACCTTGATGGGCACGCCGGCGTCGATCGACGCGATATGATTCGGCGGAAAGTTCACGGAGAAATCGTCTCACCGCGTGCGATCCACTCCGATTGGTCGACGCTCATATCGCCTTCTACGAAGTGAACGTCTGTGAAGCCATCTGCACGCATCAGTTCCCCGGCGATGTAAGCGCCTGCCCAGCAGTAGGAACCACCAACCCGACGCGGCAGACGAACCGTGGTCGTTTCCAGTGGAGGTTCCGCGTGGAGTGACTTTGGAACACCAGCGATACCGGCAGCGCCTACCATTGCAGCGCCGGCCAGGAAACGGCGGCGGGTTTGGATGATCTGCATCAAGAACGCTCCTCTTCCGATTGGCAAATGACAATACTGGCCGGAACCGAGCAAAAGGGGTTTCGGCAGAGGCAGATGAACCGGTGAACGCTACCTAATAGTTGTGGAACCTAGCGCGCCTAGTCTGATGCGGGAGTCTTGCGCTCTCGATCGCCGGTTCATGTATTAGCAACCGACGATATGCCACGATACGCCCAATTTGTGTAGGTTGCGAGCGCAAAACTTACTACGCCAAACGTCCCGCCAGCACCTCGCTATCAGCGAGACCGTTTGCGCGGTTGTGAATAGCCACTTCGACGCACCCGCTGAACATCCGCTATCGTTCTTCGGACGCCGAAAGCCGCCATTTCGCCGTCGGCCCCAAAGCTGCCAGGCGGTAACGCGCCCAACCGACCCATCAGGCTACAATCAGGCTGTGGCATTCTTGCGGGGACGTTTCGCTGGCGTTGGCTTTTCGGGCTCCTTCGGCTTGCGGCCGAGGCCCATGGCTTTAGCAAGGGCAGAACGCGCTGCTGCATAGTTCGGCGCAACCATGGGATAATCCGCCGGCAGGCCCCATTTGGCGCGATACTCATCCGGAGTCAGGCCATAATGGGTCGACAAGTGCCGCTTCAGCGACTTGAACTTCTTCCCGTCCTCCAGGTTGATGATGTAGTCGGGCGTCACTGACTTGTTGATCGGCACGGCAGGCTTGAGAACTTCAGGTCTTTCCGACACACCGCCGGTCGTGCCCTTCAGGGCGGCATGGACCTGTCCGATGAGGGCGGGTAGTTCACCGACTGGCACCGGGTTGTTTGAAACATAGGCTGAGACTACATCAGCCGTGAGTTCGATGAGCTTGTCCGTATTGCTCTCGGTTTCTTCTGTCACGAAATACTCCTGGCGGATCAAACGATTGGCGTCGAACAGTCGTTTCATAATGACGACCGCTTCCGATAGCAACGAACCTGTTGCATTTCTGTTGTTTCGGCAGTCGCGTGACACTGGTCGACGTGGCCGATCCGCTCCGGCGACGACCTTGTAGCGATTGCCGCGTGCGGTTCCGCCAACAGCAGGACCATCGCTTCCGGCGTCCCGGCTTTGAAGCACGCGGTCAAATCGATTCTCTGACGTGTATTCCTTGCGGAGGTGCGGCCGCGGCGTTTGCCCGTTTGCCGGACGGCAGAGGGAGAGGGTGGATGGCCCGCGTGACGGGTCGAGGGCTGGAAGAGAGGCTTCCGGCGCCCGTCGCGGAGAAAGCTCCATGACCCAGTTGCAAGTTCTCGCTCCTACGGTGAATCCACGGGGCGGTTACAAGGTGGATGTCAGCCGTGGCCAACGTGTCGGTCGCGTTTCTTCCGAGTGGTTCAACCGGCCGGCGGACGAGCGCTACCTTTCTCTCACCGATCTCCATAATTCGGTGAAGCGGCGGTCCGAACGCAGCAAGACCCGCATCGTTGACAGTGAGCTGATCCGCGTCGAGGCCAGCCGCGACGACCCGGAGCGCCTGAAGCTGATGCTGCCTGATGCGCATGCCTCTGTGGCCCCGACGCATTGGAGCTTTGGCCAACTCGCCAGCCTGGTCGGCGCGCCAGCCGCCTAGCCATGTTCGAGGGCTACGCCGGATCGGCCCGGGCCGACTTTCGCCTTGCCGTCGAGCGCGAGCGTGCGCTTGGCCAGTTCGATGATATCGTCGCCCATTACGAGGCCTATCTCGACCGTGAGGGCCCCGCCGGACCGGGCGCTCTCCGGCTGCGCCGCGAGTTCGCCCAGGTGCAGCAGGAGCTCGGCGATCTTCCCGGCCGGATCATGGACCGCAAGCGGCTGGCACCATGCTCGCCCATCTCGGGCGGACCTTGCATGTCGGCTTCCTCAATGATTGCCTGTTCGACGCGGCGACCGCGCTCTGCCTCAAAGATGCGCCGGATGACGAGCGAACGGCGCCGGCCCTGTCGCGCTGCAGCCCCGACCGGTGCCCCAACGCCTGCCTGACCGCCCGGCACCGCGAGCCATGGCAGGCCTCCATCGCCTAGGGCGAGGCGCTGCTGGCCAACCGACGCCTGTCGCCGCTGCAGCGCACGGCGATCCTGAAGGACAATGAGCGCAAGCGCCGTCTGATCGCTCCTCTCGTGGACGGTGATGCATGACCGCGCTTGGGCCGAAGAGCGAAGCCGCGCTGAGGGCGGCCGTGGAGCGGCTGCTCGACGGTCGCCCCGCCCGCACCGACGGGGCGCTGACCGTCGCCAACCTGGCGCGCGAGGCCGGCGTCAGCCGGGCGACGGCGAACCGGGCCGGCGCTCTTCTTGCCGAGTTCCGTGCCGCCGAAGCGCGCCACCGGAGATCCTCCCCCAGAGTCCTCAAGGAGCGCATTCGCGCCCTCGAAGCCGAGCTCCGCCCCGTGCGCGGCGCCGAGATGGCCGAGCTGCGGGCGCTGGCCCGCACGCTTGCGCAGCACATCCAGGTTCTGACGTTGCAGGTCGCCGAGCGCGATGCGGTGATCGACGGCCTGCGGGAGGAACTGGCTCGATCACCTGCGACCAGCGTTGTGCCGCTACGACGCCCGTCTCACGACAGCGTTGGCTGAGAGCCGCGCAGCTTCGTAACCGATCTGGCCCGGGCCGTCCATCATGGTCGGCGCTCCCACGCTCGCCCTCTCCGTCGAGGCAGGGGCTCGGGCTGTGGCAGACGCTGCCGGCCCCCCACCCTGTTCCGCACCAGCACCGAGAACAGGATGTGACGGGCCGGCTACCCGCCGTTCGACCTACGCGGATCGAACTGGTCAAACCGACCAAAGCGGGACCTCGGAGCACCCCGACGGGAAGGCCAGTTTGCGGTGTGACGGCGATACGCGGCTCGCATGACCGTGTTAAGGTCCATCCGTGATTGAGGAAGGATGGCAAGCCATGGAACCCGCACAACTACGATATAATTGGGCTGATTCCGACGTCTACGAGGCTTTCATGGGGCGCTGGAGCGAACATCTGGCAAGCCTATTTCTCGCCCATGTCAATGTCGCTCCGGGCGGTCGCGTACTCGATGTAGCCTGTGGGACAGGTGTGTTGACGAAAGCACTGGCCGAGGCGCGCGCGCATGTGATTGGTGTTGATGCATCGGAGGGATACCTGGAAGGAGCCCGCCTTCGTCGATCCCACCCCAATATCGCATATGAACACGGCGATGTTCGGCACATGCGGTTCGACAACAACGTATTCGATGCGGCCGTTTCCACGCTGGCCCTGGACGTTATCCCGGAAATTGAACAGGTAGTTGCCGAGATGAAGCGCGTGACCCGTCCGGGCGGCGTGGTCGCGTCCGCTGTTACTCAGTTCTTTGGTGGCATGCCCGCCTTCGACCTCGTCTATAACACCGGTGCTGTGCTTGAGGCGGACGTCGCCAGGCTGAGATCCATGCGGGCGGGGCGACAGCAATTCTGGCCAAACGGTCAGGCGGCATTGTGGCGGAAGCTCGGCCTCGACGACGTGACGGAGGTTCCCGTTGTCGTGGATTGCGAGTATCAGTCCTTCGCGGATTATTGGGCTACGTTCACCGACGGCCCGGGCAGCGTCACAGCCATGTTGAAGGCACTTTCGGATGACGCCCGCGGTTCGATCGAGCAGCATGTTCGTGCCGGATATCTGGTTGACTTGCCCGATGGACCCCGGTCATTTCCCATGATGTTCCGTGTGGTGCGCGGCTTGGTCCCAGCCTGATCCTGGAGGGCATGCAATAAGGCCTGCGAAGGTCCGGTGGGCCAGACTGCGACGTCTATCGAAACTAATTAGGTGAATGTCCGCTTCTGCATTCCGGTCGCTCAAGGCAGTCTGACTGCTCTCGGCCACGGCCGCTAGTTGTCGACCTGTGACCTATCTAATCTGTCTCATGCTGATCTGCGGAGCAAAGATCCGGTGAATTCTGGGGATCCAGCGCCCCAAGAGCACCGCTGAGACAGGTTGACTGTTCAGATAAGTTGCCGAACAGGTGAAGACGCTGGAAATCGAGAACGGACGCCTCGAGTTGCGGGCGGCAACAGGCCCCGACTACGGCAGAATATTTGACTCAGAACTGGTCGATGCCGTGCAGAAGATCGCCGGCAACGGTAGCGGCGACACGCGCTGGAAAGTGCCTGGCGTGCTCGACTGGTCAACGGGAATCTACAATCCGCGACAACGCTCTATGCGTCCGACCGTGATGTCTTTGTCTTCCTCGTCGACGACCTGAATCCGATCGAAGCCGGCAAGCTGCCCGATGGCTCGCCCGACGTCTTTTTCAGGGGGTTTATTGCTGGAACTCCGAAGTCGGCGCCCGAACGCTCGGAATCGCCAGCTTCTATCTGCGTGCAGTTTGCCAGAATCGTTGTCTGTGGGGCGTGGAAAATTTCGAGGAAATCACCATCCGGCATTCCAAATATGCCGCCTCGCGTTTTGCCCTGGAAGCCGAACCAGCGCTGATCCAGTTCGCGGAGTCTTCGCCCATGCCGTTCGTCAATGGCATCAAGGCTTCGCGGGAGCGGATCGTCGCTCGCGACGATGAAGATCGCCAGAGCTTCCTGCGCAAGCGCGGCTTCTCCAAGGCGGAGACCACGAGGATCATCGATGCCGTGCTTTCGGAGGAAGGGCACCCGCCCGCCTCGATTTTCGACTTCGTGCAGGGCATTACGCGGGTGGCGCGCGACAAGCCGCATCAGGACGTTCGCCTGGAGCTGGAGGGCAAGGCCAAGAAGCTGCTCGATCTGGCAGCATGATACCGCAATGCTGCGCGCCGAGGCGTATGAACGTCACTGGGCTGCTGATGCTGCCAGTGTTCCAACATGTGCATCGCTGCGGCGCGCAGCATACGGCCTGCGCTGGTACCCGGGAAAACCCATCTCTCCGGCCCGGATGTGCGCCGCACAAAACCGCAATGCTGCTATGCACAATTAATGTTTCTCGGCTGCGCGGAAGGGAGTAATCTGTCGGTATCGAGTTTCGTCCGGGTCACCTCCTCCCGACCTTGGCGATCAGGGACGGCATTTATTCCTCCCGAATGCTGTCGTCCAAATCAAGCCCGCCGCACCTCCTCCCGCGGCGGGCTTTTTCGTTGTGCGAGCGGCGGCTTCTGGCAGCCAATTGCAGGAAACGAATTCGGAGGTCCGTCAGTCGGGTAGTTGAACCGTTCGATGGTGATGGTACGCGCGACATCCACCGTAATCTCCAGCACTTCGTTCCATGCCTCCTCCCCACCGAGCTCCGAAAGGGCGAGATGAAAGAGTCTGTGCTGGAGATCGAGGCTCATCAGGCCAGGGGGGGTGTTGAAGGCGACCAGCCCGACATGCAGCTCCTCGCGGCGATAGAGGCCGCGAAAGTCGGTCGTGTTGTGCGTGACGAGCACATAGCCGTCATCGACCGCGCGCCGGGTCACCATATGGTCCTTGGCGCCGGCGAGGCCCAGCCAGCGCACATGGCTCGACTCTGGAAAACCCGTTCGCGCGCCAGTTTCGCAAGCTCTGGGCTCAGGCATTCGTCAATCAGGAATGTCACGAAACGGCCGGCAGATCGTCGAGACGGATTGTGCGTGTCGACTTCGCCGCCGTGCTGCGCCACGCCGGCTTGACCGGCGGACGGCCACGCCGCGGATAGGCGAGCGCATAGTCGGCCGCGAGCCCAATCTGGTCGAGAGTCAGTTGCGGATAGGGGGCACGGATCGTCTCGGGCGTATCGCCATTGGCGAGCATGTCGGCAACGTCATGAACAAGCACGCGTGTTCCCACAAAGGCCGGCTGACCGCTAAGTACCGCTGGATCGCGCGCCACCATGGCCTTGGCTTTCCTCAGGCGGCTGAGGCCGGTCCTTACCCCGGCGATGATCGGCTTCAGATCGACCTTAAGCGGATCGTCCGCGACCACGGGCGCAGCATCATCGGCAATGGCGTGCTCGACGATCCGCCGCCGCGCGGCAGGCGTCAGCGTCTCCGCCGTCAGCCAGGCGAGGCGTAGGCCGACGAGACCCGCTCCGATGATGACGCGGCTGCCGCGGCGTGTCTCGACACGGCCGCGTAGCAATCCGGCATCGATGATGCGATGCACCTGCTTAAGCGGCACCTGCGTTACCGCCGCCGCCTCATTGGCGGTGAGCACTTCGGTACTAAACTCTGGCATGACAATAATCCTTCCACGTTCATGGAAGATATATAGTCACTCTGCCGTCCGCAGTCCAGCGAAGCTTTGCGGCAGGCGGCCGGCGCTGGTGTGAGGCATGGAGGCAGAGGGGGGAGGGGAGATTCCGTAGAGTAGGGATGAAGCGCCTTACCCCGTTTCCGAGGCAGGTCTCTTCATCCCCCGCTCCGAACCGGACGTGCAAGTTTCCAAG
>NZ_JAMYSY010000097.1:0-7222 GCF_040322175.1 Mesorhizobium sp. M0185 | reverse complement strand
GTCCCGGATGGTCGCACCATACGCCGAAAATCGCTCATCTCCAGCGGGGATCGGATGGCACCGTTATGATCATACCGGTTACGAATGCAATTGAGGCGTTGAACTCCAAGCTGCGCCGCGCCGTCCGCACCCGCGGACACTTCCCGAGTGACGACGCGGCGATGAAACTGCTATATCTGGTCCTGAACCATGCGGCTGAGGAATGGAAACGACCGCCGCGCGAATGGTTCGAGGCCAAGACCCAGTTCGCCGTTGTCTTCGGCGAGAGGTTCGTCAGCCAATGACGAGACCGGCCTCGCGCACAGAATTCCTGACAGTCCCGCGCCGCACCGCTGGCACAGCTCAACTGTCGAATGACAAGGCTTTTGCCGAGAAACTGCATGACGTCGTCGGGCTCTATGTGTCGCCGCCGGCCCATGCCATTGTCCTTTCCGTCGATGAAAACAGCCATATCCAGGCGCTCGACCGGACGCAGCCAGGACTTCCTTTGAAGAAACGCCGCAGCGGCACGATGACGCATGTTTCAAGCGCCATGGCACCACGACACTCTTCGCTCCCCTGAATGTTCTCGATGGCTCCGTCATTGGCCGCAACATGCAGCGTCACAGGCATCAGGATTTCATCCGCTTCCTCAGTGCAATCGAGGCTCAGTTGCCCCAGGATAAGGCGGTTCATGTTATCCTGGATAACTATGCGACGCACAAACAGCCGAAGGTCCGGGCCTGGTTGGCGCGGCACCCACGCTGGACATTCCACTTCGTTCCGACCTGTTCCTGGTTGAACGCCGTCGAGGGCTTCTTCGCAAAGCTCACACGGCGACGCGGGCACCAAGTGTTGGAATCAATGCACTAGCGGGCAAGCCAGCCGTTTGCGGCGGCTCGCGCCGGCCTCTGCTGTGAGCCTGGCGGCGTCTTTCCGAAGATCCTCTGCGAATTGGTATCATCCAGCCGCATGTCGCTTGCACCTAATCCCTGACCCGTCGCCGGTTCCTCGACGGGAAGGCCGAGCGTCACATGGAACTGCACCGCTCCCTTGGCTACGCCTTCAGCAGGCAAGCCGGTACTTGCGGGCTTCGTCCGCGAACAGCGAATTAGGTTGCTGATCGCCTTGCCCACTCCAATCGACAAGTTTTTGTCAGGTCGCCTTCGCGTACCGACTTCGATGGTCAGTATCCAAGATCCGAGAAGGTGAGGAAGGATCATTGGAGTGCTTTGGCTGGAGTATTCCAAACCGATTGTCCAAGCGCCTTCGAGGGACAGCTCTCCTTATGTGACTTCCTCCAGCTCACCTTAGCACATTGCTATGCCGGAAGCGCAGGCCATCCGCTACGTCAGGTGACTGTCCATCTCGCTTCTAGATGAAGACGATATCCAAACTGCATTTGACGGAAGGCGCCGGGATAATGATGATTGAACAGATGCACGCGCCAATCGGCCAACAATGATTTGCCGACCGGCTTAAAAATATGGGTACAGGATGCGCAGCGTAGAGACTTTCTGGGATTTGCAGAGCGAGGCAACCGAGTGGCGCCGATACCTGCACCAAAATCCCGAGCTTGGTTATCGCCTGCACAGCACAGCTCAGTTCGTTGCCAACAAACTGGCTTCGTTCGGCATAAATCATATCGAAACGGGGATAGCTGAAACCGGCATCGTTGCATCGATCCAGGGCGGAGGTGGAGACGGGCCGACGATAGGGTTGAGGGCGGACATGGACGCCCTGCCGATCATGGAAGCGTCAAACAAACCCTGGTCGTCGACGATACCAGGTAAAATGCACGCCTGCGGCCATGATGGCCACACGGCAATGCTGCTAGGGGCGGCCAAATACCTGGCAAAAACCCGCAATTTCAAGGGTTCCGTTGCGCTCATTTTTCAGCCCGCAGAAGAAGATGGACAGGGCGGCCAAAGGATGGTCCAGGAAGGAATGATGGACCGTTTCGGCATCTCCCAGGTCTTTGGCATGCATATCAGGCCGGGGATAGAAGTGGGAAAATTCCTCACGTGCGATGGACCTAACGCGGCGGCGCTTGATGAGTTCGATATCGTTGTAAAGGGCAGGGGTGGCCATGCGGCCCAGCCGCATCGGACCATCGACCCGATTGTTGTTGCAGCCCAGATCATTGTTGGCCTGCAAACATTAGTCTCGCGCAACACGGACCCGATGGAGTCCCTCGTCATCTCTGTCACCAAGTTGAATGCCGGCACAGCATACAACATCGTTCCAGAGTGCGCTGAATTGGCCGGCACCGTAAGGACACTCCTGCCCTCCTTGCGGAACTTCGCGGAACGACAGATTCAGGCGTGTGCGCAAGGAATCGCACGGGGATTTGGCGCGGAAATCGAGTTCAGGCACCGGCGACTCGAACCGGTCATGTTCAATCACTTTGAAGAGACCAATCTAGCGATCAAGGCGGCACGCTCCCTCGTCGGATCTGAATCCGTGAGTGATAAGATGATACCAAGCATGGGGGCGGAGGATTTTGCCTATATGCTTGAGGCGCGGCCGGGCTCCTACATTCGCCTTGGTAACGGCCCGACCGCTTCCTTGCACCACCCGGCGTTTGATTTCAACGACGAAGCCCTGCCTTATGGCATTGGCTATTGGGTAAACCTCGTCGAGACGGCGTTGGCTGTTTAAGGCTGCGCCGATCCATCGATCGCGAAAAAGGCAGAAATTCCGTCGCCCTCTGTAAGTGCGTCGATAGCGACGCGTCGAGGTCTAGAAGATGTCGGTCGTCTCCGGATGGAACAGCGCACTTGAATCGAGCCTGCTCGAGGCCAGGGGCCGCTTCATTGCCAAGCATCCCCGAAGCTGCGAACTTCACAACCAAGCCCGCACAGTCATGCCGGGCGGAAACACGCGCTCCGTCCTATATTATCAGCCGTTTCCCATTGCGATGGAGAAAGGCCAAGGCAGTAGGCTGTGGGACATCGATGGCCATGAGTTTGTGAATCTCTGCGGCGAATACACGGCTGGCTTGTTTGGCCATTCGGAAATGCGGATCCATGCCGCGATTCAGCAAGCTATGACGCGGGGGCTGAACCTCGCTGCGGTGGGCAGGGCTGAATGCGAACTTGCGCAGCTCATCTGCGCGCGGGTTCCGTCGATAGAGCTCGTACGGTTCACCAACAGCGGCACAGAAGCTAATCTCATGGCGCTGACGGCGGCCCGCGTCCACACCGGCCGAGACATGATCCTTGCATTTCGCGGCGGCTATCATGGCGGTGTGCTGTTGTTCACGCCCCAAGGTCCGTCCCCGGTTACCGTTCCGTTCCCATGGGTTGTAGCTGACTACAACGACCCGGACGTTGCCACCGCAGTGATAGAGCAGAACCGGGATCGGCTCGCAGCCGTGATTGTCGAACCCATGCTTGGTAGTGGCGGCTGTATCCCTGCGGAGGTCAGCTTCCTGAAAGCATTGCGGAAGGCGACGCGAGGGGCGGGCGCTCTGCTTATCTTCGACGAGGTCATGACATCGCGCATGTCTGATGGGGGGCTTCAAAAACGTCTGGGAATTGTGCCGGATCTCACGACTTTGGGCAAGTACATGGCGGGCGGTATGAGCTTCGGGGCCTTCGGTGGCCGGGCCGACGTGATGTCCCTCTTCGACGGGCGCTTGCCGCACGCGGGCACATTCAACAACAACGTTCTGTCGATGGCTGCAGCTCGCGTCGCGATGGGAGAAATCTTCACACAGGCTGCAGCGGAGGAATTGTACGAGCGCGGCGAACGGTTGAGGGCATCACTGAACGATCGGCTAATGAAGCTCGGCGTGGCGATGCACTTCAGCGGAGTGGGCTCGCTCGCCACTGCGCACTACCGCGCCCCCACGATACGCCGATCCTATTCGCCGACTGCCCGGGAGGATGGTCTGCGGGAACTTTTCTTTCTCGACATGCTGCAAGCGGGCTTTTATCTCGCCCGACGTGGAATGATCGCGCTGAGCCTCCCGGTCCAACAATCGGATCTCGACCGCTTCGTCGATGCAGTGGACGAATTCGCGTGCACGCGTCGGAGGCTCCTTGGGCCACTTAACGCCGTCGCGTGAGTGCGGTCCGCCAGACACCGTACCCGAGAAGCCCGTCAATGGAGATGAACATGCGATTGAGCAGAAACGAGATGAGGGGTAAGGCACAGACGGTGCTGGGCCTAGTCGACCCGGCGACGCTGGGCCAGACGCTGATGCACGAGCATCTCATCTGGGACGTCACACGGCCGGCTCTGCGGGATGCGTCGACCACGGGCGGTCCCGATCCGCACGACTACTGGAAACTAATGACCGGAGGCATCGCCGATGCGCGCAACACGACGCAGAGGGATCGTGGGCTGGCTGCTCGCGAGGCAGCCCGCATGGTTGAGGCAGGTGGCGGGACGATCGTCGAGTTGACGATAGGTGGTCTCGTGCCCGATCCCGAGGGTCTGGTGGAGGTGTCCCGGGAGAGTGGCGCGCAGATTGTGATGGGTTGCGGTCACTACGTCGATGACTACCAGAATCTGGATAACAGCCAGAGGACTATCGACAGCTTCGCCCAAGAGATGATTGATCAGGTTCAACTGGGCGCTTGGGGCACCCAGGTACGTGCCGGGATCGTGGGTGAGATAGGCTGCCAGTGGCCGTGGACCGATCTCGAGAAGCGTGTGCTGGCGGCCGCCGTCATTGCCCAGCAGGAGACCGGGGCGGCACTGACAATCCATCCGGCGCGCCATCAAGACCACCCGTGGATGCTCGTTGAGTTCCTAAAGGAACAAGGTGCGGATCTGTCGCGTACGATCATCGATCATATCGACAGAACGATTTTCGACGACGATCGCCTGTTTCGCCTCGCCGACTCCGGTGTTGTGCTGGAGTGGGACCTGTTCGGGCAGGAGAACACCTATTATGCGCATGCCGACATCGACCTGCCGAATGACGGCATGCGTATCCGGACGATCAGGCGTCTGATTGATCGCGGACATCTCCGCCAAATCGTGATCAGTCATGACATCTGCCATGTAATCCGTTTGGCTGAGCTCGGTGGGCACGGCTACGCGCATATTCAGCAGCAGGTCCTCCCTTTGATGCGAAAACGTGGTTGCTCCGAAGACGACATGAATGCCATTATGATCGACAATCCGAGTCGGCTGCTGACTTTCGTCTGACGAGGCTCGGTCGCAGTGGTCCGATGGCGATTGAGGTTCACCCTTGACGCTCGCGCTTGAATAGGAACTTTTTGCGGACGCAACTTCGGTGCCGAGATGGGATCGCCGATGAGCGACATTCGGTGAAGCAAATAGCTGATGGTTCTCTGTATTTCCGCCTTGATCAGCTTTCCAGCATAGTCGAAATTCCTCTGTCGATGGCGGCGAGTACGCCGTGGCGAAATGCCTGGATCCCGTTAGTAGCCGAGACGATGGAAGGGACATAAATGAGCCATTCGATAAGCGGCAGGCGGCAGTTGCGGCCTCGCCTTGCCCTCGGTGGCTAAGTCAGGACACATCGCAATCATCTAGACCGTTTGTCTGGCCCGTATTAGCCACCAGCGTTGCCTAGAATAAGGCATGCATAAAGTAAGTCATCGCGCAGACAGATGTCTACTATCTACAAACTGCATTTGACGCAAGCTGCTGCTACGGGTGAAATCGGTAAGACCAGAACATCAAGTTTGCCCGTTCCTCGGATTGTCGCCGAAATTCTGGGTACTTGACACACGCCTGCTAAACAAAAGTTTCCAACTTAGGTGATCTATGACTACTACGTCCTCATTGGTTTCTCTGACTAGGCTTCCATTCCCGGATACCGAGTATCAACGTCGTCAGCAGAAAGTGTTCGCGGCTATGGAGCGAGCCAACCTCGACGCTCTGGTAGTAACCGCCCACGGGCACCTTCAGTATCTCAGCGGATATGACGGGCTCGGTGCATATTTCATGCCGTTCCCATTGATCCTCGTAGCGGGACAAAAGCCGACTTTCGTCATCCGAGAGTATGAATTGAGCAGCGTCCGTCCAAATAGCTGTGTCCAGGAAATAGTTACCTATAGGGACCAGGAAGGTTTTGCACCGGTGTGCGCCGATACTATTCGCGGTTTTGGTTTGAGTGGGCGAAGAATTGGACTCGAACTCGGCTGCTGGAATCTTGCGCCAGCGGACGTTAGCGCACTTCAGGCAAATCTTCCCGATGCGAAGTTCGCTGACGCGACTCGTCTGGTGGCGACGGTGGCGGCTGTAAAGACGGAGATGGAACTCGAGGCCATGCGCCTCGCAATGGAATTGACTGATGTGGCCGTCAGAACATTCCAACAATCCTTGCGGGAGGGCATTACGGAAGCGGAAGTGGTTGCGAACATTGACCAGGAAGTCGAGAAGGCTGGTGGTGTTATCAAGAAGCCTTCCGTGACTTTGCTGTTCGGCGAGCGGACAAAGCTGTCCCACGGCAGAGCCCAGCAGAACCGGATCAACAACAATGAGCCAGCCTTTGTCGAACTTGCTGGCTTGAAGAATGGTTACCCCTGTGGACTGGTCCGGAGCGCCGTACTCGGTCGGCATGCCGAAACTGAAATCCTGCACGACCTTTCTATTGAAGTTCTGGAGGCAGTTATTGCTGCGATTAAGCCTGGTGCGACCGCCGGCGAAGTCGATGCCGCCGGAAGAGAGGTGCTCAAGCAACATGGGTGCCCTGACTTGCTCAATCACCGGGTCGGCTACCAAACCGGCATCAATTGGGTGGAGCGCGGCAACATCAGCCTTCAGCCCGGTGCTACGGACATACTTGAGCCAAACATGACCTTTCACATGCCAATCATCTTGCGCGGAGAAAGTGGTTACCAGTTTGGCACCAGCGAGCATGTCGTGGTGACAGAGGAAGGTGCGGAAATACTCAGCCGCACACCTCACACGCTGTATTACGCATAATAGGGTGGATCACTGCTCCTGCCGAATGAATAGTTGCGAGACTTTGCAGGGTGAGGCATCAGAAAGCCCTCATTCCATTGAAATCTTAAGCTCACTATCAATGGCGGGTGTCAAGGCAATGAGTTTATCTCTGCCTCGGTTTGCTATCTCTACATCAGAGCAGCTGGCCGAGGCTTCTAGGCAAGTCGAATAGCGGTAGGAGCTTCTCCATCAAATCTCAAAGCCCCGCCCACTCGGCATTCTCAAACTAGGCCGTAGACTCATTAGCGCGAAGCCATAGCCTGATCGAAGCGAGCTGGATCATGGCGAGGAAGTTGGCAGCCAGCTTGTC
>NZ_JAMYSY010000096.1:0-7342 GCF_040322175.1 Mesorhizobium sp. M0185 | reverse complement strand
GCTCACCTGAGCCGAACAAAGAAACGCAACAGGAATCGAAAAAGTCGAAATCAGGCTTGTCGATGTCATCCGTCGTGTAGATGATCCGGCGCACGCTTTCTGGGAAGGCGAAGAACGGCACGACGTGCTGCCAGTTGCGCCGCCAGCTCTGAGTGATCGCGGGATATCGCTGGCCCCAGTAGCCGGCCTCGAATTCCTCCAGGGCCTTCATGCCGGCTTCGGCGTCCTTGGCCCGGTAGATCGCACGCAGCGCCGGCACGACGGGCTTGCGGTCCTTCCACGACACGAACTCCAGGGAATGGCGGATCAGGTGCACGATGCAGGTTTGAACCACGGTTTGGGGGAAGACGGCGTTGATCGCCTCGGGAAAGCCCTTTAGGCCATCGACGACGGCGATCAAGACGTCGGCGACGCCACGACTCTTCAACTCGTTCATGACGCGCAGCCAGAACTTGGCGCCCTCGGTCTGCTCGATCCAGATGCCGAGGATCTCCTTCGTGCCATCCGGCAGGATGCCGAGCGCGATGTAGACGGCCTTGTTCCTGACGAAGCCCTCGTCCCTGATCTTGACCCGGATGGCATCGAAGAAGACGAGCGGATAGACCACATCCAGCGGGCGATTCTGCCACTCTGCCACTTCCTCCAGGACAGCGTCGGTGACGGCCGAGATCAGGTCCGGCGACACCTCTATGCCGTAGAGCTCCTCCAGGTGGCCGCGGATCTCGCGCACCGTCATGCCGCGCGCATACATGGAGATGATCTTCTCGTCGAAGTCTGGGAAGCGGCGCTGATATTTGGCGATCAGCTTCGGATCGAAGGTTCCGGCACGGTCGCGCGGGATCGTCAGCGTCATCTTCGATGTGCCCGTCAGCACCGATTTCCGCGAATGGCCATTGCGGCGATTGGCGTTGCCGTCGGCCTGCTCCTCATCGAGGTGCTCGTCCAGTTCGGCGTTCAGAATCCGCTCCGAAAGCGCCTTCTTCAGATCGTCGAGCAGCCCGTCCCTGGCGAAAACCTCATTCGGATCGCGACCCGCAAGCAGTTGGTCCAGAAGTTCCTTCTCAATAGCCATGTGATGATTCTCTCCTTTCCATCATCATGGCCTCGCGCACAGAATTCCTGACATTCCCGTGCGGCGCAAGGCCGTGCTCGTGTCAGATCTTGACCACCGAAGACGCCGCGATCCCAATGGCCTTTGCCATCGCACGAACGGTCCAGTGCGTGGCCTCCTGCCTGGGCGTTTCAGAGTCAGTGCGACTCGACAAGGTCACCCTCAAGCGGCGCAGTGCCGGACGGCCGGCTCTTGCCGCGCAAAAGACCGTCTACACCTTCCGCCATGCCTGCCAACGCCAGACGCAGGTCTTCGACTTGGCCGTTGCTCGATGATCGCGACGGTTCCCAGACCCTCGTCGCTCATCAAGATGATCTTCGCCCCCACATATGCTTTTGAGGCGAACTGCCCGCCGAAACGATTGCATCGAGACGAACTCGGTCAGCCACGGAAACCTCAAATGTAATACCTAATCGCATACTCCCACAAAAATTAGAATCCAAATTCGGACTCTTTCGTCTCGATCAATCCACTAGAGGCAATTGGCAATGTCTGCGATCTCTTCAGCAGAACCGAATGCGGGAACTATCTCAACACAGCTGGCTTTGCGTCCGCTTCCGATTTCATTCCGGCCGGCGTTCTGTCGATGCCGGCTCAATACTCCCCAGAAGTGCCGTTTGAATCTTCCCCAGTATAGCGCTGCCGCCGGTATTTCGGTTGCGACAGGCGAGCGCTGTTTCCGCATGCTCTCGCCGGTCAGATCGACGCGATAGGCGTTGTGAACGAGGCGGTCCAGGGTGGCATCGGCCAGAGTTGGGTTTGCAATGATCTCGTACCAGCGATCCAGAGGCAACTGGCTGGTGACGATGGTTGAGCGTCGTTCGTAGCGATCCTCAATGATCTCCAGGAGATCGCGGCGTTGGTCGTCATTGAGTTTTTCCGGTCCCCAGTCATCCAGGATCAGCAGGTCGGTCCTGGTAAGAGATTTGAGGATCCTGCCGTATCGCCCGTCGCCTCTTACAAGCGCGAGGGCGGCGAACAGCCGGGGAACCCGGTGGTAGGCGACTGAGAAGTCTTCGCGGCCTTGTAGCCGAGCGCGCAGCCCAGCCAGCTCTTGCCGACGCCGGCTGGCCCGGTGACAAGAAGACCGTGATGCTTCCTGGTCCAGTCGCAGCTGGCAAGCGCCATGAACAGATTGCGATCAAGACCGCGTGCAGCGCGGAAGTCGGCATTCTCGATCTGCGCATCATGACGAAGCTTGGCAGCTCTGGCGCGGGCCTCGAAACGCTTCTGGCGGCGCATGGTCGCCTCGCGTTCGAGCAGCATGGCAAGCCATTCGCCATGCTCGAGGCCGCGCACTTCGGACTGTGCGTCGAGTTCCTGGAAAGCGGTTGCCATGCCGTAAAGGCCGAGCTCTCGCAGCATGTCGATGGTGGGATTGATCAGCATGGGTGGATCTCCTCAATGAAAGTAATCAGGGCCACGCAGATTGGCGTGATCGACGATGGCGGTTGGTTCGGTGGAATGGCGTGCGGCTTTGTGGTTGGCGATGAGCGAAGCAATGCTCTTGCAGTTCAGGCCACCGATCTCGACGGCGCGGGCTGATACGGCTTCACCTCGATTGCGCTCGATGTCGCGGAACAGCGTAGGATGCCCAGACATGTTCGAAAGCCCTGCTCGGGATGCGGACGGCTGGCGAGAATTGCAATGACCAGACCTTCGGTCTGCCGCCCGATCGACGTGGCTCAACGCCGAAAGCGCTCGGGTGTCCATTCGGTATAGCGCCGGTGGGAACTGGGCATTCCATGGCGAGGACCTCCATAGCGGCGATGATGCACCGCGACGCGCTTGCCGCGGTGGAAGATCTCGATGGTGCGCGCCGTTGCTCTCAGATCGACCTGCTGACGAATGAGGCTGTGGGGCACGGAATAAAAGAAGGTCTTTGAACCCGACGTGGTAGTCCGACGAGATGCGGGCCAAACGCCATTCGGCAAACTCGTAATCCTCCAGTGGAAGACTGGCCAAAGCCAGGCGCTCGACGCTCTCAAACAGTTGCCGGCGACTGACGCCCAGCCGGCGCATGACGTGGTCGTTGATGCGATCGAGTGCGTGGCCGATGGCGGCATTGGTTTCAGCCAGCGAGAAGAAGGTCTGATTGCGCAGACGCCCCAAAATGCAGGACTGGGCGAAACGCACTCCATTCTCCACTTTCGATTTATTCCGGGGCTTTCTTGGCCGTGCCGGAAGAACGCCGACGCCATAGTGGGAAGCCATCATGCCGTAGCTGCGGTTGATCTCGGGATCGTAGAAACTGGCTCGACTGACTGCCCGCGACACGCACCGGCGGCCTGGAGTATCGTGCGTCGACTGCCCAATGGCACGCTGAGCGATCGGCCCGTTGGCCCAAACCGACCAAGCTTGCGCTCAGCATCACGTTGCGCACTTATGTGGAGAGACTTGCTGGCGTCATCATGATCCCGAGTGGCGCTGCAGTTCGTGGAAAGGCCGCCGGCATATGGCCATGGCTCGCAGCCCGGAGCAAATTGCCCGACGCTTGCCGATCGACTTCGCGGACGACACGACGATGCGCATCAGCCACGAAGCCATCTACCACGCCCTCTTCGTTCAGGGCCGGGGAGCGCGACGCCGAGAACTGTCGGCCTGCTTTCGAACAGGGCGGGTGCTGCGTGTCCCCAGGGCGCGTGCACGCGGGCGCGGCAAGAGTTTTGTCTCGCCGGAGATCAACGATCGGTCAAAGCCCCGCCGAAGCAGCCGATCGCGCGGTGCCGGGTCACTGGGGAGGGAGATCTCATCGTCGGTCTTGGCAGTTCTGGCGCTCGGCACGCTGGTCGAGCGTACGACGCGCTTCACGATGCTACTCCATCTCCCCCGGCTTGCGGGGCATGGCGAGGCTCCGCGAATGAAGAATGGACTCGCTCTCGCGGGACACGGAGCTGAAGCCGTGCGCGACGATTACGCGCACCATCATCACCTTGCCTGAAGAACTGCGCCGTTCCCTTACTTGGGATCAGGGAGCAGAAATGGCGCAGCACGATCCTATCAACACCGATGCGGGCGTCCAGGTCTACTTCTGCCCAAAGCCCATGGCAGCGGGGCACCAACGAGAACACCAATGGGCTGCTACGTCAGTACTTCCCAAAAGGGACCGACTTGAGCATCAACGGCGCCGATGAGATCGCTGCGGTGCCCGCGGCCCTCAATGCCCGATCAAGAAAGACCCTCGGCTGGAAAACGCCTGCGGAGGCGCTTGACGAGTTGCTGCCATGAGTGAACACAATCGGTGTTGTGACGACCGTTTGAATCCGCCCAATACGTCTCGATCAAATACACCGAGCGCCTGGCGGACGCCAGCGTCGAGCCGACGGTGGGCAGCGTCGGCGAATACGACAACGCTCTCTCCGAAACGATCAACGGTCTCTACAAGGCCGAGGTGATCCATCGACGCGGACCATGGCGCTCGTTCGAGGCCGTCGAGTTCGCGACGCTGGAATGAGTCGACTGGTTCAACAATCGCCGTGGAGCCATCGGCAACATCCCGCCGGCCGAAGCCGAGGAACGCTACTACGCCATGCTCGCAGACCCAGCCATGGCGGCGTGACTCAAACGAAACGGCCTCCGGCAAGCCCGGGGCGGTTCAACCGCCAGTGGACCTATTGGTTGATGTTGTCAAGCTGACATCAAAACTACCCGTTCCTCTCCTGCTCTCAAATACCAATGTTTGGCGACGATTACTTGTTACCGCCTCCTGCTCTGGTGTGGGTGCAGGGGCCGCAGAACGTTACTTGCCGCCGGTCGGAATCGGTTTGATGGACCAGTCGACTAAGTCAACAGCTCGCTGAAGTATCGCCTCTGTCTGAGCAAGGTTGGGTGAAGCGGCGATGACCCGCCCGATGCAATCTAAGTCTTCGCCTTTGCTACTTAACGGCGTCTTGGGTGCAACATACAATCTGATCTCGGCAACACCTGATACGGCCGCCGCCCGACTTGTGTCGATCCATTCGAGGATGCCATCGCGATCGGGGCGTAGGAACCGCGCGGCCGCAGTGTGCGAATGCCTTCTGCGCAAATCGCATTTCTGGCCTGTCACAAGCTTGATGTGCTCCGTAATGAGATCGACACCGCAAGCCAACTGAATCAGTTGAGGATCGGGAGCGCCGGCAAGACGCGGATTTACCTCAATGACTACCGGACCACGCTTTGTCCACCTGAATTCAATGCACGTTGGTCCCCAACCAAGGCCGAGAGCTTGCAAACAACTCAGCGAAACATTGGCGATGCGCCTATACTCGTCATCAGTCAGCGGGGCCGGAAAGGTGATCCCACTAAAGGCGAAATGGGGCAGAGGGCCAAAGTAACCTGCGGCAATCCCAATGATCTCTCCTTCCATGATCTCAGCGATATAATGCGGGCCTTGCGCGAATTGTTCAACCAGTATCCTCGGTGAACACCTCCACGCGTAATCTCCGGACAATAAATATTTCGCATGTTCGACCACCTCATCGCGATTGCGGCACAATCGGACGCCTCTGCTCCCGGCGCCCATGACTGGCTTGAGAACCACCGGCAAGCCGATCTCTGCGGCAGAGCTTTCAACCTCCTCCGCTTTCTCCGCCACGCGATAAGCAGGCGTTGGAACACCGGCCTCCGCTAGGTATTGACGTTGAACGAATTTGTCGCAGCATCGTTCAACGGATTCAGGATTCGGTCCTGGTTGCTCGAAATTTCGGCAGAGCTTGCCAACTGTCGCAGACAACGGCTCATTGTAGAATGCAAAGCCAGTAATGCCAGCAAGGTCATATCTCGCCGATATCCGAGAACATTCGCGAATTAGCGAATCGAGATTGTCTGTATCGACACGGATTGCCTCAATCCCCTTGGCTGCAATATAACCGTACTGAGCCGGATCAGCCGACAGAGTAATTGGATGAAGGCCTAGAAGCTGAGCCGCTTGGATGTAGAGCGGACCGTTACCCGGATGACCTTCGACCAGAATCAGCGCTTTTCTTGCCATAGATTTTTGACTCCGACGTTGCGTGCGGTGCGGTCCAAGCATGGTCGGCGTCAGCTTTTTAAGCCGCGCAAGCCTCAGACCCTGGATGAACGTACCATTGTCGGCGGTTTGCGAGCGCAATGATTCTGTGAAATTTGCGTACAGGGTCTGTCGTGAACCAGTTTCGCTTGACTAGGCAGTAATTGGCCTGCTTGCCGGTTTTTCGGCACGAGGTTAAGCTAACGTACTCGTTTCTCAACTCGACGGGGCTCAGATAGGATCTGTTGCAACCTTTTGATTGCCAGCGCTGTGGCAAGGAGCCTTCGATCATTTTCGGAGGGTTGCAATGTTCAAAGGGCCGTCAGTTCGAAAGGCCGTCATCCTGCTTGCGTGCACTGGTACCTGGCCTACAATCTGAGCCTGCCTGAAAAGCGCGGTGTCGGCCTCGCGCGATGACAACGCCCCGTCGGCAACAATACGCGAATTCCTTACTCAGTCGACCGTGAACAATCCGGCCCCTAAGCGGCGACCGGCTTGCCGATGCATTCCACCTCGTGCGCGTGCAGGCTGTAGATCTTGCGGCCGCGCTGACGCTGACGCTGCTCGAGAACGGTGGCGGCCTGGCAGAGCGGCCATTTGAAGAGCGCGTCCAGCCCCGCATCGCCGGCGACCTGGCGGGCGATGTCGCGAATGGTCCGGCCGAGGTAGGTCTTAAGCCTGCGCAGCGTCTTGTTGGCCCGCCTTGAACTGCTTGGCGTGAGCGTTTCGGCGGATGAGGTTTGCGCCCATTGCGAAGAGGATCATTGCGTGAGAGACGTCGATGCGCTGCTCGTAACTCGCGCACGAGGCGGCGCCATCCACAGAAACCGCCGCGCCAGCTCTCGAAACCAGCCATAGACCGTCTGCCAGGGTCCAAAGTGGATCGGCAGCATCCGCCAGCCGCAACCCGAACGGACCAGGTGGCGCACCGCATTGATCACCTCGCGAAAATCAACCTCGCGCGGACGGCCACGCCGCCCAGGCTTGGGCATCAGCGGCGCGAACTGCTCCCGCTCCTCATCCGTCAAATCAGACGGGTAGCGCTTGGTCTTCTTGGCGATCTGGGCCATCCGGCCACGACTCTGCTTTTGTCCACATCCACAGCTTGAATCATAACCCAGCCTCAGACGAAACCCCCGCAAGCCAATTTTCAAAACAGATGGGGTGATTGGGGTCTCGGCCGACGCCGGAAGAGGGCGGCTGCTCCTGTCGTGATGTGAGAACGTGGTCGATGTGGAATC
>NZ_JAMYSY010000095.1:0-7987 GCF_040322175.1 Mesorhizobium sp. M0185 | reverse complement strand
AGCGGCTCGTGCTGCGGCTCAGCGTGGTGGAACACCTGTCCAAGATCGCGCGCGTCGAACGTTTGGCCGCAGACTGGGCAGTAGACGAAGTGCTTCGAGTCGTCCTCTACCGGCCCGTCATACGGCTTGCCCTCATAGCCTGTCGCGATGTTGTCGGTTCTAATCCGGGCATCGACAAGTCACAGGAGCGGAAGAAGCTCGAACGCCGAGGCTTTACCCCAGCCAGATCGACGCCGAGATCAGCCGCTATGCGACGGCGATCAGCCGCATCCTTCGCTCTCAAAAGCAATATGGCTCCACACCGGATAGTGCCGCACGACCGAGGGAGCAAGCATATCCGTCCGCGAAGCGGAACGGAGTGGGGGTGTGGGGCCTCAGGCCCCGCGTTTTCCTTCTGTTGGCGCTAACGCCGCGCGCGCGATGGCAGCAACATGCAGCGACCAGTAGCGCTGTCCGGCTTGGTAGGTGCGAGCGTTCAGCGCGGTTGGTATGCTGCGAAGACGTAACCTTGCACCTCGACTAAGGCGATCGGTCCTTTGGGAACAGTGCCGTCGGTATGGAAGATCGCATCGGCACTGTCCTTCCAGCCCTGATTGAAGAGGCCCGTATGCGCAACGATCGCCTTCAAAGCCAAATCGTAGGTGATAGGCTGGTCGCGCAGCCATGGTGCTCGCGACGTCCTGCCTCAACCGCGCAAGCGCATCATCATCGCCGGCGAGCGACAGAGCCAAACCGGGAGCGCTTATTCTCCACGGAGCACCGGGCATTGTCTGGTTGTGAAGACGGTGCTTGATCACCAGCCGCCTGAGTGTGTCTTCGCTTACGTTGTAGTCGTGCCTGAACAGATCAATGGCCCTCTGGACCGTGATCGCCTCTGCCCGTGGGACGTAGAGCGGCCGAAGCCGTTCGCCTGTTTCTGGCGCTGTTTTGACAGGGAGCGCATTGGTCATTCGGCCCATCGCGCTTTTCTGCGGCCCGCCGTTTCGCCCGACATCATGGAACGATATCGCCCCCCATGTATTAGAAACCCATGGACACTATGGAACCCCACGGCCACGGGATGGCGGCCGATCTTTTGACATCGGAAGTTGCCAATGCCAGGCAGCGCATCCACCGGACCGAGCTCGCGCTTCAACGCACTGAAGAAATACTGGCCGAAAATCTCGCGCTGTGCAGCAGGATACGAACTGCGGTCGAGGCCGCAGACCGCTTGGTGAAGATCAATCCCCCCAGCTTTGAAGGACGTCGCGCGGGTTGAACTGGGCCGGCGTTTCATTCGTCGCGACCTTCAGGCCACCCGGCGCCACCGCTCGCGCTCAAGCACGGCGGCAACCGGTCGATAGACGGCGAGCGCGGCTCATCGTGCGCGGCCTGGTGCTCGCGAGGAACCTGTCATCGGGCATGCGCTCCACTGCCTCGGCGACATGCGCGAGCGACTGGTCGATCCAAGCGACGGCGGAACGAAATGCGTCAGCTTTGGTCATCCGGGACCGAATAGTCTCATTTGCCGATAGCGATCCCTCGTGAGGCGCCGGAGGTGCACATAGAGGATGCCGGCAAGGGCATGCCCCTGATGAACGCGGCCGCGCAGCTCATTGACGATCGCCATGTATGCGCCGAGCGGGATCGCGGCGAAAATCTCGAGCACGGCGGCCATGCCCTGCTCCACTAGGTCCGGACCGGCCAGCAGCAAGTCAGAGACGACCGTCAGGCTGCTTTCTTCGGTGAGCGCGTGGTTCGCCGCGGCCCTCAGCCAGCAACCGTGCATGCTCAGCGCCATGATTGTCGATCAGCCGGCGGATGGAGCCGACGGCGCGCGTCTGGCCCTCTTTCGGATAGCGGCCCTTGGGGACGATCTCTACGTGGAATTCGCCACAGAGCGCGTCAACTCGCGGGTCGACGTAGAGTGCAGCTCCGCGGCTCCAGCCTTCTCGCGCAAGCATTCGGCGTCTCCGCATGATCGACGCACGATGTTTGCACAAATGTAATGGCCGCTGCAAGAGTGATGCACGATGGACAGTGATGGGGCACGCGTTGACGAGATGTCAAGCAGTCAGGATTTTCGCTTCCTTGGCGGCGTTGAGAAATGCCACGCGCGCTATCTCCGGTGCGCTGCCGCCGCCGAGCACCTTCATGCACGCCATGCGAGCCTGGATGCGGCGCCCGGTTTCTCCAATGGGCCAGCGGTAAAGCAGCATTTCGGCGGCTTCGCGGGTGCTCGAAACACTGACTTTGCCCGAGGACAGCAAAACGGTCACGGGCTCTTCGAACGTGCCGACGTCTCGTTCGCAGGTCATATGCTGGTCTCCTTTCGCAATCTCCCCAAGACCTTACGGGTGAACCATCCGTTCCGTTGCGTCACGTTTGGCCCGGTGGGCGAACATTCTGTGAGGATGGGACCTCGTCCAGAGCGCGGGCTTGATCGCTCAGACTAGACTCGCCAACCCGTTGCGGTCCTCAAATGGCGAGAACCGTCCTTATCGTTACGAGCCCGCTATGCCTTGGTCAGTTGCCGGCGCTGAGATCGGAGATCGAAGTCAATACTCATTTCTGGGGATGTCCCTTTGCAGTTAATTATGAGAATCGCATGTCAATCATTTCAGTTGGTTAGCTGTGCGCTTAATTTGAAAACGTGCACTATCGCGGTAGGGACGCCCCATTACTGGGCGCCCCCCCGCTCAGATCCGAGCGAGCCCGATTCGAGCACTCGGCTCCTACCTTGGGTGGCTGACGGCGAAGCGCGCATTGGGCCACGGGTGAAGGATGCGTGGTTTGGGGAGCCAGTCGTCGGTCAGCTTCGTCATGCGGGCCCAGGTGAAGCCGTCTCGTTGGCTGCGCCGCCGAAGCGTCCGCCGCCAGAGATCGGTCACATGGTGCCGGAACGCCGAGAGCGCCCCGCCATTCGTCGGGACCGCATAATAGGCGAAATGACCTGTCACGACCTGCCTCAGCCACTTCCCCTGTTCGGGGATGGGCCAATGCATCCGACGCCGCAGCTCCGCCTTGATGTCCTTGAGCTTCACCCGCATGCGGTCGCCTCGGGTCTTCCGCTTAAGCAGGAAGCGCCCCTTTCGCGATTTACCGCAGATGAAGGTAAAGCCCAGGAATGCGAAGGTCTCCGATTTGCCGAGCCCGCGTTGCTTGCGGTCGACCGCCGCGAAGCGGCCGAACTCAATCAGGCGGGTCTTTTCCGGATGGAGCGACAGCATGAACTCCTCAAGCCTCGCGCGCATCGCATCGAGGAAACGACGGGCGTCGCCCTCGCGCTCGAAGCCGACGATTACATCATCGGCATAGCGCACGATGATCATGTCGCCGGTGGCCTCGCGCCGTCGCCAGCGGTTGACCCACAGGTCGAAGACATAGTGCAGGTAAATATTGGCCAGAAGCGGCGAAATCACCGAGCCTTGACCCGTGCCCCTGTCATCTACCGTCACGATCCCATCTTCGAGAATGCCCGCCTTCAGCCATTTCCGGATCAGGCGGATGATGCGCTTGTCGCCGATCCTGTGTTCCAGGAAGCGAACGAGCCAATCCTGGCTGACGCTCCCGAAAAAGTTCTGGATATCGGCGTCTACAATCCAGTTCACCCTCCGCGTGTTGATCGCTACGCACAGTGCATCCAATACATCGTGCGACCCTCTACCGGGCCGAAACCCGTATGAGAAGCCGCAGAAGTCGCCTTCATAGATGGCATTGAGCACCATGACGGTTGCCCCTTGGACGATTTTGTCTTCCAGAGCGGCAATCGCCAGCGGCCGCTGCTTTCCATCTGCCTTCGGTATAAACGTCCGGCGAGACGGTTGCGGGCGGTACGCTCCCCGATGAACCCGTTCGTGCAGGTCCCTGAGCCGAGGCTCAAGGTCTGTCTCGTAATCCTGCCACGTCATGCCATCCACCCCGGGAGCGGCCTTGCGCTTGAGCACGTAGAACGCCGTCCGCAGTGTATCGACATTGATGTGGTGGAAGAGCGCGGTGAACTTCTCCTTCTTCCTCAGCCTTGCGGCTTGCCGTACGCGATCCAGCGACTGGGACATGCGAGCCCGGCTCCGTGTCCGGTGCATGTGTTGCTGTTCCGCGTTCCCCTTGGTCCCCGGCCTTGGCTCCACCAGCTCCGCCGCCGGTTGTCCGGCTTTGTTCGTCGGCTTCGCAGCTACTATGCCGGAGTCAGACTTCTCTGGATCGTGCATCAACGGCTACGGCTCCTCGCCTTCCCGTTGCGGACCATCCCCCCGTACTCCTGGGGCGTATGGCCAATCCAGAGATCTCCCGGTTCCCGCACAAGGAGCTTCCGCACATGCCAGGGTCTCAGACCACGCCGGATCGAACAGGCGCTCGCGAAAACGCGCCCGTCCATTTCGCCTTCCGCTAAATTAACGGCGTCGGCATCCGGAACAAATTCCCTTTCGTGGCTCAATGGCTGGCCTATGCACTCCCCTACCGACGCTTCGCCGGCATCCTCGCGGATGTCTGCGCACGGCTCGGGGCCGATGTGGATCGCTATTCCTTCATCGCAGTGGACTTCCACCACCTACTCCTTGCCGGTCTCCCGGCGCACTAAATTGAGAATCCGGGCTGCCCCATTCTCGCAATTAATCGCCAAACCTAACCGAAGCGACCGCATTCTCATCATTAACTGCCAAGCGACACTACGTTACAGTATCGTCGGTTGAAGTCGGAGCGTTGAAAATTTATCCCTCACGCACAGTTCTCGAATTTACGATCCTCGTTCTTTTGCTACTCATGGCGTATCGGATCGCCTATCTTGTTGCGCGGAGTATATAAGCGCGTCCAAGAAATGCAGGGCCGGCGCCAAGGGGCAAGCGCCCATAGGAAAGCCCGCTGCCGGTTCGACAGCGGGCTTACAGGACACCCTTGGAGTGTGCGGCTACATCCACGACCACATACGATCATAATCCACGATGAGCGGATAGTTCCCGACAATCTCCACCGGCCCGACTGCATCAGTGATTTCTAATAGTTGATGCTTGCGGCAGGTGGTGCCCTCCATCGCCTGCCGAAGATCGGTGTCCTCCGATCGGCCCGCGTCAAGTCATGTCGAAAAGGCTGTAGGCCAGCGCAGAAAGCAAATCGTTGGCGACTGTTGGCAGCTTCGCATGGATGCTGATCACTACAGCGACGCTCATCCCGGCGAAGAGCGAATCCAACTTGTCTTGGATTTCAACGATGACGTTGAAGAGATGATGATCGCTGCCGGTATCGATGAAGAGAAGCGGCTTAGCTAGATTTCTTCCAGCGCGCCGCAGCTGCCGTTCTGGCAATCTCAGAGCGCTGTTCTGGCGTGAGTGCTTTGAGGCGGGCCTTGCCACCGATAAGCCCGCCCTTGCGGGCACTGGCGAGTGGCTTCTTGTCCTCAGTCTCGCCTGTCGCCAGATCGACAATCGACTTCGCCAATTGGTTTGGGTCGCGCGGGCGCTTGGGGGCTTTAGGTCCGGTTGGCAACGTCATCCCCCTCCACGGCACGCTCAAGATCATACAGTTCGGTCAAAGTGCCGTCGCTGGCGTAAATGCTGAATTTGATATTCCCCGCTTTGAGTTCGCGCGCTTGGCTTACGACCTGCCTGCTGGACAAGTCGTTGATCACTAGGACGTTCGGCTCCTTGCCAAGTTTTATGGAATAACTCACCGTCCTGCTTCCCATGCGTTTCGCTAAGCATATAGGAGTTCGGCCCGAACCGCGACAAGCGCGGCGTCAAATTTCAAACTGACCCACTACCCGATCTTGCAAGCGAAGAACTCGGCAAGGCGACGCTCGATGAGCGGGTGATGGCAGCGATGCGGCGGGTGCCGCGGCATCTCTTCGTTCCAGCCCCGGTCGCCCCTTATGCCTACTAGGACATGCCGCTGCCGATCGGCTTTGATAAAACCGTCTCGCAGCCCTTCGTCGTCGCTCTCATGACCGATTTCCTTGCACCGCAACCGCACGAGGCGGTACTCGAGATCGGCACCGGCCTGGGCTACCAAACCGCAATTCTCGCGGAGCTCGCCGGGCAAGTTTGGAGCGTCGAAATCATCGAGGAATTCGCAAGCCATGCCGAGGCTCTCCTGCAGGGGCTCGGCTTATCCAATGTCGGCATTCGTGTCGGAGACGGGTCGCGCGGCTGGCCTGAGCACGCCCCATTCGACAAGATCCTGGTCACGGCGGCGGCTGAGCAGACACCGCCGGGTTTTCTGAAGCAACTCAAGCCGGGGGGGACGGCTGGTTCTGCCTTTGGGATCTGAAGAAGCACAGTTTCTGACTATCATCGACAAGGATGCGGCAGGGCAGCTCGGGACTCGGAAACTCATCCCGGTTCGGTTCAGCCGGCTCGAAACGGTCTAATGAGGGGTGCGGCTGCGCGGAGCCGTGCTGGAAGATCAGGATAACGCGCGCCGCATCGATCACACGGGCGCTGAATGGCATCGCCGATCTTTTGACGTCCATGCCCGCTACTCGTGGAGCACGCCTGCAGCCACCGGTCGCAGCCGCTGGCGATCATGCCGGCGCGGTCGTATTGCGCGCTTCTCAAAGACCCTTATCCAGCCTACTGTGTGCCTACCAGAGGGCAAATGGGTCGCTGATCTGGGAAATGACGGCCAAAGGCTCAAGGAATTCGCCCAGTGGCCAACACGTGGCGGGCAGGAGGTAACGATGGATCTCAAGGACAGGCGCATCTGGTACGGCGTGGTAGCCGTGATCGTGGTATTGGTCGTGATTGCGTATGCGGCTGGTTGGTTTGGCGGCACACCGATACCAGCGCCGCAGCAGTGAGAGCGATCGTCATTCTCGCTTGGTGGCAGCTGACTGGTCAGTCTCTAAAGGTCGAAGGAAGGGATCCGTGATCGGCTGTTACGCTGGTTCGGCTACCATCCTGACGACGCACAGCCTGGACCGTTTTTGAGCGCAATCCGCAACACTCCGCCATCGAGCCGGGTAACTTCGACAATGGTTTCGACGCGGACAAACTGGGGACTGTCAGGATTCTGTGCGCGAGGCCGGTTTCGTCATTGGCTGACGAACCTTTCGCCGAAGACGACGGCGAACTGGACCTTTGCCTCGAACCATTCGCGCGGCGGTCGTTTCCATTCCTCGGCCGCATGGTTCAAGACCAGATATAGCAGCTTCATGGCCGCGTCGTCGTTGGGGAAGTGTCCACGTGTTCGAACGGCGCGGCGCAGCTTCGAGTTCAGCGCCTCGATGGCGTTCGTAACCGGTATGATCATGACGGTGCCATCCGATCCCCGCTGGAGATGAGCGATTTTCGGCTTATGGTGCGACCATCCGGGACAGGGGCACCGGGAGCACGCCAAGTGCGGGCAGGCCGATGTATTCGATGAGCTGCGAGCTCGCGTTAGTAGCTGGCCGCCCCTGCGACCTGCCCGGTTGCGCCGAGAGCGCGGATCCGTAGGTGTCGCGTCGCCCGCCGGCTCCCGATTGTTGAGGAGAGGGAGCCGATGAGACGTGTGATTGGAATGGACATCCACCGCACCTTTGCGGAGGTGGTGGTTTGGGAAGACGGCCGGCTGCGCCATCACGGACGGGTCGACATGACCCGCTCGGGACTGGAAGGGTTCGGCCGCAGTTTGCGACGGACGGATGAGGTTGTCGTCGAGGCCACGGGCAACGCCATGGCGGTGGTGCGGGTTCTGTCGCCCTATGTTGGCCGGGTGATTGTCGCCAACCCGATGCAGGTGAAGGCGATCGCCCATGCCAGGATTAAGACCGACAAGATCGATGCCGGCGTTCTGGCGCAGCTCCATGCCAGCGGCTTTCTGCCGGAGGTCTGGGTACCTGACGAGCGGACCGAGCGGCTTCGCCGCCTCGTCGCGCGGCGCAACCAGGTAGTTCGGCATCGCACGCGCGTGAAGAACGAGGTGCATGGCATCCTGCAGGCGCACCTAGTGCCGAAGTGCCCGCATGCCGATCTGTTCAACAATCGCGGTCGCGCCTGGCTCGAGCGGCAGGTGCTTCCCGACGACGAGCGGG
>NZ_JAMYSY010000094.1:0-9537 GCF_040322175.1 Mesorhizobium sp. M0185 | reverse complement strand
AAGGTTCTGGCTGGCATATTGCATGATCAGCCGGCCCGTCGTGGTCTCGCCGGTAAAGGCGATCTTGGCAATGCGCGGCGACGACAGTACTAGGCCGAGATTAGACCGAGACTTGGTCTCGTTGTGTGTCCCAAGCAATTGCATCTGGCACTGGCTGTCGTTCAATTTTGGCACTGGATCTGACTCAGATCGATGGCCTCTTTGCAGATATCTCGACCGGGGAAGGATTGAAATAACAGTCCGATCCTAAAGCATGGCGATCGCAGCCACTTTAGATGTATCTGCCGTAGTCGGAATTCACCTTCTCGTCGGTGATGTACTTCAGGATCTCGCCGACATTGCGGGCCGCCCGCATCGGTATGGGCAGCTTCTGGTTCATATGCGTGGAGTTCCAGTTCACCTTGGTCAGCGAGAATACCTCCTCGGCCAGCGTCTTAACGGTGCTGTCGCTGCGCGAATGCGGACAGATTAACAGGGGCTTCGGATCGTACATGCCGGGATAGGTGCCATAGTATGGAATGCTGCCGGTGGTGTAGAGCAACCCCTTGCCGCCCAACTCGACGAACGTGCCGCGCATGACCGGGTAGTTCCCATCACGCAGAACCTTGATGTGAGATGATTCCTGAACCCATACTAGATCGCGCAATTCGGTGCCGACCTCCTGCAACGCGTCCAGGATTCCATCGGCCTCTTCGTCTCGAAACCGCGACGTCTTCAACACGATCACCCTGGCCGGATAATTCATGTGGTGGGCCTTGTAGGCGGTCAGCACTTCACGGATCAGTTCCTTGGCATCCTCCTCGGCCATGTATGGGTGTCGGCCCCGTGTCTCGGTACGGGCCCTCTTACCCTTCAGGATGAAGCCTCTGCCCCGCTCATCGAACATCTGGGCAGCGCTGGTGAACAGCTGCTGGCCACCGACTTCGCGATAGAAGCTGACCCCGATGTAGCACGCCGTGAATTCGCCCTCCTTGGGCATCCGGCGCCATGGAATGCGGCCCGTGCCTTTATAGTAGAGCGTCGTCATCAGGTTCCAGGCGCGGTCGGCCTCGTCCTGAATCTGGCGGCCGGAGGCCTCCTTGACCTTCTGGGGAATGGTCACCGAGTCATCCAGCACGTCCTCCCAGACGATTTGGATCGGAAAGCGAAGATCCATGGCGCGCGCCTTCAGCATACCGCGGAAGTTGGGCGCATCGCTCCCACCGCTGTCCTCCTGCTCCGTGGTGCCATCGGGGGAGTATTTTGCATTGACGACCCGCTCGATGAGGCTGACGGGGAGCGCCACGATGGCCACGTTGGGACGCTCGGTCCCCTCGTCGATTGCCTGGAGCTGTCCCACGACCTCATCGACGGCCATCTCGACCGCTTTCTCATGGTTGGGCTCTTTCAGGATCGCTTCGATGCGTGCCTGGGGAATGGCCAGCGCGGCATTATCGGCGAGTTCGAACTTGCAGCGGAACGGGTTCAAATTGCCCAACCCGGGAAAATCCGGATGCAGGTTGGGATGCTTCTCGGTCTTGCCAGGAAAGCCGGCCGTGGCGTCGTCGAGAAAGCGCCTGGTGTCCTCGATGGTCTTGGCGTTGCCAACGACGGCGATGCGAATTGCATCGCCCACGGGCGTCTGCAACGGACCGGCCTCGTGCAGGCCGAGCCGAGGATCGGGATGGTGGTGCTTATCGCCGAATTCGAGATGGGGCTCGTCGAAGATCGTGGTTTCGAACTTCATAAGAATTCGATCTCCGACTGGGCATTGCCTTCGCCATCGTCTTTGGTCTTGTTACTCCCCCAGACGTCTTCGGGGACTTTGGTGGCGAGGTGCACTTCGGGCGGCTCCCCGAACTTCAGCTGGGCTTCGAGGGTGGGCTCGGCGAACAAATCATCGGCAGCGCCATCCTGCCTGGTGAGGAAACGGTGCCAGAGTATCAGCTGCCCGCGCAGCGAAGCGCTGTTGTCGAGGCGCTTCTTACCTGCGAGCAGTTCGGCCGGGTAGGAATGCGGCTGGAAGCCGTTGGTGGTGAAGTAGTAGTTTGGGTTCACTACCAGGAACCACTCGTCCAGTAGGTTCTCGAAGCGCGGGATGAACGCATGGTGGCGCACGAAGGCCACCCTGGTCGGATCGGCCTTGTGCAAGGCAACGTTCACGACCTCGGAGCTGGCCTTCTGCTTGGAGGATTTGTAGGCAAACGTCCTCGATGTGTTGGCCGCCAGCGCCCTGAAATAGAATTGGCTGCGCTCTTTGTCCCAGCCTAGATCCTTGAACTGGTGACCCAAGGCGCGCCGAAGCAGATGGGCGAACACGTGGCGTTCGTCGACGTCCTCATGGAGCGCAAGATGGCGGGTATCGATGGCCTCGACCTGATCGAGTTCGACGATCTCGCGGCACACGGTCTTCCGCGGATCTTGAAAGGTCCACAGAGTGTCGACCTTCATCACCCAATCGAAACGTGCCGGCTCATCCAGCTCCAGCAATATCCTGGTGGCGTCCTTCGGCGAGTGGGTGGTCGGTGCAACATACATCTCCTTCGGGAAGGTAATGGGGAGCATGTTGACGAGCGCGTCTTCGCCGCCGCCCAGTGGCGGGATGTAGTAGCCGAAACCAGCCTTGGGGACCGTTATGGCGGCGAGCCTGTCGATAGCGTCCGCGTCGAGGCGATCCAGCTTCTTATCAAATTTCAATCGGCGCTCGCCCTCGCCGGACCCTCGTGGGATCTCCTTCCAGTAGAAGGATTCGTCAGCGTCGCGGTAGAGCACGATGACCACAGGCAGATTAGATGGGCGCCAGTAGTCCAGGTCTTCGCTGCGCACCAAATAGGTGAAGCCGTTGTCGTCCTCCGAAGGATAGGCGTTACTGTGGCGGGCTTTAACCTGAACGGCGATCATCTTGGCCAGCGGAACCCCCTTGTCCATGACTTCGACGATTGCATCGACGCCCGCCTCGAGCCTCGACCTTACATCGAACTGGAAACCTATCTTCAGGAAACGAAGTCGAGCCGCGGTTTCACCGATTTCGCCCAACAGCTGATTGTCGGTGATCTTCTTTGACATCGACGCTCCAGAGGAACATTTGACGAACACCCAATATTGGGATTTCGTTTTCCGTTGTCGATAGTCATTTGCCGGGTTCTGCTACATACCCATAGCTTTTTTGACTTTTCACTATCTGCGACGGCGTCATGCAACTGGACCCTTCGTTTGAGGGCTTGTGCTGGTATGATGTTGGCACGGAGGACCAGACGTATGGACTACAGCATTGTGGCGGCAGACGAAGCTCGGATAGCATCGAATCCTCAGCTTTCAAAAGGGTAGTCGATGCGACGTCCTCGTCCAAAAAACCTAAGCCCATCGGTCACAAGAATATCGTTCTTGTTTTGCTCATTCCGATCCGGGATGCTTTTGTGGAGACTAGGAGCCGCAAAGCGCACCGACCAAATCCCCTTGCCACCTGCATCGGTCACCACGATATGCGACGCGATGGGACGAATTGCCGGTCTGCTGCTGAGCCCACGAAAGCACTTGTGTGAACCGCTCGCCTTCTGACTTGCAGAACTCGATCACGTGCTCCAACCACTTGTCGTACCAGACCCAACTGCTCTTGTAGTCGCCGAGTCCGCCATATCCAGCATTCCCACCTGCTTTGGCAACCAGGCTCTGCCAGAGTTCGATGTGGCATTAATTCTGCAGAGTGGTATCGGGCGGTCTCCAGACACCAACGGAGACCGTCCAGCCATGCTACACAGCCTCGCGAACTCAAGGGCCGCAATGCGATTTCCTATGCTCGCTGGTCCTCTGGCAAGCAGGCCCAGGGCGACAGCCTTGCCCGACAAACCAAGAATGCCGAAGCCTCCTGTGCAATCCATGGGTTAACCCTCGACAGGCAATTGGTCGACAACGGAGTGTCAGCCTTCAAGGGTGGCAACCTCGACCTTGAGGCCAGCCTCGGGCAGTTCACTGCCGATGTGAAGGCCGGGACTATCCCGAGCGATACGGTGCTCCTCTTGGAGAACCTCGACCGCTTCTCACGCATTCATCCCATGGATGCCCAGCCGGTCCTTTCCGAACTACTCAAGACCGGCCTCACCTTGGTGACCCTGCAGGACCAGCGGGTCCACACGTATGAGGACTACCGCGCTAACTTCGCCAGCCTCATGATGTCGCTCATGACCCTGCAAGCCGCCTACGAGTCCAGCGCCAAGCTGTCCCATCGGGTGGGCGAAGCGTGGAAACGCAAGGCCGAGAAGGCACGCGCTGCGGTCGCAAGCGGAGGGGGAAGGGTGAAGGTAGCCAAGCTCCCCTTTCTGGATTGACCGCGAAACCAACGGCCTGAACGAGCGAGCCGATGACGCCCGGCTCGTCTTCAAGCTTGCCGAGGAGGGCGACGGACAGCAGATAATCACACAGATAATGAACACTCGCGGCATCCCCTCGCCCGTGGGAACACTTGGGCACAAGCCGTCGTCGGGGATGTCCTTCGGTCCCAAGCCGCCTACGGGTGCCTTGTCCTCAAGGGCGAAGAAGTCCCCGGCTATTTCCCGGCGCTGATCACCGAGACCGAATGGCTGGCCACTCGCCAGCGCACTAAGGCCCGTCGCCACAGCAGACAGGTGGGGCGGACATCGAACCTGTTTTCTCGCATGGTTCACTGCGGACACTGCGGCTCCCCGATGGTCCTCACGTCCTCCAAGAAGGGCGGTGCGGTGTGGGGCTATTTCACCTGTACGGGCAAGACGTTCAAGCGCACCGGATGCACCGCCGCCAACTGGTGTAGAAGCTTCGTCGACGCCTGCACCAATTAGCGCTTTGCGCCACTATGATGGAGGCAGTCGGATCCCTTCGAGAGCGTATGGCGAGTTGCGCCGCACAGAGGGGTTGTAACGGACAATATCCTTGAGGCAGGCGTCCACAGACTTCGGCTGCAAAGACTTGCACAAACCATACAGGGTATCGGTTGGCGCAAGGAACCTATGCGTTGTAAGTGGAGATAACGTGTACAGCGGCGGTATGTTTAGTTGCTGACCAACTCTTAGCTGCGACGCTTCTCTGAAGGTGATGCCATTCGCGACAGAGAGTAAGTGAAAATAGAAGCCGTTTCCGTAGAAACGCTTTGCAATGCCCCAGTATGTATCTCCGCGTGCAACAACGTAAACCTCCTCTTCCTTTCCGAAAGACCTAATAAGTTCGATCTCAGTCTCAATATCGGCGCGGATTTGTTCAAAATCCCATTGCGGCCTTAGTCGTGCGACATATGCTGTAGTGAAAGTGGGCGAAGCTGGGACATCGTCAAAACCCGACCGATATCGATCTACTAGAAACGTAGGCTGAACTGACCAAAAGAATTTAGTAATCGTGTCAAGAAATTTCTGATATCGCCGCGACGTCACTGCGCCGTCCTGAACATTTAGATACGTCCCATCGACATAATCGCCACCGCGAACTCTATATAATTGCTGATCAAATTGATTGAGAAAAACCGCCATAGAAACGCGGTCGGGTCCGATTGGGTCAATCATGGTCATCTTGAAAATTTGGCCGAGCTCAAGCGCGCTCGTAAGTATGTTGCCAGCGACGGAATTTACATTAATTCCAAATATTGAATCCACATCGACATTTGATGTGAGCGTGGGCTTGTTGGAGACCATTCTGCCTGTGTAGCGGCCTTCAGGCATTACATCTACAAACCGAAAGCTCAAAGCGCCACTATAGCTACCCGAAATCCCCGCGAGGTCGGTTTTCCACTGACCACCGAAAGGCAAGTCGCCGCAAGCTCGGACTTTCCCACTCAAATTGCCTGCGTACACAATGCTGGTCTTCGAAGTAGACTGAACGTTAAAATCGGCGTTCATGTACGAACAGCCGCCCTGACTCAACGCGTTAACAATCGCTGAGCGGACTGCCTCTATCGTCTTGGAAGCGTCATAGATTTGCACGAACGAGACGTCGACGGTATCGATATTGTTCTTCTGAAATTCATATCCCCAGTAGGCTATGAACGGCGCGACTTTCCAGAAATCAGCGGGGATCTCGATCGGCTGCATTCCGTATTTTGAATTTTCTGCATTTACGCGCGCCACCCAATCCACAAAGCGTTGCTGCGCCTCGGGCTTTCGGAAAGGATACCTAACAAAACACGGGGACATCTCATCAATGCTGCCCTTGCATGACCCTTCCTCCACGTTTTGCGCTGCCGCCCATTCGGAAAGAAGCCCTACGCTGGCAATCGCGACCGCCGCTGAGAAAGCCAACATGCGCATTACCGATCTCATAGCTTCGCTCCGGAATTTCATGGCTCTGCTATCGAAATGCAACCGTTGGATGTGGCTATAATGGCGACCTTGTCACCATTCGGTAGTACGGCCTTTGCGCCTGCAAGGATAGTTCCTCCGAATTCCTTTGTGTAAACGTCACCGCCAGCACCCTCGAAAATTAAATTAGGTGCATTATCCATTTGGAACGTTATAATGTTTTCCGCGTTGCTTAACCCTGCTACGGACTGCATTCGCGTGGCTTCGAGACGCTTGGGAATATATGCAGTTGCGCTCAGCGGTAATTTACTGTCTGGCACTATGTTAAGAGCGCGGAGAACGGCAGTAGGAACGGATGCACTACGAATCTCACAACTTTCTGTTACGCCTTCGTTCACTAGTTTGTCGTCTTTAGACGTGATGTCGCCACGACCACATTTGTCAAAGTCGTCTGCTAGACTATATTCTCGCAAAACATCTGCCTTTGCGACGTTGCCGTTGTTGCGATCAATCAAATTCGCAAGGGGTGCAGCCAAGCTGTAATAGCGCGACCCGAGAGGAAGACAGGCACCCGCATTGGGATTATTCGAGTCGGAGCACCAGGCCATGCATGTTGCGATGGATGGGGGTGCCACAGCTCCAAATACGCCCACTAAGGCAGAAGGCGTCGTTCGTAAGGCGCTAACAGACGTCCGATTGTAATCGACATCAAAATCACAGTTTGTAGGGCTAGCAGCCGGTGTGCCGATTGTGCACCCTATAAAGGTATTGTTGCTGCTCGGGGGTACAGAGGTCGATCCGGGAGAAGTAGATGTGCTTCCATTAGTTCTATTCCTGAAGGTAGCGGAGTACGTAAGATAGAAGCTGCGATCACTGCAGGAGTTCACTGCATATTTGCCCGCCGCATTCGCACACTGACAACGTGAATCCCCGCCTGGCGCACCATTGCTAAGGCTGATATAGTTGGCAGGGTTACCCGTACAATTGGACCCAGTTCCGCCGTTTCCCGGTTTTGGTGGGAGGCCGTTCCCTTCTCCTGCAACAGGTAAAACCAGCGCAAGAATCGTAACGCAGTGGAGGAGTCGCGAAAGGCGCGGGCGCGCACTAGGTCCGTCTCGTTTGTGATCCTCAAATACCTTTTGGACGGAACCACGGCGGCGATAGAAAGCTGCCATGGCAGCAAATCCAAGGCCAACGACTACAAGCAGGGTCTGCTGCCAAAACACAATGAGGTGGATGGATGCCGATTCTTCCCGAAAAGCATCGGCTTGGCCGCGAATAACTCCGTACAATACCAGAAAGATACCTGTTGCTAGCGCAGGCTGTCTCAGTACCTTAAGTTTCCTAATGGAAACAAATAAGATAAAAAATATCAGCAGCCCTTCAGTAAGAGCTTCATAAAGAGCGATTGGGTAGCGATCGATGCCAGAGGCGTCTGGTGGGCAGAAAAAGCAGGTCTCAGGAAGGCCGACTAGATCTCCACTTATAAAGCTAGCACCGCGCACAACCAGAATTCCGATAGGAGCACAAACTGCTATGCAGTCGTACATTCGAAGCAGGGGGATTTTCGAAATTCGAGCAAATAGTGTCGTCGAAATAAAAACTCCGATAATGGCACCAAACGAAGACATACCGGCGCCGTAGACTTCAAAAGACGCAGGAGAGTCAATAACAGCCACGTAGCCCAAGCGGGCGCCGGCGATTAAGCCAAAGCCTAGCCAGAGCAATAGACTGTCGTACTGCTGCGGCGTAAGCGGAGTGCCACCAATACCCCACAACGCTTCCTTAGTGAGTAACCTAGTGCCAACTATCCAAATGCTGAAAAGTGCAAGAACGTACCCCAAAGCACTTACTGTTATCTCGATGCCGAACACTTGCAAGCTCGTAGACGTAAGCATGGCCACCCCCGGTTTGACTCGCTCTTACTTCTCCCTACGCAATCCTCCAATTCGGGCTCATTGCACACCGCCGTGACGACGCGCTATCGCTCGATAGGTGCAATCGTACTCCAACTACTTCGGACATCAAGCAATTTCTTAGCGCATCCAGACGGCAGCATCAGTTCATACTTTCCACGTTCTGCTGACCAGGACTCTAAACTTTTAGAGATAGCTGTGGAGGCGCGTCAACATCAGCAAAATCCGCTATTTACATTAACTCAGTGAGCCAGATTTGCCCAGACCCTGCAGTTCGCTCTTTCGAACCATCGTCAATAGGATCAACCGCATCGTTGAAATTGATCGCGCAGGCCTGCAGCTTGGCACCGAGAGCATCATCGATGCGATTCGTAGACCGATGTTCGATCTCATGGCGAATGGCGAGAAGGAACTCGAGGTTCTTGGCCACCGCGCCCTTGGCAGGACAGTTGCCCTGCTTGAGGCAATGACCGAGTTCCCAGTACTTGTCTGCGCCTTCCTTGGTCTTTTCGGCGGCGTATCGATAGTCGACGCCTTCGCGCTTGAACCAGGCGTGCAGCAGATAGGTCCAGGCGATGACGGCGGTCACGATGAACAGCTCGGCACGGAACGTGAGGCCGGCCGAGTTGAAGACATGCACCGCGGCGATCATGGATTCCCGGGCCTTGATCAGCAGTTCATCGCCGCGTCGGCTCAGGCCCGTGTCGTAGTCGACGTCGGGCCAGGCCGATATGAAGGCGTTCAAGTCTTCCTCGTCTGCCGCCTTGACGTCCTTGTGCTTGGCTCCGCTGCGGATTTCCCCGATCAGCCGGTGGTTGACCGTCCGTGTCGGTCGCGTGAAATACGCAAGAATGTCTTGATCGTTGGTGGCATTGCCGCCGCGGGCGATCATCGCCTGACGATGCCCACCCCCCACTTTTCCAAGGTGTTTCCGGCGCGCCTTTGGACCTTGCGCTTCGGTTTTTCCCCCACCGCCACCAATGCCACCGCCACCTCCTGCTCGACCAGATTCGGCTGCCCTTCTTCCAACAATTCCTCCCGCGTCAGACGAAATCTGGCCTATCCCGGAATCCTCGCACGGGGCAAGGTGGTGCGCCGAGGCCGCATTGCCTAGCAGCAGCCCGATGCCTTGGCCGAAGGCGCGCAGCAGGCTGGTACCCGCTGTTGTTCCGCACGGTGACGAGGCTTGCAGATGGCTGCGCACACGCCCAGCGTCAGCGTTGCTCGACCCTTGATAGCAGTGCGAATGTCCGCTTCCTGCTATCCAATGCCGGAAGCGGCCAGTCTGCAATCCACCGATAGTGTTGAAGAAGTCGGCGATGAAGCCGTGGATCCACTCGCACCGAAGCGTCTTGATTAAGGTCGACGCGACCTCCTCGCCT
>NZ_JAMYSY010000093.1:0-10401 GCF_040322175.1 Mesorhizobium sp. M0185 | reverse complement strand
CCGCTAAACACGGGGGCTGCGCGGCGGACACGCCGACGTCACCGCAATGCCACGCCATTTTGCAGAACTTGACGCACACAACTCCAGCCCAGCCGGGTCAGGGTTAGTAGTGAAAAGAGGGGGGAAAGGGCGGCTCTGCCCCCTCTCCCCTGCAAGGGGAAAATCGGTCTCCCCGTCCTTCCTCCGCGCGGCCAGGGCCGCGCTCTGTGCAGGATCGACGCGGATCCACATACGCGGATCGGCGCCGACCCCCGGCTTCGCCTTCGGGCGGGTGATCCCCGTCCGATTTGTCGTCTTGCCCCCTCGCCGCCGCTGTTCCGCACGAGCTCGGGAGCAGGAGCGGGGCTCCTGCCCCTTCGGGCAGGATTTCGCTTCGCGGGAAAAAGGGAAATCAGGAGAAAGCATCATGACCGAGACCATAACCATTTCATTGAACAAGCTGGACGTAGACCCGAAGAACGTCCGCAAAACCTATAGCGCCGAGGGTATCGCGGCGCTGGCAGCGAGCAACAGGGCCGATGGCTACAGGCTGCTGCAAAACCTTGTCGTCAGGAAGGGCGACAAGAAGGGCCGCTGTTTCGTGAGCGCTGGCGGGCGACGCCGCGCAGCACTCAATCTGCTGGCCGAGAAGGGAGAGATCGCGAAGGATTCCCCGTTGAATGCAAGGAGCGAGCGGGAGGGGACGCGAAGGCGACCAGTCTTGCCGAAAACGTCTTGCGCGAGGACATGCACTCGGTCGACCAGTACGAGGCGTTCCGCGATCTGGCGGACGAAGGCAAGTCGGTCCCCGACATTGCCGCACGGTTCGGCGCGGCCGAAACGATTGTGCGCCGCTGCCTTGCCCTTGGTCGCGTGTCGCCGCGCCTCTTGGAAGCCTACCGCAACGAGGACATGACCTTTGAGCAGCTTTCGGCCTTCACGATCAGCGACGATCACGAGGCGCAGGAACGGGTGTGGAATGAACTGCCGGCGTGGAACCGTTACGCGCAAAACATTCGTTCCGCGCTTGCTGGCGGGGCGTTCGGGCAAGCGACAAGAGGGTCAAATTTCCTGGGTGGGCTGGACGCCTACGAGGCGGCAGGCGGGAGCGTCAGGCGCGATCTGTTCGATGACAAGGAAGGCGGTTTCGCCGTCGATGTCGTGAAGCTGGACGCCCTTGTCGCAGCCAAGCTTGAAAGCGCTGCCAAGGCAGTGAAGGCGGAAGGCTGGAGATGGGTCGAGATCATGCGAGCGACGGTCGACTGCCTTGTATCTCGCGTTAGACTTTGTCATAGCGAGCTTATCTCGATGCGGATCATGCCGCACATTGCCGATGATGCGGAAACCCCAGCAATAGCCAAGCTGACAAGGCTAGGGCTGGGGAGTTTTTTCGCTCGGGCCGATGTTGATGGCGGCGCTGCGGGGCACAAGGCCGAGCGTGGCGATGGGACCCCCCCGTCGCGGCTGTCTGCACCTTCCATTAGGCCGTTTCGAGCCGGCTGAACCGAACCGGGATGAGTTTCCGGGTCCCGAGCTGCCCTGCCGCATCCTTGTCGATGACAGTCAGAAACTGTGCTTCTTCAGATCCCAAAGGCAGAACCAGGCGTCCCCCCGGCTTGAGTTGCTTCAGTAAAGCCGGGGGGGTCTGCTCAGCCGCCGCCGTGACCAGGATCTTGTCGAATGGGGCGTGCTCGGGCCAGCCACGAGACCCGTCTCCGACACGAATGCCGACATTGGCTAAGCCGAGGCCCTGCAGGAGAGCCTTCGCATGGATTGCGAATTCCTCGATGATTTCGACGCTCCAAACTTGCCCGGCGAGTTCCGCGAGGATTGCGGTTTGATAGCCCAGGCCAGTGCCGATCTCGAGCACCGCCTCGTTCCATTGGGGAGCAAGGAGATCGGTCATGAGAGCGACGATGAATGGCTGCGAGACGGTTTTATCGAAGCCGATCGGCAGCGGCATGTCCTGGTAGGCATAAGGTGCAACCGAGGCTGGAACGAAGCGATGCCGCGGCACTCGCCGCATCGCTGCCATCACCCGCTCATCGAGCGCCGCCTTGCCGAGTTCTTCGCTTGCAAGGTCGGTATGGATTGCAATCATCTCGACCATGTGCCTGCGTAGGATCGCCAGATGCTCTTCGTTCATTGGCTTCATGACAGTCGGGCTTTTCCTCAACCAGGCTTGATGCCACAGTAGTCTTATATCCCGTTCAGTCACAGAAACGCCCGCCATCGTTTCCAGTTGCGGGTGCCCAACGGCAAGTGGAGGTGATTTGGGCGTTGCGTTTTGGTCGTTATCGACCACGGCGCGTTCGCAGAAACGAACTCAGACGAACGCACGACTGTTGAGGTGAGGGAAGATGCCGAGTGCAGCCCTCATCGGCAAGCGTTTCGATGAATTCGCCATCCGTTCCAGGCGGAACGCGGGCAACAATGCTTGAGGTGCGCCTCACAATATTGGAAAGCACCCTTCGCGCCTTGCCCGGGCCGATGTTGCGCTGCATGTGCTGGTAGACGGCCAGCAGCAGGACGATATCGTACTTCGGCAGAAGGATATTGCCGAGGCGGCGGCTGCCAAGGTTTAGGCGATCGAACCGGGCATGTACCGGGGAGCCGCTCAACAACATCTTTGCAGTCTCGATATGAGGTTTGGCAATGTCGATCCCATGGATCGAACTCGGTCTTAGCTTAGATATCTCATAGGCGACAACACCCATATTGCAGCCAATATCGAGAATTTCCTTGTCGGCACAAAGTGGCAAGCGAGCCGAACAGCCAGTCGCTAATGCCCTTGAGGTCGTGGTCCCGCCAAGGTGGACCGGGCCGAACCTCGTTGCGGACAGAAAGACTCTCGGCGAGCACGCCGTCGAATGTCATCGCCGAGAGCTGGTTTTGCCAACGTCGAAGACGGCGATATTCGCGCCGTCCGCCTCCTGCCCGTCATGCATTGGGTCAGATCAGACCGTATTGGCGAGCCTTGTTGCGCAGGAAAGGCAAGCCATTGCCCATCACTTCGGCCTCGTCCTTCGCGACCGGCCGCCAGACGGAGAGGCCATAGGAGACTTCCGGCGGCATGTTGATGAAGCTTTCCATGGCAAGTCCGCCCTTGAAGCCGATCGCCGCGAGCGTTGCGTAGATCTCGTCCCAGGGGCAGTTGCCGGTGCCCGGGGTGCCGCGATCGCTCTCTGACAAGTGAATGTATTTCAGGTGCTCACGAGCGGCCAGAATACCATTGGCGGCCCCCTTCTCCTCGATGTTCATGTGATAGGTGTCGAGATGGACAAAGATGTTGTCGGCGCCGACTTTCTCGAGCATCCAGACGGCCTGCGCGCCGGTATTTATCAGGTGGTTCTCGTAGCGGTTCACCGCCTCGATTCCGAGCTCTATGCCGCGCGTCTTGGCGTGCTTGGCGGCGACGGTCAGCACATGCGCGATGTTGTCGTATTCCTTGTCGGTGGGTGGCACGCCGGTGCGTTCACCGATACCACCGAAAATTACACCGGAAAGCGCCAGAGCGCCCATCTCTGCAGTCTTGTCGATGGCCACTTTGAGATGTTCGATGGCGGCATCCGGCCGCACCGAGGCCCAGGCCCGCTCCGGCAAGCCAAGCGAGCAAACAGCTGGAAGATTGTGCTTTTCGAGCAAGGCGCGCGTATGCGCGGCATCGACCGCCGGCGCGTTCAGAAGCGCGATCTCGATAAAGTCCATGCCGTATTTGACGGAAGCGGCGATCGCCTTCTCTGCGCCCGCCCGGTCCCAGTTCATCGTCCACATCGAGGTGTGGACCCCAAAACCATGCATCTAACTCACCCTTTGTTTGTGTTTAGGAACTTTAGGCGCCCAGCAAGCCAGCGCAGGATCATCACGGTGATCATCAAAATGCCCCAGACCGCCGTCGCCAGATGCTGGTTGGCGCCCATCAGATTGAGTCCCGAGGACAGAAGCTGGAGCACCACGAGCGCGACGAAGACAGGGATCACGCGACCGAAGCCGCCGAACGGATTGACCCCGCCAAGAAAGCAGGCAAGCACAGTGATCAGCAGGTAGGACTCGCCGTGGCCGACACGCACCGAATTGAAGCGCGCCAGCATGATGATACCGGCGACCGCGCACATCGCACCGGACAGTGTGTAGACCAGAACCTGCACCTTGCGCGTATTAATGCCGGAGTAGCGCGTGGCCTCGATGTTGGAGCCGATCATATAGGTGTTGAAGCCTAGCTTCATGCGTGTCAGCAGGAGCTGCCAGATCAGCACACAGGTGATGAAAATGAGCAACGGAACCGGGATACCGAGAATCGAACCGTAGCCGATCGGCGCCAGGAAGCTGGGAAAGCCGGACACGTCGCCGCCATGCGTCAGGAACTCACCGAGACCGCGCAGGAAAATCATCATCGACAGCGAGACCAGGATCGGGTGAGCCTTGGTGTTGGCGATAACGAGCCCCATGATCAGTCCACTAAGTGCTCCGACCGCAAGGGCAACGATCGCGCCAAGGACAAAGGCACCAATGCCCGCGTCGACGCCGCCCTGGCTTTGAAGGATCCAAGCGAGCGTCAGCCCGGCGATGTTGGCCGTGAAGGTGATGGCCAGGTTCAGGCCGCCGGTCAGGATCGGGAGCAGCATGGCGAGTGTGAGCAGGCCGAGCTCCGGCAGCTGGTAGGCGACGGAGCCAAAAGTGGCCCGGGAAAGGAAGTTCGGTGCGGCAATGCCGAACACGATCATGACCACCACGAACGCAGCAAGCGGACCTGCCAGTTCGGGGCCAAGCAAGTTGCGGACGCGTTCAATCACAGCCGTCATGAAGGCACCCGCCGGCTTTTCAGGAACGGCAGCAGGCGTTCGATGCTGGTGTTCGACAGGGTGATGGCGGTCAGGATGATGGTGCCGACGATCATCTTGAACGCGAAAGGCGACACGCCCATCAAATTAAGTCCGTTCTGGGTGATCGAGACCAACAGAACGCCAAGAATGCAGCCGAGCACGCTGCCTTTGCCGCCGCCAAGCCGCGCACCGCCAAGGACTACGGCTGCCAGGACGTCGAGTTCGCGCCCATACAGGGCGTTAGGCACGACTTCCTGCGCGTAGTGCGCTTGGACGAGACCGGCGATGCCTGCCATCAGGCCAAGCCAGCCGAAGGCGATAAACTGCATGGCACCAACATTGATGCCGAAGCGGCGCGCGCCTTCGGGATTGTCGCCAAAAGCGTAGAGTTGGCGACCAGTGGTCGTGCGCGTGATCAACGCCCAGGTAGCGAATACGCATATGGCCATAATGAGCACGGGTAGGGTTATCTCCGCCCAGGTGCCGTCAGCCATCTCGCGCTCGAACAGCACCACGCGGTTGGTGAGCCAGTCCGGCAGATTGTAGATCGAAACGCCGCCTGTGAAGAACATCAGCAAGCCGAAGAAAATGTTGAAGGTCGAAATCGTGGCGACGATCGAGATGATCCTGAACCTGTGGATCAGGAAAGCATTGATGCAGCCCAACGCGACGCCCAATGCGCCAGCGATGGTGAGGCCGACAATCCAATTCCCGCCGCCGATCCAGCCAAGGACGATTGCCGTCAGATATTGTACGACGGAGGCAGCAACCGCGAAGGAGATGTCAATGCCGCCGGCAATCAGCACGACGAGCAGACCGACGGCGAAGATGATGTTGACCGAACTTGTGTTCAGGAGGTCAAACGCATTACCGAGGGTGAAGAACCGGTCTGTCGCAAACGACAGGAAGGCGCAGATGACCGCGATGACGGCGAGCAAAGCCAGCTCCGTTGCATGAGAGCGGACAAACCTACGCATAGACCGCCTCTTCGATCGCCTGGAGGGACGTGGCGCCGGGGACATATTCGCCGACAACGCGCCCCTGAGCCATGTGCAGCACACGGTCCGCGTTGAAATAGACTTCCGGTACCTCGTCCGAGATCAGGATAATCGACAGGCCGCTGTCGGCCAGCTTGGAAACGATATCGAATATGCCGGCACGCGCGCCAACATCAACACCGACCGTCGGTCCGTCGAGGATCAGCAGTTTCGGTTGAGTCGCCAGCCATTTTGCAATGGCGACACGTTGCTGATTTCCCCCCGACAGGGTCGAAACCGCGTCTTCCTGCATTCCGATCCTAACGCCGAGATCCCTTATCCAGCTACTGACCAGGGACCATTTGCGATCGCTCGAAATGAAACCGCCCGAAAGAACCTTGTCCAGCGAGGCAATGACCATATTGTCGGCAATTGATTGGGGCTGAATGAGGCCGAGCGACAGCCGGTCTTCCGAAAGATAGGCGACGCCGGCGGCGATCGCGTCACGGTTGGAACCGAAGCGAACGGGCCTGCCATCCAGCACAACAGAGCCGGACCTCGGCTTGCGCATGCCGAACAAGGTCAACGCCAGCTCGGTGCGCCCTGCCCCAAGCAGCCCGGTGACGCCGAGCGTCTCGCCGCGCCGGACCGTCAATGACACATCCTCGAATTCACCGGGCCGCGACAGCCCTTTAACCTCAAGCACGACCGGGCTCGTGCTCAAATCGCGATGCAGGACGGAATAGTCGAAGGTCTTGCCGGTCATCAGCTCTGTGATGCGCGATTGGGTCAGACCTTTGGTCGGATAGACGCCAACCAAGGCGCCGTCGCGCAGCACCGTCACACGGCTGGAGATTTCGAGAACCTCCGCCAAGCGATGACTGACGAACACAACGGCAACGCCCGACGCCGACAGATTGCGCACAATGTCCAGCAGATAGTCGGTTTCAGATTGGGTGAGCGAGGCCGTCGGCTCGTCCATGAAGACAAGCTTCGCTTCGCCGACGAGCGCGCGCGCTATAGCTACGATCTGCCGCTGTGCGATTGGAAAATTGTGGAGTGCGAGATCGACATCGAGGGTAACACCAAGACGTTCCAAGGCGTTGGTCGCGACACGCCGCATTTCGGCATAGTTCACCAGTCGCGGCCAGCGGCCGATGACAGTCTGGAACGCGATGTTCTCGGCGACGGTCATCTCGGGGAACAGGGCGAGGTCCTGCCAGATGACCTGAATTCCGCCGGCCTGCGCCGTCACCGGTGACATATGGGCGTAGCTCTGGCCGTCATAGTCGATCTCGGCGCCGGCCTCGGGCTTGTACACGCCAGTGATGACCTTGATCAGCGTGCTCTTGCCTGAACCGTTCTCGCCGGCGAGGCAATGCACCTCGCCCGGCAGAACCTCGAAGCTGACATTCTTCAGCGCCTTGACGCCGCCAAACGTCATGTTGACATTTCGGAGCGATAGCAGCGGCCGTGACGCGGAGCCATCGGGTGCCTGATCAGCCATCGAGTTGAACCTGGATCTAATCGCGTTGACACATCCTCAGCCGGGCCGGCTCGAGGCCAGCCCGGCTGCCACAGCCTTGCGAGGCTTTACAGGCCCATCGCCGCAAGGCCGTCGACAGTGTCCTTGTTGATCGGGACCAGCTGATCGACGATGATGTTATGGTTTTCGAAGTCGGGCTTGACTGTCCCTAGCCCTTCGATCGTATCGCCATCCTTGACTTCTTTGCCCTTCATGAGCTGGTCGGCCAGCGTGACGAAAACCTCACCCGCCTGCTTCGGATTCCACATGAAGCCGCCGGAGATCGCGTCGCTCTTGATGAGCTTCTGGCCCTGCCCCGGCGAGAATGGGCCGAGCACGAATATCTGGCCCACCTTCCGGCGCTCTTCGATTGCGCGGCCAGCTCCGATCGGGCCTTGGCTGCCGAAGGCAAGGAAGCCTTTCAAGCCGGGATTGGCGGAAATCAGGTCAAGTGCCGTGCTGCGGCTCTTGTCCACATCCTCGGCGACGCCATAACGATCGCCGACAAGCTTCATGTCCGGATGGTTCTTCTTCAGATACGCGATTGCCGCATCGGCCCAGGCATTGTGCAGCGGCACCGTCAGCGAACCAACGAAGACTGCATATTCACCTTTGCCGCCCATCTTATCCGCCAAGAGCTTGGCATGAGCCTCACCGAAGCCGGTCGCGGACGCGAGTTCGAAATCCCAGTCGGCGCCCTTCTGGCCAGGCGATTCATGCGTGATGACGATGATGCCGGCGTCCTTGGCCTTCTTCAGGACAGGTTCAAGCACTTTCGCATCATTCGGCACGACCCCTATGACCTTCACGCCCTGTGCGATCAGATCCTCGATGGCGCGAACCTGCAGTGCCGGATCGGCACTGGTCGGGCCAACCATAAATGCGTCGACGCCGAGCTTCTGGCCGCGCTCCTTGATCCCCGCCTCCATTGCGTTGAACCAGGGAATGCCGCCAATCTTGACGACGACGCCGACTTTGCCGGCCTGCTGTGCCATGGCAGCGATTGATCCGCCAAGCATAAGGGTCGCGGCGAGCGCCGCGATCATGAACTTTTTCATCTGTACTCCTCCCATAACGTTCCGAACGGGAACACACCTCCGCCATCGATTTGTGCTTGCACAATCGATGGTGCATTAACTATTGTGCATCAAGACGCGCTCGTCAAGCGAGATATTGCACCAGCGGGATATTGCTCTAAACAGACGCTCCGGAGGGCCAGATGCATCAGCAGGTCAAGAAGAAGGCGACGATCTATGACCTGTCCGTGCTATCGGGCAGTTCGCCGTCGACCGTGAGCGCGGTGCTGAACGGCACTTGGCGCAAGCGCCGCATCAAGGAAAGTACGGCGGAAACAATTCTCAGCCTCGCCGAACGCCACCAGTACACCACCAATCTGCAGGCGCGAGGCTTGCGACGGTCGCGATCGGGCCTGGTCGGCCTGATGCTGCCCATCCACGACAATCGCTACTTCTCCTCCATGGCGCAGACATTTGAGGGACATGTGCGCAGCCGCGGTCAATGCCCGGTCGTGGTCAGTGCCAGCCGCGACCCGGAAGAGGAACGCCGGACCGCGGAGACGCTGATTTCCTACTCAATCGACCAGCTCTTCATTGTCGGCGCCACCGATCCGGACGGCGTGCACGAGGTCTGCGAGGCGGCGGGACTGAGGCATGTCAACATCGACCTACCAGGAGCAAAGGCGCATTCGGTGATCAGCGACAATTATGAGGGCGCGCGGATGCTGACGGAGGCAATCATCCGCCAGTTCGGCAATGATGACCCCCTGCGGCCGGACGAGCTGTTTCTGTTTGGCGGCCGCAACGACCACGCAAGCCGCGAACGCATCGCCGCTTTCCATGCGACCAAAAAGGCACTGTTGGGCGCCGACCCTGATGACGGAGTACAGTCCTCCGGCTATTCGCCCGACATAACATTGCGTGCCTTCGAGGCATTTTGCCAACGCCATGGCAAGCTGCCGCGCGCATTGTTAATCAATTCGTCGATCAATATGGAGGGTCTGCTGCGTTTCATGGCGGGCCGGCCGGCGGAGATGTTTAGCGAGCTTGTCGTCGGTTGCTACGACTATGACCCATTCGCCTCTTTCCTGCCCTTCCCCGTAATCATGGTGCGGCAGAATTTTGAGGCGATGATTGCGAAGGCGTTCGAACTGATCGATCAACCCCCGGCGGCACCGCAGATTTTCTTGATTGCGCCCGAGTTGATCCAGCCCAGGTCTGCTCTGAAAGGGCCGCTGGATACGTTGAAGGATATAGCGTGAAGCCCCGAAAACCCGTCTTTGCACAGCTCCCCTCACCCGGGTATCAACGCGCGCGCTGCTATGCGTGTTATCTTCGACGCGATCCGGGTCAAGATCAGGGAGGAGGGCTTTAATTCCAGCAGGAATTTCCCTCTGAAAGCAACGCCGCTCGCCGATCGAGCTTTTCACGGCCGAGATGTTTGAACCAGCGGGACGCGCCATTTCGCGACACTTCCCGGCACTTCACGAAACCTGACCTTTTGCGCTACGGCTTGAGTCGACGCCATTACAGTCATTCACAGAACTGACGGGAGCATCGTGCATTCCGCTATCACGCTGTCAGCGGTTCAGGCGGCGGAAACATCTGCTGGAACCGGGCCAGGGCTTCAGCGTCGCCAGCGACGTGGACGGTTCCTTCCTTGATTGCCTGAGCTGCCGTGACCTCACGGAGGAATATCCGGTTGAGCGCTTCCGCATTCATCGTGAACACCGCAGCCGGGGCGTTGGCGCTGCCCTCGCTTGTTGCGCAGGTTTCGCCATCCACCCAAACTAGTCGCCCTGAAGCCGCCCTGCACGGGAGGTCTCGTTGCCACTTGATGGTTCCATTTGGAAGATGGCAGAGACAGGCCCATTCTCTTCCCAAGGTTTCAAATGGCCGTTAGTGCAGTGACAGACTTTGCCCACATGGGAGGTGATGATGGGTCGAGATTTCTCGAAATCGAGCATTTCAGGGAGCCACCGATCAACGATTGGTTAGGAAAATCGCTTCCTCGTCGTCGCGCTGCCTGCCGCCAAGTGCTGCAGCCGCGCTGGCAATGAAGGCCCCGACGACCAGCGACA
>NZ_JAMYSY010000092.1:0-10606 GCF_040322175.1 Mesorhizobium sp. M0185 | reverse complement strand
CTCAAAGGCCGGACATATGGACGCAAGCGATCGAAAACGACGCAAAACAACCGTTGCAGGCAGGGCGCCGTCCACATATGGATCCTAGGGTCTGCGCTTCGCTTCGCGTTCGCTCCGCCCTAGGATGACGAAGCACGGCCCTAATGCGCCTCTTCCCAGTTGTTGGCGGCGCGGGCGTCGACGTGCAGCGGCACCGACATCGACACCGCCGGCATGGCGGCGTTCTCCATGACGTGGCAGACGACCGGGATCGTCGCCTCGACCTCGGCTTCGACCGTCTCGAAGACCAGTTCGTCATGCACCTGCAGCAGCATGCGGGCGGAAAGCCTGGCTTTTTCCAGCGCCTCGTCCATACGGATCATGGCGCGGCGGATGATGTCGGCGGCGGTGCCCTGCAGGCGTGCGTTGATCGAGGCGCGCTCGTTGAACGCCCGGACCGAAGGATTTGACGATCTGATTTCCGGATAGTGGATGCGGCGGCCGAAAATGGTCTCGACGAAGCCGTGCTCGCGGGCATAGGCCTTGGTCGCATCGATATAGTCGCGGATGCCGGGAAAGCGCTCGAAATATTTCTTGATGTAGTCGCCGGCTTCCTCGCGCGCGATCGACAGCTGGTTGGCGAGGCCAAAGGCCGAAATGCCGTAGATGATGCCGAAATTGATCGCCTTGGCACGGCGGCGCACTTCCGAAGGCATGCCCTCGACCGGCACGTTGAACATTTCAGACGCGGTGATGGCGTGGATGTCGGCGCCATCGGCGAAGGCCTGTTTGAGCTGCGGGATTTCGGCGACGTGGGCGAGCACGCGCAATTCGATCTGGCTGTAGTCGGCTGAAACCAGCTTGTTGCCCTTGTCCGCGATGAAGGCCGTCCTGATCTTTCGACCCTCGACGGTGCGCACCGGAATGTTCTGCAGATTGGGATCCGAGGACGACAGCCGCCCGGTCGTCGTCGCGGCAAGCGCGTAGGAGGTGTGGACGCGCTTGGTGTCGGGATGGATGAAGCCGGGCAGCGCATCGGTATAGGTCGATTTCAGCTTGGTCAGCTGGCGCCAGTCGACGATCTTGCGCGGCAATTCGTGGCCTTCGGCGGCGAGGTCTTCGAGAAGCTGCGCCGAGGTCGACCACTGGCCGGTCTTGGTTTTTGAACCGCCGGGCAGACCCATCCTGCCGAACAGGATGTCGCCGAGCTGTTTTGGCGAGCCGATGTTGATGCGTTCGCCGACCAGCTGGTAGATTTCGTCCTCAAGCCGTGCGGCACCCTGTGCCAGTTCGCCGGAGAGCCGCGACAGGATCTGCCGGTCGACGGAGATGCCGCGCTGTTCCATCCGCGCCAATACCGGCACCAGCGGCCGTTCCAGCCGTTCATAGACCGAGACCAGGCCCTTGGCGGCAAGCCGTGGCTTCAGCACCTGCCAGAGCCTGAGCGCGACGTCGGCGTGCTCGGCGCCGTAAGCCGTCGCCTTGCCGAGGTCGGCCTGATCGAGGCCGACGAAGCTTCTTCCCGAACCGGCCAGTTCCTTCAGCGGAATGGTCGCGTGGCCGAGCCATTTATCGGCCAGCGCCTCCAGGCCATGGCCACCGTGGGTGCCGGCCTCGAGCACGTAGGAGATCAGCATGGTGTCGTCATAGGGGCCGACCTCGATGCCGTGACGGCTCATGACGACAAGGCGGTATTTCATGTCGTGCACGATCTTGAGGACGGATTTGTCCTCGAGCAGCGGCTTGAGCAACGCCAGCGCGTCGCGGACCGGGACCTGGTTTTCGACCGCGCCGCCGCCGAGCAGGTCGCCATTGCCGTTTTTGTGGGCAAGCGGCACGTAGGCGGCGTGGCCAGGCGCGACGGCCATGGCAAGGCCGATCAGTTCTGCCCGCATCGGATCGGGCGAGGACGTCTTAACGTCGAAGGCGACAATGCCTCTCTCCATCGCCTCGGCGATCCAGGCCTTCAGCGTCGCGGCGTCGCGGATGCAGGCGTAGGCGCCGGTGTCGATCTTGCGGGCGGTGGCAGCCTCCAGGCGAAGCGCCGAAAGCAGGGATGGGGTGTCGCCTTGCTTGGCTGCGGCCGGAGCTTCGAGTGCCGCTTCGTCCGACGGCGGTGCGCTCTCGGCGGCCGCGGGCACGCCAAAACCCATATCGGGGCCATGCGCGGTATCGGCACGCTCTATGGTGACGGGGGTGGCTGGAACGTCGCCGGCGTCGGTTCCGGTCGCTTCGGCCACGCGGCGGGTCAGCGTCGAGAATTCCATGGTCTTGAGGAAGCCGATCAGCCTGGGGCCGTCCGGCGCATGCAATACGAATTCGTCAAGCCCTTCGGTCACCGGCACGTCGTTCTTCAGCCTCACCAGGTCACGCGAAATGCGTGCCTTGTCGGCATTGGCGATGATCGATTCGCGCCGCTTGTCCTGCTTGATCTCGCCGGCGCGGGCGAGCAGCGTGTCGAGGTCGCCGAACTGTTCGAGCAATTGCGCTGCCGTCTTCGGCCCGATGCCGGGCACGCCCGGCACATTGTCGACCGAATCGCCGGTCAGCGCCTGCAGGTCGATCATTTTCTGTGGCGGCACGCCCCATTTCTCGATCACCTCGGGAACGCCGATCTGGCGGTCCTTCATCGGGTCGTACATGGCAACCGTTGGGCCGACCAGTTGCATCAAGTCCTTGTCGGAAGAGATGATGGTGGTGTCGGCGCCGGCTTCGCAGGCAAGCCGGCAATAGGTGGCGATCAAATCGTCGGCCTCGTAGCCTTCCGTCTCAAGGCATGGCAGGTTGAAGGCCCTGGTCGCCTGGCGGATCAGGCCGAATTGCGGGATCAAATCTTCCGGCGGCGCCGAGCGGTTGGCTTTGTATTCGGGGTAGAGGTCGTTGCGGAAGGTCTTCGACGAATAGTCGAAAATCACGGCGAAATGCGTCGGCACGATGCCGACATCGGTGTTGCGGGCGTCCTGCGTCAGCTTCCAGACCATGTTGCAGAAGCCGAGCACGGCACTGGTCGGCAGCCCGTCGGACTTGCGGGACAGCGGCGGCAGCGCGTGATAGGCACGGAAGATGTAGCCGGAGCCGTCGACAAGGAAGAGATGATCGCCTTTTTTCATGGCACGAGGGAATAGCGCGGCGCAGCGCCGCGGTCCATGCCAAAGGCGGCTTGCGCCAAGGGTTCCGGCAACACCCTGACAAATGGCGTGCGAGCCTGGCCGGCCATGGCGGCCTGGCCGGAGCTTTGTTCGCTCACGCCTATGTTACAAAAGTGTAATTTTTGTGCCCTTGAATCGCCACGTTCGCAGACACAGATAAACGCCATCGGCAGTTTTCGCCGAAGTCCGGAGCAAGGCCCGTCCCCCGCCTATCCCGGACACTTGCGGCAGCCTATCCCCCCTCTCCGGGCTGCCGCATCGTTTCGAGTAAAGGCCGCCGTGGTTCCCCTCCACCACGGCGGCATTTTTTTGCCTTTGGACAGGAAGCTGTGGCCCAACGGTCGCGGGCTTTCCGTTTCGCCGCATGGGCTCTAGATTCGCCGCCAGAATCGAAAGGCCCGCCAGATGTCCGCAGTTTCCCCCGTCCTCGACCGCCTCGACAAGAACTTCGACCAGAGCCTGGAACGCCTGTTCGGCCTGCTCGCCATCAAGTCGATCTCCACCGATCCCGACTACGCCGCCGACTGCCGCAAGGCCGCCGAATGGCTGGTCGCCGAGCTCAAGCTGATCGGCTTCGACGCCAGCGTGCGCGACACGCCGGGGCATCCGATGGTGGTCGCGCATCACGACGGGCCGGCGGGCGCGCCGCATCTGCTGTTTTACGGCCATTACGACGTCCAGCCGGTCGATCCGATCGAGCTGTGGGAAAGCGACCCGTTCGCGCCGGCGGTCAAGGAGATCGAGCCCGGCCACAAGGTGATCACCGGCCGCGGCGCGGCCGACGACAAGGGCCAGCTGATGACCTTCGTCGAGGCCTGCCGCGCGTGGAAGCAGGTGCATGGCGGATTGCCGTGCCGAATCACAATCCTGTTCGAGGGCGAGGAGGAGTCCGGATCGCCGTCGCTGAAGCCGTTTCTCGAGGCGAATGCTGACGAGCTCAAGGCCGATTTCGCGCTGGTCTGCGACACCGGCATGTGGGACCGCGATACGCCGTCGATCTGCGTCTCGCTGCGCGGGCTGGTCGGCGAGGAGATCACGGTGACTGCCGCCGACCGCGACCTGCATTCCGGGCTCTATGGCGGTGCGGCCGCCAATCCGATCCGCATCCTGGCAAAGATCCTGGCCGACATCCACGATGCGGATGGTCACGTCACCATTCCAGGTTTTTATGACGGCGTCGAGGAAACGCCGTCGCAGATATTGCAGTCGTGGCTGTCGCTCGGCGAGACGGCAGAGACCTTCCTCGGCCCGATCGGCCTGTCGATCCCGTCCGGCGAAAAGGGCCGCTCGGTGCTCGAGCTCACCTGGGCGCGACCGACGGCCGAGTTCAACGGCATTATCGGCGGCTATACCGGTAAGGGCTTCAAGACGGTGATCGCCGCGCAAGCCTCGGCAAAAGTCTCCTTCCGCCTGGTCCACAAACAGGATCCGGAAAAAATCCGCGCCGCCTTCCAGGCATTCGTCAGGGAGCGCGTTCCGGCCGACTGCTCGGTCGAATTCCATCCGCATGGCGGCTCGCCGGCGATCCAGCTTTCCTACGACTCGCCCTTCCTCGCCAAGGCCAAGCAAGCGCTGTCCGACGAATGGCCGAAGCCGGCGGTGGTGACCGGCAGCGGCGGCTCGATCCCGGTGGTCGGCGATTTCCAGACCTATCTCGGCATGGAATCGCTGCTGGTCGGTTTCGGCCTCGACGACGACCGCATCCACTCGCCGAACGAGAAGTACGAGATGAGCTCCTTCCACAAGGGCCAGCGCTCCTGGGCGCGCATTCTCGAGGCGCTGACACGCTGAAATTGCGCCAGACTCAAGTTTTTGTTGATTTTTCGCCGGATCGCGGCAAGGACGGGCATGGTCTGTCGCGCATCGCTGCACGGGGCCGCGACCGGAGAAGACGATGAGCGACATACGTTTCCACAAAAACGATCTGCCCGGCCTGCTGCATTACGATGTCGGGGCGGTCGCCATCGACACCGAGACGCTGGGGCTGAACCCGCATCGCGACCGGCTCTGCGTCGTGCAGATCTCGCCGGGCGATGGCTCGGCCGACGTCATCCAGATCGCGCCCGGCCAGAAGAAGGCGCCGAACCTCGTCAGCCTGCTTAAGAACCGCAGCATCACCAAGCTGTTCCATTACGGCCGCTTCGATCTCGCCGTGCTCTACAACGCTTTCGGCGTCATGCCGGAGCCGGTGTTCTGCACCAAGATCGCGTCGCGGCTGACGCGCACCTACACCGACCGGCACGGGCTGAAGGACATCTGCTTCGAGCTTCTCGGCGTCGGCCTGTCGAAGGCGCAGCAATCATCGGACTGGGCCGCCGAGACGCTGTCGCCCGAGCAGCTCGAATATGCCGCCTCCGACGTGCTCTATTTGCACCGGCTGCGCGACGTGCTGAGCGCGCGTCTGGCGCGCGACAACCGGACCAGGGAGGCCGATGCCTGCTTCCGCTTCCTGCCGACGCGTGCGAAACTCGACCTGATGGGCTGGGATGAGGAGGATATCTTCGCCCACAGCTAATGGCCTTCATGATAATTCTACTCTGGCGGCCATCTGGCACAGTTTTCTCCGCTTCCGGTGCTCACGGACCCAAATGTCCGCTGCGCTCCGGTTCTCGAAAACCACGCCATATGTCTCGCCGGAGCGAATTCTCCTAAAGGCCATCGGCCAGGAACCAGACGCTTGTCCCGGCGTTCCGTTCGCTTCACCGGGAGAAATGAAAATGGCTGCCCGAAAATCAATCGAAACGGCACCGAAGGACGGCTCCAAGGTCACCGTCTACTGGCAGGACAGCGACGGCGTGATGAACGAGAGCATCGCGCAATACCGTTCGCTCGACCGGCTGAAGGCGGCAGGCGGCGACTGGGACGAAAGCGACGCTGGCTGGTGGGCCTATACGGACGGCCATACGCAAAGGAAGATCGAGCCGATCAGCTGGCGGCCGGCCTCCGACGATGCGGAAGCCGACGACTGAGGGTTGTCGCAACCGCCGAACTGAAGTGATTATTCTGAGGCAACGCGCATTTTGTTCTTGCTTTGTGCCGGCAGCTATGCTATTAATTTCGGTGTGGTGCTCATTGGCTCCAAGGACCCGCCCGCCGAGGCGGGTTTTTCATTTCCGGCTTTGGCGCTGTCGCGGGCCGCAGCCGTTCGGCAAGCGACTGAATACAGTTTACTTCGATTTTTCCCGACTTAACCCGCCTTTAAACCGCCGCATCTAGTCTTCAACCCCAACGCCATAGGCATGGGGAAGACAGCACAGCGCATGGCGAACCGGAAAGACAGCCGCATCGAGCCCAGCTTCGAGGCATCGCCGGCGGCGAGATCCTCGGCTGGTTTTTCGGTAAGCGAGGAGGACCGCGTCGTGCCGAGCAACCGAAAAGCCGCTGCAAAGCGCAAATCGTCCAAGGTCAAGCCGCCCCGCGGCGGGCGCGGCAAAAGCCGGCGCGGCGTCTTCGGCGTGCTTGCCCGGCTGTTCTACTGGTGCTTCGTGCTGGCCATCTGGGGCGGCATCGCCACTGCCGGCATCGTCGTCTATTACGGCGCGAAAATGCCGGCGGCCACCACCTGGGCCATTCCCGATCGCGCCCCCAACATCAAGATCGTCTCGGTCGACGGCCAGCTGCTTGGCAATCGCGGCATGAGCGGCGGCGAGGCCGTCGGCCTGCACGAAATGTCGCCCTATATTCCCGAGGCCGTCATCGCCATTGAAGACCGTCGTTTCTATTCGCATTTCGGCATCGACCCGATCGGCCTTTCCCGGGCCATGGTGACCAATGTGCTGGGCGGGCATTTTTCGCAGGGCGGCTCGACGCTGACCCAGCAGCTGGCCAAGAACCTGTTCCTGACGCCGGACCGCACGCTGGAACGCAAGGTGCAGGAAGTGCTCTTGGCGCTGTGGCTGGAGCACAAGCATACGAAGGACCAGATCCTCGAAATGTACCTCAACCGGGTTTATTTCGGCTCTGGGGCCTATGGTGTCGAAGCGGCCTCGCGCCGCTATTTCGGCAAGAGCGCGCGTGACGTCACGCTGTCGGAGGCCGCCCTTCTCGCCGGCCTGCTCAAGGCGCCGTCGCGGCTGTCGCCGGCGCGCGACCCGAAGGCGGCCGAGCAGCGCTCGCAGCTGGTGCTCGCCGCGATGCGCGACGAGGGCAAGATCAGCGCCAAGGAGATGACCACGGCGATGAGCGCGCCGGCGACGCGTTCGCCGTCCTACTGGACCGGCTCGGAAAACTATGTCGCCGATACGATCATGGAAGAACTGCCCGACCTGATCGGCGACGTGCGCCGCGATATCGTCGTCGACACGACCGTCGATCTGACGCTGCAGAAGCTCGCCGAGCAATCGATCCGCCGGCTGATCGACCAGAGCGGCAAAAAACTCAATGTCAGCCAGGGCGCGCTGGTGTCGATCGACAATTCCGGCGCGGTGCGCGCCATGGTCGGCGGTTACGACTATTCGACCAGCCAGTTCGACCGCGCCTCGGAGGCGCGCCGGCAGCCGGGCTCGGCGTTCAAGCCGTTCGTCTACATGGCGGCGCTGGAATCCGGCCGCACGCCCGACAGCGTGCGCAACGACGCGCCGATCAAGATCGGCAACTGGACGCCCGACAATTACGGCGGCAAATATTTCGGCAAGGTGACGCTGGCGACGGCGCTGGCAAAATCGCTGAACTCGGTTGCCGCGCAGCTGACCATGGAAGTCGGGCCGAATGCGGTGGTCGAGGCGGCGCACCGCATGGGCATCCAGTCCGAGCTGACGGCCAACACTTCGATTGCGCTCGGCACCTCGGAAGTGACGCCGCTGGAACTGACCTCGGCCTATGTTCCCTTTGCCAATGGCGGTTACAAGCCGGACATCCATTTCATCCGCAGGGTCACGACAAGCGACGGCAAGGTGCTCTACGAGAACAATGGCGGCGGCGCGCCGCGGGTCGTCAAGCCCGATGTCGTCGGCATGATGAACTCGATGATGACCGGCACGGTCGAGATCGGCACCGCCAGGAAGGCGGCGTTCGCCTGGCCGGCAGCCGGCAAGACCGGTACCAGCCAGAACTCGCGCGACGCGTGGTTCATCGGCTATACCGCCAATCTCACCACTGGCGTCTGGTTCGGCAATGACGACGGCAGCGCGATGAAGAAGGTCACCGGCGGCGCACTGCCGGCGCAGGCCTGGCATGAGTTCATGGTCGCCGCGCATGAGGGCGTGCCGGTGCGGCCGCTGCCCGGAACCTGGAAGTCGACGCCGCCCGACACCATCGTCCCGGACGACATACCGTCCGACACGCCGCCGCCGGCGCCGGTCGCTTCCGTTGGCCAATCGGCGCCGCCTGTGGCAGCTACCCAGCCGGCTTCGCGTCCCGTGCGTCCCGCCGAGACGGTCGATGCCGGCGGCCTGGCCATGCCGGGGGTCGACAGCGCCACCGGATCGATCAAGCACCCGGTGCCGCCCGGCAATGTCGGCGGCCCGGTCAAGAAGCGGCAGACGTCGATCCTGGACATCCTGACAGGCGGCTGAACAACAGGCCCCCTCGCCACCGCTGCCGCGTTCCGCTACATCTCCCGTTTGGAGACCGCGAATGGCAGAGACCGACACCAGAAAGACCATTGTGCTGACCGGCGCCAGCCGTGGCATCGGCCACGCCACGGTCAAGCGCTTTTCACGCGAAGGCTGGCGCGTCATCACCTGCTCGCGCCAGGCCTTTGCCGAGGACTGCCCGTGGCCGGCCGGCCCGGAAGACCACATCAAGGTCGACCTCGCCGACCAGGAGGATGTCGGCATCGCCATCTCCGAGATCCGCCACCGGCTGGAGGCGCATGGCGGGCAGCTGCATGCGCTGGTCAACAATGCCGGCATCTCGCCGAAGCTCAAGGACGGCAACAGCCGCATGAACTCTATCGACACGCCGATGCATGTCTGGCGCGATGTCTTCCAGGTGAATTTCTTCGCCCCGATCATGCTGGCGCGTGGCCTGTTCAAGGAATTGGCATCGGCCAAGGGCTCGATCGTCAACGTCACCTCGATCGCCGGCACCCGCGTGCATCCCTTCGCCGGCACCGCCTATGCGACATCGAAGGCGGCGCTCGGCTCGCTGACGCGCGAAATGGCGCATGATTTCGGCCCCCACGGCATTCGCGTCAACGCCATTGCGCCGGGCGAGATCGATACGGCGATCCTGTCGCCGGGCACGGAAAAAATCGTCGAGACGATCCCGCTGAGAAGATTGGGCACCACGGCAGAAGTCGCCGACATCATCTTCTTCCTGTGCTCGCAGCAGGCGTCCTATGTGACCGGCTCGGAAATCCACATAAATGGCGGCCAGCACGTTTGAGCGGCTGAGTTTTATCAATCGTCGGCGCTGCCCTGGGGGAGAGGTTGAGGGACGCGCTGCCGACCATACGCAAGTTCCCTGTTGAATGCAGATGATCGGCACTCATCCTTGAACCACGGGCTGGAGTCTCGGCGACCTTGAATGTCTATCAGCCACCCTCACGCGCAGCACCAAGGCGACAGGACTTATGTTTGAGTTTGGGTGCAGACGCGGGCGGAGCCGACCCAGCATTTGAATGGCGACTAGAGCAGGAAGAGCAGCCATGCGCCTCTGGCCCGGATCGCTGCCTCGGCGGCCGGGCTCTTGTGGGCAGCGAGATTGTCGAGGATGACGACATCGCCCTTTGCCAGCGTCGGAGCGAGCTGCGTTTCGACATAGGTTTCGAAGATGCGCCGGTTCATCGGCGTGTCGATAACAAAAGGGGCCGTGAGCCCATGACAGCGCAACCCGGCGATGAAGGTCTGCGTCTTCCAATGCCCGAACGGTGCCTTTGAGCGCAGCCGTTGGCCCTTTAGGCAGCGGCCGCGCAGACGTGTCATCTTCGTAGTGGTTCCGGTTTCGTCGATGAACACCAGCCGATGTGGCTCAAGCCGCATCCGCGGCTGGCGCCTGGTCTGCCACTCCTGCCGCGCCTTGCTGACGTCGGGACGATCTTGCTCGCTGGCCAGCAGCGTTTTTTTTGAAGCGATAGCCATTCCTGATGAGCCAGCGCGAGATCGAGGCAGGAGCGACCTGGACGTCTGTAGCAGCGGCCAGTTCGGCGGCAAGCTCCGGCATGGTGATGTCATCCTTCTCGGCCACACGGCCAAGCAGGAACGCACGATGCGGGTCGAGCTTGGAATGGCGGCGGCCACCGCTGGCCTTGGGCGCCAGGCTCTCGGTCTTTCGATAGTTCCTCATCAGGATCACGACAAACGAAACCGACACCCCAAAATGTGCCGCCGCCGCACGCCGCGAGTGGCCAGCCTCGACAAACCGCACAACACGTTCACGCAAATCGAGCGAATAGGGCTTGGGCATGGCAAATCACCTCCTACAGGAAGTGAATCATGAACCACGCTTCACTGGAATCTGAAGGGTTCTGTGAGGTCCGGGCACAGCCGGGGCACGCAGGCTCGACGTCGGACCTCATTGCAAGCCGGATTGAACGA
>NZ_JAMYSY010000091.1:0-11511 GCF_040322175.1 Mesorhizobium sp. M0185 | reverse complement strand
TGTCGATGACGACGTTGCGGCCCTTGGGGCCGAGCGTGACCTTCACCGCGTCGGCGAGGATGTTGACGCCGCGCAGCATGCGCTCGCGAGCGTCGCGGGAGAATTTTACGTCTTTGGCAGCCATTTTTAGCTCCTGGCACGGGCTTGGATTGAGCCCGAAGATTTAAATGAGGGTGAGGCCGATATTCAGCCGATGATGCCCATGATGTCGGATTCCTTCATGATCAGAAGGTCTTCGCCATTGAGCTTGACTTCGGTGCCCGACCACTTGCCGAACAGGATGCGGTCACCGGCCTTGACGTCCAGCGGGACGAGCTTGCCGGCTTCGTCGCGGGCGCCGGAACCGACGGCGATGATCTCGCCTTCCTGCGGCTTTTCCTTAGCCGTGTCGGGGATGATGATCCCGCCCGCGGTCTTGGATTCGGATTCGACCCGACGAACGACCACGCGGTCATGAAGCGGGCGGAACTTCGACTTTGCCATTTTTTATTCCTCGATGAGAATGGTGAGAACAGTTCCTCCGTCCGGCGGCGCCGGACATGTGGTTAGCACTCATCTTGGGGGAGTGCTAACGTGGCGCTGAAATAGGCTGGCAACTCGCGCGAGTCAAGGCGCCCGGTGAGCATCATCAGGACAATTGCTTCAAACGGATACTTGACTAAGTCAACTAAATCGCTGATCTTGCCGGGAGGAGGATGCCATGACCATTCATCATCACCCAGGCAAGGAGCGGATCGACGCGGTGCGGGCCTTCAACCGCTTCTACACCCGCCAGATCGGGCTGCTCGACGAAGGGCTGCTGAAAAGCACCTTCTCGCTGACCGAGGCGCGAGTGCTCTATGAGCTGGCGCATCGCGATGGCCTGACCGCCACCGACCTTGGGCGCGATCTCGGCCTCGATGCCGGTTATCTCAGCCGGCTGCTGAAGAAGTTCGAGGAGCGTGATCTGGTCGAGCGCGCCACGATCGAGACGGATGCACGGCGTTCGACGATCGCGCTGACCAAGGCCGGGCGGCAGGCCTTCGCGCCGCTGAACCAGGGTTCGCACGACCAGGTCGCGGCATTGCTCGACCGGCTTCCAGTTCCCGAACAGGACAGGCTGGTCAAGGCCATGCAGACGGTACAGCGTCTGCTGGGCGGAAGCGCCGAGCCCAAAATTCCCTATATGCTGCGGCCTCTGCAAGTCGGCGACATCGGCTGGATTATCCATCGGCAGGGCCTGCTCTACGCACAGGAATATGGCTGGGACGAAACCTATGAGGCGCTGGTCGCCGAAATCCTCGGCGCATTCGTCAAATCCTTCGATCCGAAATGGGAACGCAGCTGGATCGCCGAGCGGCAAGGCGAGGTCGTCGGCTCGGTCTTCGTCGTGCGCCAGTCGGACGCGGTGGCGAAGTTGCGCCTACTCTATGTCGAGCCGTCGGCGCGCGGCCTCGGCATCGGCAAGCGGCTGGTCGAGGAATGTATCGGCTTTTGCCGCGCCACGGGTTACACGACACTGACGCTGTGGACCAACGACGTGCTCGCCGCCGCCCGCCACATCTATGAGGCTGCGGGCTTTAAATTGACCAACGAGGAGCGCCACCATTCCTTCGGCAAGGATCTGGTCGGCCAGAACTGGAATTTGGAGCTGTAGCAGCGCCGCAGAATTTCGAGCATCGGCCTGGGGCGGTCGCTCAGGTCGCAGGCTTAGTGTTTTGGTTCAAGCGAAAGAAATTGGTGGGATCATACTTGTTCTTTAGTGCGGCCAACCTCGGATAATTCTCGCCGTAAGCCGCCAGAACCCGATCAGTGCCTTCTTCGCCGAGATATTCGCATAGACGCCGCCGGTCGAGAACGGTCTCATTGCATCCCACAGGTCGCGCGCCCATCGGATGTGCGTTTCGTCGTCAGACGGATTGTCCCAGATCGATATCGGGAAGCAATCGTAAAGTGCATCTCTGTTGGCGTAGGGCGTTCCGTCCATCGGTACTCGCGAGATGGCGCCGCCAACCTGCTGCAGGACTAGAAGCGATTCGCTGGGTGCAGTCATGTAAGCCGCAAGCATGGTATCGATCGCCTGATCTGTGATTTCGCGCATGAACTGCGCCTTCCAGTAGTAGCGCCGCCCGCGCGGAAAGAGGCTGTCCCCGGCCGATTGGATTTGAAGATAGGGGACAGGAGCAATCCGGCGCTCAACTGGCGTGCCATACTCTCTCAGAGGTTGAATGATTTGCTGGCCTTCGTCGAGTGGGCCGATGTAGCACGCCGATATGCTGAAGAAGCGTTCGCCCGAGGGCGCCGTCACAAGTGCTGCATCCAGGCTCAGCTCATCCGGGGCGCCGCTCGAGAACGCACGATAGAACCGCATCGCTTCGCGTGCCTCTGCGTAGCGGTATAGCATCGATCCCGCGATGAGGAGCGGACCCACGGGATGGAGCTTGTATTCGAAGGTGGTGACTATTCCGAAATTGCCGCCGCCGCCCCGAATGCCCCAGAACAAATCTGCATTTTCGGCCGCGTTTGCCGTGAGCAACCGGCCGTCCGCCGTCACGATTTCGACAGCGACAAGGTTGTCGCAGCTCAGTCCATGTTTGCGGCCAAGCTTGCCGAACCCGCCGCCGAGTGTCAGTCCGGCTATGCCGGTATCCGCGTTGACACCCATGGTCGTCGCAAGACCATGGACCTGTGTGGCTGCGTCGAACTCGCCCAGGTTCAGGCCGGCTTCGGCGCGCGCGACACGGCGGATCGGGTCGACTTCGATCCGCTTCATGCGTGACACATCGATCACCAAGCCGCCGTCGCATACCGAACTGCCGGCGACGTTATGACCACCGCCGCGGACGGCGACGAGGAAGCCTTGCGATCGGGCGAAGTTGACGGCCGTGACGACATCGCTGGATTCGGCGCAATAGAAGACAGCCGCCGGCCTCTTATCGACCATGCCATTCCAAACTCTGCGCGCCTGGTCATAGCCAGGATCGTCCGCAAGGATCAGATCGCCGCGAATCGCCTGCCTGAGCCGGGCGATATCTGGCGCCTGCAACGTCGGCTCGGAACCGTCTATAAGCTTGAACATGCTCATCGAGGGATACCCTTCGTGATCCAGCACGGTCGGACAGGCCGCTGTCGTTCACCGGATCATAAATATCTCATGCGGCGCCATTCGCTGCAAAATCGAATATCTCAGTCGCTGGATGAGCTAAATTCATCTAAACTGCCTGGATGAGAAAACTTCCGCCGCTCGGGTCGCTTCGCGCCTTCGAAGCCGCTGCCAGGCTGATGAGCTTCAGGAAGGCCGCGACGGAACTCGGAGTGACGCCAACGGCCATCAGCCACCAGATTCGATTGCTGGAGGAGGTCTGTGGGCAACTGCTGTTCCGGCGGCGCCCACGACCGCTCGTGCTCACAGGCGTGGGCGAACGGCTATTCCCGGTAATTTGCAGCGGCTTCGACGCTTTCGCTGCGGCAATAGCATCAGCCTCGGCCGGAGTTGGCCAACGCCCGTTGCGCGTGACGAGCCCAAATGCATTTGCCAGCCGATGGCTGGTTCCGCGCCTGTCGAAGTGGCGCGAACAGCATCCGAACATTCCACTGGAGATCATCGGGACAGACGCCGTTCTGGACCTGCGAGCCGGTGACGCCGACGTCGCGATCCGCTATGCGCGCAGGATGCCGCGGGATGTTCCCGCGCAGGAAATTTTTCGGGACGCATTCTTTCCGGTATGCAGCCCGGAGCTGTTCGCAGGAGGCGACCGACAGATCGAGCGCGCCGCCGATCTGCTGCAATACCCGCTCATCCATTTCAATTGGACGAACCGCGACCCGGAAGCGCCGACTTGGCAACGATGGCTGACGATCGCACGCTCGATCGATCCCAGCATCCCCAATGCCAACCAGGCATGGGACCTAAGCTTCCGCGAAGAGCTGCACGCGATTGACGCGGTAGCGGCAGGCCAAGGTATCGCTATCTGCAGCGATGTGGTCGTCAGTGGCGAACTCGAGGCTGGCAGGCTAGTCAAGGCACATGATCTCTGTCTGCCAGGCTATGGCTTTTACCTTGCCTGCGTAGCCAATCACCCCCGACAAGCGCATATCGAAGCGTTTTCCGCCTGGATGAGATCGATAGTCTGAGCATCTGAACGCCGATCTTCTGCATGCTCGTCACAAGCGCCCGGCGTAATAAATTGCTAACCACGATCGCCCTGCACCGACTGCCATGCACACTCGCCGGCTTCTGGCACAATCCGGCTCCTTGAATTATGAGCACGCTTATTATATATGTCGCTCATGGTTTCCGACGGCATCGACAGATTGGGCTTTTTGATCCACGACGTGCAGCGCCTGATGCGCAAGCGCTTCGAGGCGCGCGCCAGTGGTTTCGGCCTTTCTTCGGCGCAATGGCGGCTTCTGGTACGTGTCGCCAAGGAGGCGGGTGTCGCGCAGGCGCGGCTTGCCGAGCTTCTCGAAATCGAGCCGATCAGCGTCTCGCGTCTTGTCGATCGCATGGAGGAGGGCGGCTGGATCGAGCGCCGTCCCGACGCAACCGACAGACGAGTGCGCATGATTTTCCCGACCGCCAAGGCGGACGCGGCCTACACCCATGTCAAGAGCCTTGCCGGCGAGGTTTATGAGGAATCGCTCGTTGGCGTTTCGCCGGAAGATCGCCGCGTCCTGGTCAGGGCGCTGGAGACAATGGTGCAGAATCTTGCAGATGGTGAGACGCCGCCCTCGGAAAAAGTGAAGAATACGGAAGGCGCAGCAGCATGAACGCGGTAGCCAAACTAGATGAGAATGCGGCCAAGCTGGAGATGGAAGCTCCCGCGAAGCCGGCGGCAGCTCCGGTAACAGTCGCTCCGCAAATAGCTCCGGCGCCGGTGGCGCTGAAGAAGAAGCGCCGTGCCGGCCGTTTCCTTTTGATGTTTGTGCTGCCCGCTGCGTTGATCGCCGGCGGCAGCTATGTCTGGGTGACCGGCGGCCGCTATCAGGAGACCGAGAACGCCAATCTGCAGCAGGCCAAGGTGTCGATAGCCGCCGATACGGCGGGCCGCATCGTTCAGGTCGACATTTTCGACAACCAGTCTGTCAAGCAGGGCGGCGTGTTGTTCGCTATCGATCCCGAGCCCTACCGGATCGCATTGGCTCAGGCCGACGCGGCGGTGGCCGGCGCACGGCTCAATGTCGAGCAGCTGCGTGCGGCCTACAGCCAGGCGCTGGCGCAGGAGAAGTCCGACGAAAGCCAGGTCCAGTACGCGCAGTCGCAATATGACCGCGCCGCCGACCTTGCCCGCAAGGGCATCAACGCCAAGTCGTCTCTGGACGAAGCCAAGAACGACCTCGACAAGGCGAAGCAGCAGCTGGCCGTGGCCCAGCAAGGGATCGTCAGCGCCAAGGCGGCACTTGGCGGCAGTCCCGACATCGAGACCGACAAGCATCCAACGGTAATGGCGGCGCTCGCCGCACGCGACAAGGCGGCCTACGATCTGGTCCAGACCACGGTCAAGGCACCTGCCGACGGCATCATCAGCCAGGCCGCTTCGTTCAAGGTCGGCCAGTATGTCGGTTCGGGCACGCCGCTGTTTTCGCTGGTCGAGACCGGCGACACCTGGGTCGACGCCAATTTCAAGGAAACCCAGCTCACCAACATGAAGCCGGGCCAGAAGGCCGAAATCGTGGTCGATACCTATCCGGGCAAGACGTTCGAAGCCACCGTCAAGGCGATCGGCGCCGGCACCGGGGCCGAGTTCTCGCTGCTGCCCGCGCAGAACGCCACCGGCAACTGGGTCAAGGTCACGCAGCGCATTCCGGTCCGCCTGGAATTGGCCGATGCCGACGCCAAGACGGCGCTGCGCACCGGCATGAGCGCGACGGTCACGGTGGACACCGGCGTTTCCCGCGGGCTGCCGAACATTTTCCGCCGCGCCACGGCAGGCGAGGCGAGGTAAAGAGGCCTGGTAGCGGCCGCATAGCAAACAGCGAGATGGATGCAGGATTGGTCCGAGGGAGGCGCAGGAAAAGTTGAATGCGTGGACGGGCTGCGCTGTAGCCTGCCTGAGCAGACAACGCCGCGCAGGATCTTCGGTCCTCAGGTTTCCGGGCGGCAGGCGCCCGCTTTGTCGAGACGCTCAGTCGATGTAACCCCCACATCGATGCTCGCGTCCCACCGCGATGAGGGTCTCTCTACAGCGAGGGCCTCGCCGTCCGGAAACCTAATGTACACGTTTTTGTTACCTGCTGGAAGTTTTAGCTCATGAGCAGCCCAGAACCCTTTCGCGAAGTACCGCACCGCGGCCTGATCACAGTTGCGCTCATGCTTGCGACGATCATGCAGGCGCTCGACACGACGATCGCCAACGTTGCGCTGCCGACCATGACCGGCGATCTCGGCGCCTCCCCCGACAACATCAACTGGGTGCTGACCTCCTACATCGTTGCCGCGGCGATCATGACGCCGGTGACCGGCTGGCTTGCCGACCGCTTCGGCCGCAAGGAGCTGTTCCTGACGGCCGTGGTCGGTTTCACCGTCTTTTCAATGCTGTGCGGCATCGCCTGGAGCCTTGAGACCATCGTTTTGTTCCGGCTCATGCAAGGCGTGTTCGGCGCGGCCATCGTGCCGCTGTCACAGACCTTCCTGCTCGACATCAACCCTAGGGAACGCCACGGCCAGGCCATGGCCATCTGGGGCGCCGGCATCATGCTGGGACCAATCCTTGGCCCGACGCTGGGTGGCTGGCTGACCGAGAATTTCAATTGGCGCTGGGTGTTCTTCATCAACCTGCCGGTCGGCATCATCGCCTTCCTTGGCATGGCCGCATATCTTCCCAGCGTCGCCCGTCGCGTGCGCAGCTTCGATTTCTTCGGCTTCACCATGCTCTCGCTCGGTGTCGGCGCGCTGCAGCTGATGCTCGATCGCGGCGGCGAGGTCGACTGGTTTTCCTCGATCGAGATATGGATCGAGCTTGGTCTTTCCATCACCGGCTTCTGGGTATTCACCATACATACGTTGACGGCGGAGCACCCCTTTATCGACCCCAAGATCTTCCTCGACCGCAATTTCGTCACCGGGCTGGCGTTCATCTTTGTCATGGGCGTGCTCATCCTGGCGAGCATGTCGCTGCTGCCGCCAATGCTGTCGACCATCTTCGGCTATCCGACCCTCACCATCGGCGTCGTCCTGGGGCCGCGCGGTGTCGGCACGATGATCGCGATGCTGTTCGTCGGGCGGATCATGCACAGGATCGATGCCAGGATCCTCGTCGTCATTGGCTTCCTGCTGACCGCGCAATCGCTCTACACGATGTCGAGCTTTTCGCCGCAGATGGACAACTGGCTTATCCTCAGTTCCGGCGTCATCCAGGGCCTTGGAATGGGAATGGTGTTCGTGCCGCTGTCCACCGTGGCTTTCGCCACGCTCGACGCACGTTTCCGCACCGATGCAACGGCGCTGTTCAGCCTGGTGCGCAATCTTGGCTCGTCGATCGGCGTATCGGTGGTGACGGTTCTGCTGGTACGCAACACGCAGATCAACCACGCCGAGCTCTCGGCCTATATCAATCCGTTCAACCCCAACCTCTGGGCGGCATCGCCGGCAGCGGCGGGCGGCGATCCGACGGCGCTGTCGCTGATGGATCGCATGGTCAATATCCAGGCGATGATGATCTCCTACGTCAATGACTTCAAGCTGTTGATGATGATGACGCTGCTTGCTGTCCCCTTTGTTTTCCTGCTGCGCAAGCCAAAGGCGGCGCCGCCCGCCGGTGGGGCGCCTGCCGCGCATATGGACTAAGTTCTCACGGCTCCGGCACCGCGACCGGCTCACGGCTTCCGTTGCCTGTGCCGGTAGCGTCGGCGTTGAGCCAGGTTCACCTGCCATTAGTATATCCGGACCAATATGCAGTCGCTTTTGGGTTGAAGGCGAGCCTCCTTTGCTTGCCTCAAGCATCAGCGGGAGGAATTGTGTTTGGCCACGAAGTCATCCAGGCAAACCGCCGGCGCGCCCGAATCCGCAAATTTGACGACGCTGGCACAACTGGCGACTGCCTCATATGAGGCCCTCGAGCGCGAGCTTCGCGCCACGATTGCGGCACTTCAGGACCAGGCACTGCGGTTCCAGACCGCGATAGAGAACATCTCGCAAGGCATCTGTTTCTTTGATGCCGATGAACGGCTGATCCTGTGCAATCGACGCTATGCGGAAATCTATCGCCTTGCACCGGAGCAATTGCAGCCGGGTGCGGCGCTGCGCGAAATCGTCGAGCGGCGCGTCGCTGTCGGAACCTCGGCAATGAATGCGGACGCTTATCTGGCGTTGGCCCGGGCAGTCAATTCGGGCACGGCTTCGGGGAACTGGACAGCCGAGCTCGCCGATGGCCGGACAATTCAGGTCTGCCATCAGCCGATGCCTGACGGCGGCTGGGTGGCCACGCATGAGGACATCAGCGAGCTCAGCGCCAACCGCTTGGTCGTCGACGAGCGTATCTCCTTGCAGACGCTGATCGACCTGGTGCCTGACTACATGTGGGTGAAGGACACCGAAAGCCGCTTCGTCGTCGCCAACCGAGCCATTGCGTCCGACAGCGGTCGAGACAGCACGAGCGACATGATCGGTCTGAGCGACTTCGACCTTCACGCGCCGGATCTTGCGCAGAAATTTCGCCTCATCGAGCAGCAACTGATGCGCGACGGACAACCGATGATCGACGAGGAGGAGTTCGTCGTCGATGCGTCAGGCACCGGCAAATGGTTCCTGTCTACGAAACTGCCGTTGCGCAACGTTCAGAACAACATTTTCGGCCTCGTCGGCATTGCCCGCGACATCACTGCGCGCAAGCAGGCCGAAATCCTTCGCGACGGGCAGGCGCATATCCTCGAGATGATCGCAAAGAGCGCTCCCCTCGAAGACGTGCTCGAGCGGCTCATGCGTCTGGTCGAGTCCCAACTGGCGGGGATATTCGGTTCGGTCTTGCTGCTCGACAAGGATGGCAGCCACTTGCGCCACGCCGCCGCGCCGAGCCTGGCGAGAGACTACACCGACGCCGTCGACGGCGCCGCGGTAGGCCCAAGGGCAGGGTCTTGCGGTACCGCAGTCTATCGGCGCGAGCCGGTGATTGTCGCTGACATCATGCAGGATCCGCTTTGGCAGGACTATCGCGAACTCGCGCGGCCACACGGTTTGCGTTCATGCTGGTCGACGCCGATCCTGTCGCATCAGGGCGCCGTGCTCGGCGTTTTTGCGATGTATTCTATGACGGTGCGCGAACCGACCGAGGCCGAGACTCGCCTCATCGATTTCACCACGCGCATCGCCGGGATCGCCATCGAACGCAAACAGGCCGAAGACCGGATCCACTTCATGGCCAATCATGACGTGCTGACCGGGCTTCCCAATCGCGCCTTGTTGGAGGACCGGCTTTCACAGGCGCTCTTGTACGCCCAGCGATACGATCGCTGGGTGACAGTGGTGTTCATCGATCTGGACAATTTCAAATTCGTCAACGACACGCTCGGCCACAATGCCGGCGACGAGCTCCTGAAGATCGTCGCAAGTCGCATGGTCGACTGCGTCCGGGCGACCGATACCGTCGTGCGACTTGGCGGCGACGAATTCGTCGTCGTGCTTTTCGACCAGCCGGCGAACGTCGATCTCGTTTCCGAGACCTTGCAAAAGCTCAGGGCTGCACTCGCCGAGCCGGTTCAGCTCGGAGCGCATCTTGTGCGGGCGACGGCCAGTATCGGCATTGCCAACTATCCCAAGGATGGAATGGATCCCGATACGCTGCTGGCAAATGCCGATGCGGCCATGTATCGCGCCAAGGAGTTCGGCCGCGATAATTTCCAGTTTTACGCTCCCGAGTTCAACACCAGGGCGCATGAAAAATTCGTGCTTCAGGAAGAGTTGCGAAACGCCTTGGCGCGTTCGGAATTCACGCTGCTCTACCAACCGCAGGTGGACCTTCGGTCAGGTCGGGTTTTTGCGGTCGAGGCGCTGATACGCTGGAACCACCCAACGCTTGGCACGGTAATGCCGACGATGTTCATCCCGACCGCCGAGGAGACAGGTCTGATCGTACCGATCGGCGACTGGGTCCTGCATGAGGCGTGCCGGCAGAACAAAGCCTGGCAAGACGCAGGACTGCCGCCCTTGACCGTTTGCGTGAATGTGTCGGCGCGGCAATTCAGGGAGCGCAACCTGATCGATCGCATCGTCAGCGCGCTGAAGGACAGCGGCCTGGAGGCCAGGTATCTCGAGCTGGAGTTGACCGAGAGCCTTATCATGCAGGATATCGAGCTGGCGGTCGCCACCATGAACGCCCTGCAAAGCCTGGGTGTCCAGATCTCGATCGATGATTTCGGCACCGGCTATTCCAGCCTCAGCGCACTCAAGACCTTTCCCGTGGCGCGGCTGAAGATCGACAAGTCCTTCATCAAGGATCTCGCCGCCGACGAGAACGATCAGGCTGTGGCCAGCGCGGTGATTTCATTGGGGCAAAATCTCAACCTGAGGGTCATCGCCGAGGGCGTTGAGACAGATGATCAGGTGGCTTTCCTGCGCAGAAACAATTGCGACGAAATGCAGGGCTATCATTTCAGCAGGCCGATTTGTGCGCAGGACGTCGAGGAATTGCTCGGCGGCGGCCGCAAAGACTGACGGATCGGTCGCCAGCAGGCTTCTGCCGACCAAATGGCGGAAGTTATCTGCCGAGCACAAGGCACCAGTAGCGAAGCGTGCTGTCGCGGCCGTCGCGCACATAGGCGAGGCCGAAGCGGGTGAAGCGCGGGTCGAGCATGTTGCGGCGGTGGCCTGGCGAATGCACCCAGATATCAAACAGCTTCTGCTGGTCGAAGCGGCCTTCGGCGATGTTTTCGGCGGCAGCGCCGGCAATGCCATTGTCTTTGACGCGCGAGGCAAAGTCCTTGCCCCAGCCGGTGGTGTGGTTCATTCGGCCGCCGCGCGCCATATAGCCGGCCTGCTGCAGCGCCGCCTGCTCGAGCGGCGCATCGGGGACAAGCGGCCCGAGACCCGCCGAAGCGCGGATGCCGGCCAGCGTGCCGGCGGCGGAAGCAGAGACGCCGGCGCTATCGCCGATTGGCAGCACGGCGGTTGCGCAGGCGGTGAGCCCGGCAATGGCGCCAAGGCCGGCAGCTCTGAGCAGCACGCGCCTGCTTAGGCTTGGTTGGGCCTCATAATTTTCGATTTTCGTAACGGTCATGCCCGCCTGACATAACCGCGATGATGGCTTTTGCCGGGCAGGGCGGTGAAAATGCGTGATGAATGGTTTCGACGCGATGACACTTTGTCGGATTGATTTCACCGCTCAATCGAAACAGGCCTGCTCGGATGGCAGCATTCGCCCAGACGGCTGTTCGGGCTCGATACTCCCAGGAGCTCGATACCCAGTCAGGCCTTCACGGACAGAGAGCTTCTTTTTCCCCACCTTTGCGGCTTCACTAGAGCGTCGGACGTTCAGTTTGAATCGCGAGGGATTGAACGAAGCCGCTGACGCGTCATTTGGTGCGTGGGTTTGCGGATGA
>NZ_JAMYSY010000090.1:0-12068 GCF_040322175.1 Mesorhizobium sp. M0185 | reverse complement strand
AAGCTGCCAGGAACTTGTCCAAGGCTTGGGCAGCGCGGCGCCCGCATGGGTAGTCAAAGCCCTTGGCGTCGTCGCAGTGCTGACGTCTCTCGGGCGCGTCGATGCCATTGAAACGAATCCTTTGGCCTGCAATCTCTACTGTGTCGCCATCGATCACGGAGGCGCGGCCTTCCATGTGGCCAGGCAATGGTTCTGTCCAGTTTGTTATCGTGCTCTGTTGGCCGGCGATGCTCTGGATCGCGAATTGGGTAACTGCGGCGGCAAGCGTGCCGGCGCCGAGGAAGATCAGCCCCAAGAGGGGTCGCGGCAGCCGCCGTGACGGCATTCTTCTGCCGGCGCGCCTTCGCCAGCGGTCAGCCTGATTGGCGCCTTGATAACGGTGGCTTTTGCCCACGCCGCTCTCGCGGAAGAGAGAATGCCGCCATTCCGGGCGAGAGTCCAGAAGCTGCACTAGTCGGTCGGCAACTGGTCAACGCGGTGGGCACCGGCTCAGCCTTTCAACCGTCTCAACTATGGCCTTCGCAAGCGGGCATCAAGGTCCGCGTGAAACACCTCCGGGACGAGGAAGACCTTCGGCACGCCTCGCTGCAGGATTTTTGGGATGAAGACTAGAACGCCGTTTGTGTCTCCAAGACGCGACAACGCAAAGTTCACCGGCCCGGCCAAGCGCCGACTATTTGACAAGCGCGCAAATGGCGTAGGCTGTCAGCGTCCAAGCTGTTGGGGACGTAGCGGCTACATGCGCTTGTGCTACCCACCCTGGAGCTGGGGAAGTAACCGGCAAGCTCCTAGAAATTAGAGCATTTGAATTTGACGCGCTGGCACCGCCACCTATGACGACTTTTGGCTTGGGACACCAAGCCTGTGCGGATTTGTCTGGGCTTGTATCACTCGCGCTTGAATACTGCGTGATTTCCCAACCGCCGACGCCGTCCTTCCCCGCCGGACCCTCAGCCCCCATTGCACCTTTAGGTCCCTGCTTGCCGGGAAGACCTTTTGGACCGACAGGCCCTTGGGGCCCTGGGGGGCCTGCCGTTGTGCAACCTGCAAGAAGGGCGACGCATGCTAGAGTGATAATAATTCTCATGACCACCTCCCCGGTTTCCCGGTGAGTTGACGACAAAAAACATTCGCCAAATCAACCGAATGTACCACCACGCGATTGTCGTGGATAGGAACGCGATCGGCGGCTGACGGAACGTCGCATATGCGCCGTGACGACGGGCGGCCAGCAATCGTAGCGTAGAGTGTTGACGCGCCTTCCTTGCCCTAGGGCGGTCGGGTCGTTTCGGCGCTCTGATCATCCGCTCCTTAGAGAAATGCTTCGCCATCAGCACGGTCTTCAAAGCAGTACCAATGCGATGGTTTCCTAGGTTTGGCGAAACCCCATCCTGCATTTTTGCCGCAGCCGGGATGCTCGCGCCTATGGTGCTGAATGCCGGGGCGCGTGACAGGCTCCATTGCACCGGCAAGGCGGATCAGCTCGTCGCTCATCGGGATGCTTTCAAAGCAGCGAGCGTTGTGCAGGCGCCTGCAGCGGAACTTTGATCTGTGTGGCCGGCTTCTCGACATCACGAAGCGTCGTCGGCCGACGACCGCTGCAGCAGTTTCGCTTCCGACCAGGAGTTCCTCGGCGGCTCCCTCGACGTGGCTGACCCCATTGCGAATGCCCGGACGTTTCGTCTTCACGTAGACCGGTGGAGAAAACCAGAGAGGACCCATAAGGGGGAACTTAGAGCGGCAAGAGCCCGCCGACCAACCCCGCTTTAGCCGCAGCTAAGGGAACGATGTAGGCCATCGCGGGTTTAGAGGTGGCAGCGGGATTCTTCGTGGATGTGCAGCCGCTGTGGAGGGGTCCGTCGCCTCTCCCTCACCGGCGGCGGGCTCCTTTCGCGAGGGCGGTGTTGGTCAGAGGCACCTAGAACCTTGTACCGCATCCAATTTAGCTACTTGTCATTGGGGGAGTAATGTCCCCTCCTCTTTTGCAGCAGCCAGGAATGCCTTGCGGGCCTCCTCAGGTTCCATCTCGTCGAAAATCACGGCCATGCAAACGCGCACCGCGAGGTCCCAGCAAGGGCCACGCTTGGTCCACTTCATCAGCTCCTCGCCGGCAGTCTCGGCGTTGTTGACGTTGTGGATGATCCCGGGACGCTCGGTCTTGACCGGGACCGGAGGGTTGAACCAGAGGAGAGCCATACGTCACTCTTTGTCGGCCCGATCAAGTTCCTCCAGCAAATACTTTTGCTCAGCCGGCAGCTTCCGTTCTACAGGCAGATTTAGCAGCTTGCGAAGGTAATTGTGGATTACCTCTGCCTATTGAAAATGCCGCAGGACGGCGCGCCTCCGTTGCGGTGCCACAGTGACTGAAGTTGGCTGACAGCTACTCGCGACTGTCGAAAGCCACGCAGAGGCCCATGGCAGTTGCTGCCTCGACGATCGCCTCGGTTAGTTCTTCGTCGGAGGCCACCAAATAAGGCGCAGCCTCCCGAGCTTCGCGTAGTGCCGCTTTGATCGAGACCGTGTCGCCACGGTCCGCCCTGTTGAGGAGGCGGTTATTCGCGAAGATCGAACCCGACGAACAGGCCAAAGGCTGGGGCAACATTGACGATAAGCTCCACCAGCTCGCAGTCAGTTTCCGCCACATGTGGCCCGTCTCGGCGAACCGCTGCAATAGTCTCTTTGACGGAGATGATTTGGCCGCGACGGGCTTGTAGGATCAGCTCGTGAACAAGGTGTTTGGCAGTCACCTTGTCGGGTCGGCAGTTCGTCCAAATGTTCATACAAGGCCTCCTACCTCAGGGAGAACCCAAGGGAACATTCATGATCCTCTGTCGAGAAAAATCAAGAAGAATGTTTGATAACTTCTGAGTGGGAATCAGGGGGACAAGCCACGAAGCGAGCCTCTATACTCTTTGGACCTGACGCTCAGCCAGCCGGCTAGGGACCTTCTTCCGTCGGGCCCTGTTTGGCCCGATCAATAGCCGCAAGTAATGACTGTAGGGTTGGCGGCAGTTCTGGTTCGACCCCAGATTTAAGAACGTTTGTACGTGATGACGATAGCCTTCGGAACGGATCAGTTTCCGAAACGCTTCGGCGACAGACTGATGGTCTGCTTTGTTGCTCGTTGTCATGTTCGGGAAGTCCCTCCCAATGAGCCGCAACTCGCCCGCAACGAATGGGTTCCATCAGGAGGTCGGAATATTTGGAAGAAACTTCTGAGCGGGAGATCGGATAACTGGCTCGCGCGAAGACCCCCGTGACCCCTTCGTTTGCCGCAGCATTAATCCTCGCTCTTTGAACTGAAGATTCGTGTCGATCTAGCGTCGGTGTTGCAGATCGTGAACGTTGGAATGCTTCTGTCCAATGTTTGCTCACGCTGTGATGCCAACAGGGCAGGCTCTTGCGGCAGGGTGCCGCAAGGTCGCGACGAATGAAACGCCTGCCCAGTTCAACCCGCCCCACGTATTTCAAAGCTGCGGGGATCGATCTTCACCAAGCGGTCTGCGGCCTCGACCGCAGTTCGTAGCCTGCTGCACAGCGCGAGATTTTCGGCCAGCATTTCTTCAGTGCGTTGAAGCGCGAGCTCGGTCCGGTGAATGCGCTGCCTGGCATTGGCAACTTCCGATGTCAAAATATCGGCCGCTATCCCGTGGCCGTGGGGTTCCATAGTGTCCATCAGTTTCTAATACATGGGGGGCGATATCGTTCCCTGATGTCGGGCGAAACGGCGGGCCGCAGAAAAGCGCGATGGGCCGAATGACCAATGCGCGCCCTGTCAAAACAGCGCCGGAACAGGCGAACGGCTTCATCTGTCAAACGGCGATGCGATCCGGCCGGCCATGCCGCGCAAGCGCCTTGCGCAAGAAGCGTTTGGCCGCCACAGGTCGCGGTGTTCGCTGAAGAAGTACTCGACCGTGTCGCCGACCCTGTCGATGGCACGGTAAAGATACATCCAGCGACCGCGAACCTTGATGTAGGTCTCATCGACATGCCACTTGCCGGTGACGGTCCGCTTGCGCCGGTTGAAGCGCTCCAGCAGTTGCGGCGAGAAGCGGACGACCCAGCGATGCACTGTGGAATGATCGACACTCAAGCCGCGTTCGGCCATCATCTCTTCCAGATCGCGCAGGCTGAGAGTGTAGGCAAGGTACCAGCGTACGCACAGCAGGATCACCGACTGGTCGAAATGACGGCCCTTGAACATGACAAGCTCCTCGGCAATTGAAGAGCCTTCATGCCTCATGCGGTCTTGACGGAGAGTTTGCGACGGAACCGATAATCATGCCAGGCCATTGGCACTTAAATGAGAATCAACGCCAGCAACTTGCCGGCATCGCATTTGCCGAAGGTGCGTGTGAAATTCAAAGGAAGCACGGCCTTCACGATAATGCGATGGCATTTAATTTGAGAATCCGAACTTCCAGGTTCTCAAATTAAGTGCCAATCCTGACCGAAACGACTGCATTCTTACGGTTAACTGCCAAGCGACACGAGGTCCAGTTCGGCGAACTCGCCGGAAAATCCAAAAATGCCGCCGTGAAGGAGTTCGCCCGCAACATGGTCCACGACCACACGGCTACCAACGACAGGCTGAAGTCGCTCGCCGAGGCCAGCAAGATCCCGCTCCCGGCAGGGCTCGACAGCGATCACAAGCAAAAGCACGCCAGGCTCGAAAAGCTCACCGGTGCCGATTTCGATCTCGCCTACATCAGCGGCCAGATTTCGACCATCAAAGACAGTGCAGCTTCTCGAATGGGAGATCGGTTCCGGCCAGGATGCCGACATCCAGCACTTTGCCTCGGACGTCTTGCCGACGGGGCTGGAGCATCTGCGGATGACGCGCGACATCAGGGCGAAGCTGGTGAACCCATCGCTCGCCGACGCCGCTTTATGCCCGACTACGAAATAATGTTCGTGAGATCCATCCTGCGGCCGGAACAATCCTCGTCGCTCGTGGTTTGGATGCCACCAAACAAGGAGACCTCTGATGTCTGAATCGCGCGAATGGATGATCCAGTGGCTGAGAGATGCCCACGCGATGGAAGAGCAGGCGGAGACGATGCTGTCTGGACAGTTGAGCCGCATCGAGAGCTATCCGGAGCTGAGCGAGCGCATCCGCCTTCATCTCGAAGAAACAAGGCAACAGGCTTCCCGGCTGAAGACCTGCCTCGACCGTATCGATGAAGGATCGTCCACCGTGAAGGACGCGGGTGGCAAGCTCATGGCGCTCGCCCAATCCATCAGCGGCGTGTTCGCCGGCGATGAGGTGATGAAGGGCTCCCTCGCCAGCTACACTTTCGAGCACATGGAAATCGCCTCCTACACAATCCTCATCGCGGCGGCCAACGCCGAGGGCGAGACCGAAATCGTGCAGGCCTGCGAGCAGAACCTCCGCGAAGAGGAGGCAATGGCGGAGTGGCTGAAGAGCCGTCTTGGCCAGACAACCCAGACGTTCCTGACGCGGGCCGCCGCCGACAGCGACAGCGCCAAGCGGTGATGGCCGGGTTGGTTAGCGCGAGAAAGGCGACCCGCTCCTGACAGCCGGGACACTGGGTCGTCCAGGCTGCTCTTCCGTAGTTCTGGAGTTCCGGCGCTGAATTGTCGCCTAGTCGACCGCCGCGTGCTCCTCAAGCCGTCGCTGATACGCAATACCTACCGCAGCCGCGATGGCTAAACCCGCGGCACCAAGAAGGAGCTTGTCTCGCGTCTCCTGATCGCTCAGTGCGCCCTGGACAGCAGATGACGCTTGACCGGCGGCAGCGGCTGCCCCCTCGGCGGCCTCGCTGCCGGCCTGCCGCAATTCGTCGAGCAGATTCGGCGTCTTAGCGCCCAAATTCCGCACCTTCTCTTTGACGGCGCCAGCCGCTTCCTCCGCATGTTCCTTCACTGTTTCGGCCGTCTTGGCGCTCATTTCGCCGACCTTCTCTGCCAGATCGACGGATTGCTCCTTCAAGCGCTCTCTGGCGAAAGCGAGATGATCGACCTGCCCGTCCAAGCCCGGCTGAATTGAAGGCGTACGCAACAGGCTGAATAGTCCTGCTCCGATCAACGCGGTCGCGATTGGCGGACGGTGAAGGAACCGCCACGCGAGACCAGCCCCAATTACCAATGCGGCGCCAGGATTCGCGGCAGCCTTTGCCTTGAGATCCTCGATGATCTCCAGCGCCGTCGACTGCGCGGTCGATCTGGCTTTCGCGACCAGCGCATCCTTGGCCTCGAGCGCCTCTTGCTTCAGTTCGTCGGTAAACTCGGATACCGTATTTGGCGAGCGCAGCGTCGACAAATCTTCCGCGAGCCTTGCGCGGGCTGCCTCAACGTCGTGTTCGAGTTGGCGGAGATTTGCCTCGCCCATCACGAACCTCGCTTTCCGCTGGACTGGCCGGATCTGCCGGACCGGGAAGCACCCGGCCGTTGTGACTGATCCGAATTGGCCGATTTATCTATCGACCGGCCCATGCTACCCGGGGCCGATTGGCCGCGCGATACGCCTGAGGTCGCCGACGGCGACTCAGCCGACCCGGCTTGCTGTTCGCCCGACAAGGTGCTGCCGAACTCGCCAGCCACGTCGCTCACGACATCCTTGAGGCCATCAGCATTAAGGCCGCGCTCCTCGGCAGCGGTCCTGAGCCTTTCGCGCGCCTTCACCGTCGACTCCTTCAACCGTTCGCCGACTTTCTCGGCGCTGTTCGTCAACTGCTCTCCAGCTGGGCCGAGTGTCCGCTTTTCAAAATCCGTGGGGCGGAAGGCTGCAGCGACAGCTGCCCCTGTGGCGAGGCCGAGCAGCGCCAGCGTCAGTGGCTGCTCTTCGACTACGCGGTTCACCGTCTCTTGGAAAGTTGATTGGGCTCGTCGCGCGACCCGCTCCGATGTCTCAGTGACGTTGCGTCGCGCCTCGTCGACGTATTCCGACGCGGACGAAGCGTAAGCGCTGGCCGTGGCCGCGACCTTGCCGCCGAGGTCCGAGGCATGCTCCCGTGCATTGTCTGCCGTCTCCGAAGCGTCCTCCTCAATGCTTTTCCACCGGCGCCTCTGGCCGGCGGTGTTCGAAGACCTTGGGTGAACGCTTCGCTGGCCCTTGCTTCCGCGGGTTTCATCAGCGTGATCAAAGCCGCCGCTGGCCCATGCCCCCCCGCGGCGCATCAACAGCGCGCAGCCGGCTGCAACGAGAAGAAGACCTTCCGGGTTGTTTTTGGCGGCGCCGATGAGCCATTCCGCCGTTCCGATGTTGGTCGTATGCGCTTCGCGGCTCATGTTAGATGCTCCTTGGTTATCGATATATCCTGTTTGATCTGATGGATTGATCGCGTGGGCGTCATCTCCTTTTGCGCATCCATGCGGCCCTTGTAGTAGGCGAGCGCTCCAGCTGCGGCCACGACGCCGGCAACGATCAGGCAGGACCAGTGCATTACGATCCCAAAGCTAGCTATCCAGAAGACGACGGCTTGCACTGTCAGCAATCCAGCGATCAGCCCAAGCACCCCGGCAGCGGACATCCAGATGCCGGCCCGAAGCTTGGCAAAAACGTTTTCAGACAGCTCCGCCCGGGCCAGCCGCAGCTCCTTTTGCACGAGGTCGGCAAGATCCGCCGCGGCGTCGGATAGTGCTCGTGGGAGCGTGGAATTCTTGAGCTGATCATGTGCCATTAAATTCGCTCGCTGCTTGCCGGTTGCGCCCGCGCACGGGCTCATTGGAGCGCGACGACGCCGGCGACGCGCTCTTCAGCGTCCGAAATGTCAAGAACCCCGCAAGGGCAGCAAGCCCGAAAACCAATCCGGGCTGGCGCCTAGTCAAATCGGAGGCGGCGCGGACCAGCTGATCGACCGACTGGTCCCGCAGATCGTCTGCGTAACCATCGATCCTGTTCGCAAACGTACGAACCACACCGGCGACTAAGGGCGCGCTTTCGTCGAGGTCCTCGGCTGCGCGTTTCGTCGAACTCGCGAGCTGGCCCATCACCTCGGCACTGCTGCCGACCTGACGGTCTAGCATTTCCTTCACCTGGTTGGTAACTGTTGACGCACTATCCGAGGCCGCCTGCTTGGCCGTATCAACTGCTTGTTGAGCCATGTCGGAGGCTTTCGAGACCGCGTCGCTCACGGTTGCCCCAATGTCCTTGTTTGCAATGTCCTCAACAGGTGTTTTGGTCGCGGATTCTCGTTCGTTGTTTTGGCTGTTCATGGTTTCCTCCATTGACAGGCAAAACTGCGGCAAAACCCTTTAGTTCCGTGGAGCTGCTCAAAGAAGCTACCCTTGCGCGCGGATACGTCTCAGCACAGACCAAAGTGCTTCCACGAAATTGGCTTCCCGGCTGTTTCATAGGAGTCAACTATCACCGGTCTCGCTTCGCGATAATTGAGCTATCGGCAGCGATCCTTGTGGCAGCCCGGACCAAGGGGCGGTATTTCGCCGTCCAGTCATGCCCCCAGCGGTAGGGTCTCAGTTTGAATTTCGGCTGTGGGTGGAAGCGGACTGCTGAGACCGGGACCTAGCGGCTTGCCCCGCCACCAAAAGCCATTCGAAACCCAAGGGCAACGATGAAGAAGCCTGCGATCCGCTGCTGCCAAAGCTTCACGCGGGGCCGCGTCGTGATCCACGAACCGATGCTGCCCGAAGCCATGGCATAAGTTCCTAATACTAACGCGCCCGTCATTTTCTGGGTTTCGTCTAACAGGAGCTGTTGCAGGCTCACGGGCCCTCCATGCGGATCAACAAATTGAGGAGGAGGCGATCATGAAGGTGTTGGGCCAAGGGTTCACTAGGTTTGCGATCATTCCTTCCCGGGCTGCCGCAAGTCGACTGACTTGACGTGGGTCCTGCTGGGCTGCGGGCTTCCCGAACGTGAAGATCAGCCGTAGTCCTAGCCGAACGAGATAGGCTGCTCCCATCCATTGGAGCGTCGCGAAGCAAACGGGGACGCTCGTACGAGCTAGGAACGCCGACCGCGATAAGGGGAAGTTGCATCACGCCCGCGCCGGCTGTCGTCCCAGCCCAACTCGGCGCCCTGTCCAATCCACGCGCCATCACCAGCATGTTATCAGACCTCGATGGCATCTGCAGTATGATGACCGTTCGAACGAATGTTATCCAGATCGCGGGATCGATGAGCTTTCTCCTTTCGTAGTTGGACCCCTTGACCGAACTATAGCGTCCGCGTCGCTGGTCAACGACCGACATCGACACTGGCGAACGTCCGCACGTGGCGGTAAGTCGGGTCGTCAAGCCGAAATTCAAACTGAGACACCACGCCCCGGCGGGTTAAGAAGCGGAGGCCGTCGGCGTCTTTTATGATCTGCGTGCGGTAGCCGTCGAACTTGGCCGCGTGAATTCAATCTTTATCCTCGGGAGGATGGTCAACCCAGGGTCGGCATCTGAACCCCACGCCACAGGTGCGAACTAAATCGCGACCGCCCGACTTAGGTTGCGGAACATTTTAGCAAAATTGAATGTTTAGTGGAAGTGACAGCTATCGGAGCTTGGCCCGCCGATTGTCAACAGACGGCACGGAACAGCCGCCGAGCATGAGGCCTGCCATTTCTATATCTGCCCACGGTGCGGACAGGCTGTGGCATGCGCGACCTGCGCCAGGTGGTCTGGCACCAAAAGATCGAGCACGAGCCGCTTGAGATGGAGGCTTAGGCCATGCCCGCGAGTATGAAAGTCGACGATGAAGTTTCGCTCTCCATCACAATCCTGAAGGTTTTGGACAACGGCATGTCGAGCGTGAGCATACCCTCTTACAGCTTCCCCTTTTCAATCGACACACCGACCAGAGCAAAGGCCGGCCAGAAGGTCGACATCACAGGATTTGTGAGGCGGATCGATGACGCGAAGGGCAGGTTGACGGTTCGGATCGAAGGCGGAGGGCTCGTCAGTGCCGATATCGAAGCACTATCACGTGGGCCGACAGCGACAGTCCGCAAGTCTCGGTGACATCCAAACCGACCCCATCACGCCTGTGCGCTCCCCGTTTTGCTGCAACCAGTCGCCGGCTCGCGCCTCGACAGCCGCTTCGTCCGCAGCCGGCGGTTTGGCGTTCGAAGCGCTATTCACGAGTGATCGGGGCCGGAAGTTCTGTTTGTGTAAACCCTCGTTCTCCGCGACTTGATGCGCTTTCGGCGCCGCTCCGTTCGGCCGAGCGGCCCAGCGTGTCGGCCATCGCGGCACCTCGCGCGCCGATCGGCTGCGGCGCGCCGGTCGTGGTGTCCTTGGCCGTCTGGTGTTCCATCTCGGAGTTGAGCTCGGCTCCGACGATCAGGATCATGACTGAGATCCAGGTCCACATCATGAAGCCGATGACGGCGCCGAGCGTCCCATACGTCGCGTTATAGTTGGCGAAATTCTCGAGATAGAAGGAAAACCCGATCGAGGCGGCAAGCCACACGACCGTCGCGAGGCCGGCGCCCCAAGTCAGCCACCGCCACGTCGCTTTCTCGCGGCTGGGACCGTAGCGGTAGATAAGCGTGATACCTGCCGCCACCGCGACCAGCATCACGGGCCAGCGCAGGATTTTTATCAGTGTCTCCGTCCAGCTGCCCAGATTGAGGAGCGCGAGCGCCGCAGGGACAAGCCCGACCGAGACCAGGAACGCGATGCCGATGAAGATGGCGCCGAGCGTGAAGGCCAAGGCCAGCAGATTCAACCGGACGACGCTGCGCTTTTCGGTCTCCTCATAGGCGATGTTCATGGCTTCGAAGATGATCTTGATGCCGTTGTTGGCGCTCCAGAGCGCGACGGCGAGGCCCAAGATGAAGCCGAAGGTCAAAGTGCCGGTATTCTGTTGGGCAAGGGATCCAAGCTGTGACCGGATAAGATCGAGCCCGCCCGACGGTAGAACGCCGCTGAGGAAAGCGATGTGCTCGGCGATTGTTTTGGGATCGGCGACGAAGCCGTAAATCGAAACGAAGGCGGCAAGTGCAGGAAACAGCGCCAGAAGCAGGTAGAACGTGGTTCCTGCTGCGATCAGTGGGACTCGGTCATCGCTTACTTCAGCTATCACCCGCCAAAGGATGTCTTTCCAGCCTTTGGTCGGAATCTGCGTGGGCCGCACCGCATCTCGCCCGCGGCCCGGCTGCTGCGCCCGCCGCCCGCTATGCACCTGTTTTGCGTGGAAATTGTTGGGCTTCTCGTTTGCCATGGCTCCGGTCCGCCTGTCTATTCGTCATGTAACGTGCAGGTCGGCCAAAGGATGCAAGCTGCAACTGCCGAGACCCCGCGCGCGGCTCTACTTCGCGGTCGGTCATGAACGCCTCTCGATGGCCGTTTGGGTATACCTCATGGCATCTGGCTCAGAATTAGGGCAAGCGGATAGCCCCATAGGATTAGGGCAAGCGGATAGCCCCATAGGCTGGGTCAGAAATACGCCGCAGCAACCGTTTGGTTGTGGTGGTAGCGAAACTGCCCATTGTCGGACGGTGCAAAAATCAGACGCAAAACAGTCGCTTTAATCTTTAATCCGGGACTTTTTGCGAAAACCAGGCCGCCGGAATCGACGCTAAGCGGAAGCTCGCTTGCTCCGGGTCAATTCACCGCCATGACCCTGAGCTGCCCTTCAGTCCAGTCTCGCCGTTGCCCGCAATTAACCCATCTCGGCCATTCGCGGCATAGCCAGAATGACTGAGTTTTACCCTAGTCTTCCTCCCGAAAATCCTGCAGCGAGGCATGGCGCAGATTCTCCTCGCCGGAACGAATAATCACTTGCGGCCGAGGAGTATGAAACGTGCGGTGCCCCCGCCGCGGCGACAGCCTTCGCTATTCCTTCTTGTCGACCAGCGCCCGTAGTGCCGAGACGTCATGCAGCAATAACCTGCTGCCGCGCTTTTCGATCAGGCGATCGCTCATTTCGCGCGAGACCGCTTCCCTGTGCGTGCTCATCGTTGCCGCCAGCTCGGAATGCGTCGGTGCCGGGCTTATGGACACCTCGCCGTCCACGAGTGCGGCTTTCTCCGCCCGATGCAGGAGCTCGACGATCAGCCGTTTTCGCACGACCAGAGTGCTGTATTCGAATACCCGCTCGGTCATGCGCCGGAGCTGGGCAGACAGATGCTCAAGCAGCATCCAGGCAAAAGTCG
>NZ_JAMYSY010000089.1:0-12616 GCF_040322175.1 Mesorhizobium sp. M0185 | reverse complement strand
GGAGATGTTGGTGGCTAGTCTTCCAACTCGGCTTTTCTCCTTTCTGGTCAAAGAGTTAGAGGGCTGTGCTTGGCGCACTGACGGGCTTGGAGGTTCGGGGAGAGGCCCCGGGCCGCCCGTCATGGAGAACCTGACCATGGCAAAGAACGCCATTCAGAAGATCGCGATGAACGCCGCGGAGAACATTCCCTATGACAAGCTCAGGCTGTCGCAGAAGAATGTCCGGCGCATCAAGGACGGCGTGTCTATCGAGCAGCTGGCCGAGGACATCGGGCGGCGAAAGCTCATCCAGAGCCTGAACGTCCGTCCGATGCTCGACGGCGAGGGCGAGGAGACCGGCACGTTTGAGGTGCCGGCCGGCGGTCGTCGCTATCTCGCGCTCGCCATCCTCATCAAGCAGAAGCGCCTGGCCAAGAACGAGCCGATCCCCTGCATCGTCAACCGCAGGCAGGAGACCTCGGCCGAAGAGGACTCGCTTGCTGAAAACCTGCGGCGCGCCGACCTGCACCCGCTCGACCAGTTCCGGGCCTTCAAGACGCTCAGCGATCAGGGCCTCGATCCGGACGAGATTGGCGCCCGCTTTTTCGTATCACCGGCGACAGTGAGACAGCGTCTGCGGCTGGCATCGGTGTCGCCGAGGCTTCTCGGTCTCTACGAGAAGGACGAAATCCGGCTTGAGCAGATCATGGCGTTTTCGATCTCGGACGATCATGCACGTCAGGAGCAGGTCTGGGAACGGATTGTCGGCTCGCACATGCAGGAACCCTATTACATCAGGCGCCTGCTGACGGAGACCACGGTCAGGGCCGATGATCGCCGGGCCGTCTATGTCGGCGCCGAAGCCTATGAGGCTGCAGGCGGCGTCATCCTGCGCGACCTGTTCGAGCAGGATTCCGGCGGCTGGTTCCAGGATGCGGCACTCCTCGAGCAGCTTGTCTTCGACAGGCTGAAGGTGGATGCCGAGGCGATCCGCGCCGAGGGCTGGAAATGGGTCGAGGCGGCGATCAGCTTTCCCTACGGCCATACCTCCGGCATGCGGCGCATCTATGCCGAGCCGCAGGAGCTCAGCGCCGAGGAGATCGAACGCTACGACGCGCTCAAGGCCGAATACGACAAGCTCGACGCGGACTATGCCAAGGCCGAGGATGCCGACAAAGCGATCGAGGCGAAGCTCGACCAGCTGGGCGCAGAGCTCGATGCGATCGATGATCGTCCTCAAAGCTACGATCCCGCCCAGAAGGCCATCGCCGGTGTGTTCGTTACCCTTGCCGCGAACGGCAAGCTCCAGGTCGACGCCGGTTTCGTGCGGTCCGAGGACGAACCGCGGACCGAAACCGGCGATGTCCGTGAGGGCGAGGAGCAGGATGCTGGAGATGAAGCCAGATCCAATGGCGACGATGATGGCGATGGTGTTGTCGTCAACGGCAAGCCGGTGAATGACAGCGCTAGTGACGACGGCGAGGACGATGGCATCAAGCCGCTGCCCGATCGGCTCGTCTTCGACCTGACCGCACAGCGGACGCTGGCGCTGCGCAACGCGCTCGCCGCTGACGTCGACATCGCCTTCGTCGCCGCACTCCATGCCTTCGTCCTGCAGGTCTTCTATCGCTTCGCGCCGGACACGTGCCTGGAGATCAGCCTGAAGAGCGGCGGCTTCAGCCAGGTCGACGGTCTTGCCGAGACATCCTGGGCGAAGGAGATCGCCGAGCGCCATGAAGCCTGGGATCGCGATCTGCCCGATGAGGCGGATGGCCTGTGGAACTTCCTTCTCGGCCTCGACGAAGCAAGCCGCAAGGCGCTATTCGCGCACTGCGTCTCGCTGACCCTCAATGCGGTGGTCGAACCCTGGAACAGGCGACCGAAGGCGCTCAAGCATGCAGACGTGCTTGGCCGTTCCCTCCAGTTCGACATGGTCGACGCCGGCTGGACGCCTACGGTCGAGTTCCTCGGGCGGCTCACCAAGGCGCGGATTCTACAGGCAGTCCATGAAGCTCGTGGCGCAGACTCCGCGCAGCTGATCGACCACATGAAGAAGGACATCATGGCGCGTGAGGCCGCGCGTCTTCTCGAAGGGTCGAACTGGTTGCCCGAGCCGCTGCGTCTTGAGGTCAATGAAGTGGCTACCGATGCTGGCGACGCGGTCGCCGGCGATATGTCGGACGAGGCGGCTCTCGACGGCGATGCCACCGAGCTGCCGGCCTTCCTCGCCGACGATGCGGATCCGTCCTCCGATGAGCCGGTGACCATCGACGGCGACGAGGCGGACCACCTCCAGGCCGCTGAATAATCGGCCTCACGCTCGCACCGGGCCCGGCACTCCCGCCGGGCCCTTTTTCGTTTTCCGACATGGAGAAACCCGCATGTCCGCACATATCGTGTACGAATCCGCCCCATTGGGGAGCGTTATCCGATACAGCGACGGCGCGGCGAAGCCGCCGGCTCGCTTTTCCAAGAAGTTCGCCGTCTGGGAGAGCCGCAACGGCGTCGGTCGCCTGGTCAGGAAGGAACCGCCGGGCGAGCGCGCGACCTATAGCTCGCCCGCCCATTTCACCCTGCATGAGGGCGATTTTGGGCAGGGCGGCATCATCGTCGTCTCGGTCAGGCGCACTTGGTCCGTCGAGAGTGACCTGCGTTTCGAGGTCATCGAGCGTCCCATGATCGGCATGGTCCGCGTCCTGCAGGAACTCGGCGACAGCCCGGAGCTGCTCTATCTCGCCAAGGATCGCGAGGCGGCCGAACGCTGGCTCGCCAGCAATTCGTACAGCCGAGCCTATCTCGAAGAGGTCTCCGCCGATGAGGTCGGCGCCCACGTCATTGAGGGCCGCGCGGTCGCCTGACCGTTTCACCATTTAACCCACCCGACCACAGGCCCGGATCGCGCGAGCGATCGCGGGCCTGTTCAATTTCATGGAGATCGACATGTTCGACTGGAACAGAAGCTGCTCCTATGACGAGCAGCACAAGAGACGTTTTCACGCGACAGCCCGTTCACGGCTGAAGAAACTCGCCGCCGAACTAAACCTGCCGCAGGGAACTTTTGACCTGCGCTCAAACAACACGGGCATAGCCGTTTCCGGTGAAATCACCCTGCACCATGACCGCGCCCACATCCAGGTCGGCCAGTTCGGTTTGTCCTCAGGTCACGGCATCCTGATCCGCACCTGCAAGGGCCGCAAGGACTACATCGGCGGGGCCAACCACTTCGTCGCGCTCGGCATGCTCGACGACATCCCGGCGCTCGCCGCCGCCGTGCGTGCCATCACTGGGGTTGGTCGAGACGCTTCGCCTTCCTCCGAGCGACGCGCCGCCTGAATCCTGCAAACCCCATCATCGCCGGTGCACACGCCGGCCGCAGGCTCGGCCAGTCGACAGCCACAACATCACCAAGCACTTGCGACGACGCGGTTCATGCCGCGCGTGGCCGACCCGCGTTCAGGAGAACCCCATGACCGCACATCCACCCTTCAGGAAGGTGCTCGACGGCGTCGCCACCCGCGAGCAGATGTTCCAACAGCTCAGCCGACACAAAGATACTCCCGGCATCGATCCGCTTTCCGGCACTCCCTATTCAGGCGAGTGGTTCCAGATCACCGCGTCAGAATATCACTTCATGCTCGGTTTGCTGCCGCCGCTCTTCATGCGCACCGGCATGTTCGGCATGTCGGAGTTCAAGGCCGGCAACGTGACCAGCGTATTCTTCGCGATCCGGATCCGCGGCCGCGAACGCTGTTTTCATGGTTTTTGCGACCTCACGGACCGGCAATCCCCGGACAAGATGCGCGCCGCCATCGCCCACGAGACCGGCGCGAGCGACAGCAGGACCCGCGCGGAGAAGCTCGAGGCGATCTGGAACATGACCCCCGTCGAACTCAGGGGCATCGCCCGCAACGCAGATCCCGAGACCGGGTGGGCCGAACATCGCGGCAAAGGCACGGTTCTCGTTAACGCCGGAAGGCATGATGCAGTCTTCAAGCTGCTCGATGATCTGTCGGATCTCGAGATTGACGAACTCCTGTCCTCCGCCCGATCAAGCCGGAACTCAAAGAAGGGAGGCGACGATAAAGGTTATCCCTGAGAGCTGCCGCTCGGAAGCGAAACGTCCCTATTAGCACGGTCCGCCTACTCCGCTGAAATGAGGCGCGTCGGATAGGCTATGCGGCGCGATGTCTATCGAGGAGGCGTACCATTGGACGCCGACGGGCGAGACGCTCTCGCACATTACGATCGCTTGCACGCAGCCCTATCGCTTTCCAAGATACCGTGACGGCAACCGACATTGCTCGATCAGTGCGTCGCCGCCGGCCGGCGCATTTTCACGGTATTTAAGGCCAGCACCGACCAGGTGCTCGTAGTCCAGCGAGCCACCTATCAGGGTCAGACTTCAACTCGGATGATCCTTGTCACCTGATCACCGTGGGTAATCGCCCTTAGCGAAGCCGTGTGGCCGGCTGGTTCGACGATATGATCGGCCAGTCACCGCGCAAAACTTCGGATCAGGACCTGCCGCGCAGGATGTATCCGGCATTGCGTAAGGCGCCGATGAAGAGGCTGGCCGGGCCGGCGATACTCGTCCTGGCCTGCATCGGTAGCGGCAGAGTGTTCCAGTCCTCCAAGGGAGCGATAAAGCTGGAGAAAGTGCCATTGATCATCCAATGGCTGATCGCCGAGCCCTGCTTGTCCAGCGCCAGAATGCCTGTCTGGTTGCTTGGATATCGGACGGCGGCGATCCGCTGCATTTCCAAGTCGCCATCGATGCGCAAATCAAAAAGCAGGACGCCGTGGCTTCGGTTGGCAATTTCTGCGACTTTTTCCGTGAATCCAAGAGGAAGCGCACGGACGCTGTCGACCGCCATCCCGAAAACAATCGCGTCCAGCTCGTCCGCCGCCATGAGAAGATTTGCTCCCAAGAAAATCAGGATTGCAATCGATGCAGTCGGTTGTGCACAGTCATCGGATGCGGACGGCTGTGAATCCCTTGTGTTTGCCCGGCGGCAACGAATGACGGCGTAGGCGGCGCTCGATGCAGGGAGGGGTTCTTTACCGAACCTGGAGCATGCGAGCCTCGTCAGCATGTCGAAATTTGTCAGCTGCCGGTGGATCGAGCGAAGTGGCGCCTGTGGATGGCGGGCATGGATAGGCTCTGAAGGTCGCGTCAAATGAGACCTCGGCTCGCAATAGACCGTTTGCGTCCCGGTAATCGAGCCAGTCCCCGAGGTCAGGGAAACCTCGCTTGCTCGTCGCTGGCCTTCTCCGATAAAGCTCGGCAAGAGCGATAAGATGCTTAGGCGCAGAATACTCGCTGACGCGAAACAGCGACTTGGCTGCAAGTCGCCCTCACATCAAGGAAGGGACTAATGAAGCGGCAGATCCGGCCATTTATCGTGGAAGTCAAACAGAAGCGCGGCAAGCAAAAGCCAAGCCAGTCGATCTGGGGTGGTCTCGACCTGTCCAAAATTGTCACCGAGATGACGCAGCTGTCTGATGGTGCTCAGCTGCCAGGTTCTGAGCTCATTGACTCCAGTATAAGACCCATCGATGCTGAAGACGGTGACAATCGACAAGCGGAGCATATCATGGCCGATTCTCAGGAAGCTCAAACTGTTCAGACAACAGTAGCACCAGCCAAAGTGGAAGCCCCTGAAGCGAAGAAGAAAGTTCCGCGAGCAAGGAAAGCGAAGGCAGAGCTCGCCAAGCCGACCCGCAAGAACGGGGCGAGACCAGGACCTCAGGCGGCTGAACCTGCGGTGGCGGTGCGGACCGCCCGGAAGACCTATTCTGAGAAGGAACGCGCCCAGAAGCTTGCCCAGATCGAGAAGTCGATCGCTGGGGGTGCGACCAGCAAGAGTGCGGTCAGCCAAGCCGGCATTTCGGAGCAGACCTATTATCAGTGGAAGAAGGTTGCAGCGCCAGCCGCAGATAGCGGCGATCTGAAGGACCTGCTCGCGCTCGAGGAAGAAAACAAGCGCCTTAAGAACCTGCTTGCTGACCGTCTGCGCAAGGAAAATGCCGAGCTCAAGAAGAAGCTGGGCCTGGGGTAAGACATACTGAACCTCGTCGGAAATTCCGCCGACGCTCAGAGCGGCAACGGCGGCATATCGCCTTCGCCGACCCGCCACACCCAGGAGCCGATCTCCGGACGCGCGGCGATCATTTCGTCGAGCGAAGCCTCGAACGCTTCGTCCGCACCGGCCGGGACGACAAAGAGCGCGATCGGCTCTTGCCTGTTCTGGAGCAAACCGTTGGCGATCGGCTGGTCAGTTTGCAGGTCGTAGCGCAATCCCTTCACGCTCTTCTCGCGAAGGCGGGCGAGCGCGTCGACCAGCCGCTTCTCCGGGACCGTCTCGTAAGGGATCCAGTTCTCGGATACCACCATTAACGCGACCTCCTCAACAACGGCGAGGCCGGCCGGGTTCAGTCCGAAGGTCGCGATCACTATCAGATGTGAGCTGGAATCCGCTCCCCACAGCGACAATTCTCTCTCGAAACGTGCCTGCAAACGCCGATGCAATGCATCGTCGATGACAAAGGGAAAGCCGGGCAAATGTCTGACGACAAGTTTCCGACCGGATCGGGCGGGCATGATTTCCTTCACCTCGCCGACCAGAACCAGTAGCTTTCGTGGGCCGGATTTTGGCGGGAGCGCCGTGCCGAGAACCGCGTTGCGACGTTGTTCGATCGCTTCCTTGTTCTCGGAGCGAAACGGCTCGGGCACAAACAGGATATCCGCGAGCGGTCCGCCCCTCACCGTCATTTGCCCGGCAGCCTCAAGCAGATGCCAGCGGACATTCCACCAATGGCGCTTGCCAGCCCAGCGGGATGTCCAGACCGTCAATTCGGCCTCGTGCCACAGATAATGGAGGAGGCCACGCAGCGACATCCTCCTGGGGTCTCCGGTTACACTGGCGGAGCTCTCGCCAGCAGGCGCGGACGCTGCCCGGCTCCCCGTCTTCGACAGTCTGAAATCGAGTTTCAAAGCAGCCATGCCGCTTTGCGGATCGAGCTGTATCGCGCTGCCCATCAAGGCGCCCAGCCCGGACAGTTCGTAAGGTGATTCATATGAATCGCAGGACGGATCATGCCCGCCGCCGCTCAGCGGCATGCGCTTGATCAGGTGAAGGTCGCCGATGCGGGCGATGTACATCGGGCAGCCCGGCTCGCGGCACAGGCATAGCGGACGCTCGGTGCGAGCATAGGCGTTCGCCAGCGCCGTCTGCAGGTCAGGCGCCCCTTCCTCGTAAACCGCACTGCCAATTCTGAACCGTCGCATCACCTCCGCAGCTCCAGGTGGCCGCCGCATCCCTGTCCGCGCATTCAAGGCATGGCTTTGCGGAGAGCGCAACCCGTTTGGTGCATCGGCGCCAGAGGCAAAGGGGAGCCGGGAGGAGTGCGGCCCGGCTGGCGCGGAGAGAGTGCCGGCGCGGGCGCCACTCCCCTCTCGCAAAGGACATCTCCATGAACATTGTTTCGACCACCTCGACCGTCGCCCGGACGGCCGCTCCCCTCGGCGTTCCGGCACAAGACGCCATCGACACCGCCCAGGCGATCCATCAGGCGGCAATGCTGCTTTTGCCTTTCCTCGAACAGGGCAAGCCTGTCACCACCGCCGCACTGCGCACCGTCATGACGACAAGTTTTGGCGGCAGCGATGCGCAAGGGTTCTGGGTCTGGAAGGACGCCTATGAGGCGCTCGAAATCGCGCAAGTGCTGTTTCTGCGCCGATTCGGACCAGCGATGCTGTCCCGGTCCACCACGCCGCAGGCAACTCTAGCGATGATGAAGCGCATCGCCGAACTTCTTCCTACCCATACGCGACGGTCCGACGAGAGCCAGGCCATGCAGCAGCTCTCCACGCCCTTGCCGCTGGCCTTCGTCACAGCGCACGCCGCGTCGATCGCATCTTGCGATCTCGTTCTCGAACCCTCGGCCGGCACCGGTCTGCTCGCCGTCCATGCCGAGATGGCGCGCGCCTCGATCGCCCTCAACGAGCTTGCCGCGACGCGGGCCGATCTCCTCGGCCTGTTGTTCCCACGGTTTTCCGTCTCGCGGCACGACGCCGCCCATATCGATGATCATCTCGACGCGGCCATCGAGCCGTCCGTCGTCTTGATGAATCCACCCTTCAGCGTCGGTGCCTATGTCGAAGGCCATGTCGGCGACGCGGCATGGCGGCACCTCTCTTCCGCATTCGCACGCCTGTGTCCGGGCGGACGCCTCGTTGCCATCACCGGCGCCGGGCTGTCTCCCGAAAACCCGAAATGGCGGCTCGCCTTAGAACGCCTGCAGCAGCAGGGCACGGTCATCTTCACCGCAGCGATCGACGGCCGCGTCTATGCCCGCCACGGAACCACCACCGAGACCCGCCTGACGATCATCGACAAGGTGCCGGCCGTCGATCCGTCGCGTTTCGTCGCCTTGCCAGGCAAGGCCAAGGATGTCGAAACGCTGCTCTCCTGGATCTCCGATCTGCCGCCCCGGACTTTGGGTGGATTCCCGGATTCGATCGGTGCATTGTCCAGCGGCATCCTGCGCAATGCCGCCATGCAGATGGCTGCCCGATCGCAGAGAGCCGCACCCCTCGCTGTCTCAACGGCTGCTCCAAAGGCAATGCAATCGGTCCGTCCGATTGCGCGAGCGAAGCCCGCTCGCCAGGTCATGGCAAACAGCACGCCGGCTATTCCCCTTGCCTACGAATTGCGCGACTGGATGCCGGAGGAGGGCGGCCGGCTCACCGATTCAATCTACGAACCCTACGCGCTTCAGTCGATCGATATTCCCCGCGCCAAACCGCATCCGACGCCGCTCGTACAGTCGGCCGCAATGGCCGCCGTCGCGCCACCAAAACCTTCCTATCGGCCGCTTCTTCCTGATGCGATCATCGACGAGGGCCTGCTGTCGGACGCCCAGCTCGAAAGCGTCATCTATGCCGGCGAAGCCCATTGCGGCCATCTCACCGGCGCCTGGACGGTTGACGAGACCTGCGATGTCGTCTCGGCCGCGCCAGAAGGTGCTGCGAACGCTGTCCGCTTCCGCCGTGGATGGTTTTTGGGCGATGGAACCGGCTGCGGCAAGGGCCGGCAAGTCGCCGGCATCATCCTCGACAATTGGCTGCAGGGCCGCCGCCGTGCGATCTGGATTTCCAAGTCGGACAAATTGCTTGAAGACGCCCAGCGCGATTGGGCAGCCCTTGGCCAGGAAAAACTTCTCGTCCAGCCACTCTCACGCTATCGGCAGGGCACACCGATCCGACTCGCCGAGGGCATCCTGTTCACGACCTACGCAACCCTGCGCTCGCAGGAACGGCAGGGCAAGAAATCCCGGATCGCTCAGATCCTCGACTGGGTCGGACAAGAGGCGAGGAGGGACGAAGGCCCGACGGGGATTAAAGAAAGCCAGACAGGGATTGGAGAAAACCCGTCGGGGGCCAAAAAATCTTTCGATGGCGTCATCGTCTTCGACGAGGCCCACGCCATGGCCAATGCCGCTGGCGGCAGAAGCGAGCGTGGCGATATCGCTCCGTCGCAGCAGGGCAGGGCCGGACTGCGGCTGCAGCACGCGCTGCCCGACGCGCGTGTCGTCTACGTCTCCGCGACCGGTGCGACTGCCGTCGAGAACGAGATGGTCGAAAAACTCGGATCGCTGCCGCCGGTCGGCAGTGCCCTTGACCAGATCATCCATCACTTTGGCACCGACACCGTCGCCGAGGTGACCGGCCGCTCGCGGCGCATCGTGAAGAAGACCGGCGGCGACGGCATCGACCGGCTGGCCGTGGAAAACCGCCCTGGCTCGGCCAATCTGGCCGAGACGCAAAGCTTCATGGATGACGACAAGAGCGTGCTGATCTTTTCGGACGCCGGCGGTACCGGCCGTTCGTATCACGCCGATCTCGGGGTCAGGAACCAGAGGCTGCGCAAGCACTATCTGCTCGAGGCCGGCTGGCGCGCCGACAACGCCATCCAGGGTCTCGGACGGACCCACCGCACAAATCAGAAGCAACCGCCGTTGTTCCGACCCATGGCCGCGAACGTGAAAGCCGGCAAGCGCTTCCTGTCGACGATCGCACGACGGCTCGACACGCTGGGCGCGATCACGCGCGGCCAGCGCCAGACCGGCGGGGCAGGGCTGTTCCGTGCCGAAGACAATCTCGAAAGCGCCTATGCCCGCGCGGCGCTGCGGCAGTTCTATCATCTGCTGCACCAAGGCAGGATCGAGGGCTGCTCGCTCACGACCTTCGAGACTGTGACCGGGCTGTCGCTGACGACTGACGAGGGCGGGCTGCGCGACGAGTTGCCGCCGATCACGACCTGGCTCAATCGCCTGCTGGCGTTGCGCATCGAAACCCAGAACCTGTTGTTCGAGGTGTTCGAGCAGCTGATGGCGGCGAAGGTTGAGGGCGCGATCGCCGCCGGAAACTATGACAAGGGACTGGAGACGATCACGGCCGAAAGCATCGTCGTCACCGATCGCCGCACCGTCTACGCGCACCCGGTCTCCGGCGCGCAGTCGCATGTGCTGACCGTCGCGCGCAAGGACCGTATCCGGCCGCTCGGCCTGGTCGACGCACTGGCCATTGTCCGGGCGGAGCCGCAATCGGTTCTGCTGGTGAACACACGTTCCAGCCGCGCGGCGATCCGGCTGCCGACGGCGAGCCTGATGCTCGATGACGGCACGATAGAGCACCGCGTACGCCTGCTGCGGCCGACCGACGAGCTGCGCTTCGGTCTCGACGCCCTTGCCGAAACCCATTGGCAGCCGACCGACCGAAAACTGTTCTGCGACCTGTGGCAGGCAGAAGTCGCCGCCGTCCCGGACTTCATCACCAGCACCTTTCATATCGTGACGGGTCTGCTGCTGCCGATCTGGCATCGGCTGCCGGACGACGACTGTCGAGTCTATCGTATGCAGACCGACGCCGGCGAACGCATCATCGGCCGCCACATCGCGCCGACGCTGGTCGCGACCATGTTGCGCAATCTCGGGGTCGACGATGTACCCAAGCTCGCGCCGGAAGATGCCTGGACCGCACTTGTCGACGGACGGATCGGACTGCAACTCGCCGATGGCCTGATTGTGCGCCGCAGCCGCGTCATGAACGACTACCGTGTCGAATTGATCGGCTTCACCGACGCGATGAACCCCCGGCTGAAGACGCTGGGGCTGATCTCCGAGATCATCTCCTGGAAGCTGCGGCTGTTCATCCCGACGACCGCGCAAGGGTCCGCCATCCTCGCCGCGCTCCTCGATCGCCATACGCTGGTTGGCGTCACCGACCGTACCGCGGCGGCTTGAGGGGGGCGATCATGACCGGCTCGGCCTCCGAGCTGGCACGCCGCCTTGGCGATCATGCCGAGGCGGTGTGCCGCGAATATCTCTCCAACGGCCATCGCATGGGCAATTACTGGATGGTCGGCGATGCCCGCAACACCCGCGGCCGCTCCATGCATGTTCGGCTCAAGACCAGTGCCAAGGGCCCTGCGGGTAAGTGGGTCGATGAGGCGACCTCCGAATTTGGCGATCTGCTCGATGTCATCCGCGAAAGCTGTGGTCTGGTCGACTTCCGCGAGGTCGCGGATGAAGCGCGTCGCTTCCTCTCCGTGCCGCTGCCACCGCCCCAAGCTCCTGGCGCGCAACGCCAGCCTGCCGCGGCACCCGGCTCGCCTGACGCGGCGCGTCGCCTGTTCGCCATGTCGCAGCCGATCGCCGGCACGTTGGCCGAACGATACCTTGCCGGCCGCGGCATCCTGCTTTCCGCGCATGAGCGTGCCGTGCGCTTCCATCCCGGCTGCTACTATCGCGATCTCATCACTGGCGAAACGCACACGCTTCATGCGCTGATTGCAGCTGTCACCAGCCTCGACGGACATATCACCGGCCTGCAGCGCACTTACCTCTCCCCTGGGCTCGACCCGAGCGGCAAGGTCGGCAAGGCGCAACTCGCCGATCCACGCCGCTCGCTGGGTCATCTCTTGGGCAACGCCATCTGGCTTGGCCTTGAGCCCGGTGCGCCTGTACCGGTCATGGCCGCCGGCGAGGGGTTCGAGACGATGGCTTCGCTCCGGACATTGATGCCGGCGCTGCCGGTGGCTGCCGCCACCTCAGCCAATCACCTCGCCGGCCTCACCTTCCCGCCTGGCTGCCGTCGCCTCTACATAGCAGCCGATGCCGACGCCGCCGGCCGGTACGGCATCGAGCGCCTCAGCCAGCGCGCAGGCGAGTCAGGGATCCTCGCCCTGGTGTTGCGGCCGCAGCTCGGCGACTTCAACGACGATCTGCGCCATCTCGGCCCAGCTCATCTCGCCGCATGGCTCAGCGATCAGCTCGTCCCGGAGGATGCCCGTCTCTTCCTGCCGCCCGGATGAACGGGCGGGGCCAGGCAGGCGGGTGGCGTCACCGGAAGCCTTGCAGCCATGGCGACGGTCCGCCGGAGAGGCTGCGCCCGCGGCCTGCCCGAGAGGCGACCCCTGCCACGCCCCTGTCACGGCCGCAACGGCTGCGCCGTCCGCCCCCCCCGCCCCCCCCCAAGGTGGCGGGCGCGGCCCGCGGCCCGGGGGCCGGCCCGCGAGCACACCCCACACTACCCCGCCGCCCCCCCCCCACCCCCCCCCGACAAACACCAAAC
>NZ_JAMYSY010000088.1:0-13549 GCF_040322175.1 Mesorhizobium sp. M0185 | reverse complement strand
CTCCCTTGTTTGAGATCTCAACGAACTCATTCTGGCACATCCGATGCCGTCGGGCGCCGTCCACCCCATCATGCCGTGACATCAGCCGAAGAATGCAGCGGCTCAGAACGGCGCTTGTATCCGCCATTGCGCTCGTCGCCTTCCACCATGACCGCGAGCCAGAAGCTGCGGAAGCGCTGGCTCCGCCAATGGAAGACCGAATTGATCGAGACGACCAGTCCCAGAGTGCTTCGAGCTTTTTCGCAGGACCGGGTGGCAGCGTTTGGTTCTGGTCTGCTGGAGCACTGCCGCAAGGTAACGGCATGGATCCCAGGGTCTGCGCCGCGTCGCTTCGCTCCTTGCTCCGCCCAGGGATGACGAAGGGAGGGTTTCGGCTAATCTCCTAAATTTGCGATTTGCGACTAACGGGAATGATCGACGTTCGTTGCTGGTTGACCCGCCTTACACGCAGTTGGCCGAGAAACGATCGAATCAGCGCCGAAACCGGCCGATAACGTCGGTATTGGCGAGAAGTCTGTGCACCAAAGCACGCGCACTTCCGATCGGAAGAAGCCAAAAACAAAAAAACCGCCTCGGGAGGCGGGTCGTTGGAGCCAATTAGCACCATACTAAAATTACTAGCATAGCTGCCGGCACAAAGCAAGAACAAAATAGCTGCGACGGCAAAAAAAGTCCGAATTCCTTTTCCCACCCGAGGTCGCCGCCCTCATTGCCTAGCGTTGATGATCAGCGAAAGCCGAAATGGCATCCAATCTCCCCCCTCGTGGGGAGATGTCCGGCAGGACAGGGAGGGGCGCGAAGGAATGCGAGTTTTGCAATCGTTCGGAGCAACGCCAGCCCTGGCGCATAAATCACCGCCGCGACCGGCCGATGACATCGTCGGTGTTGGCAAGAAGCCTGTGCACCGCGGCGCGGGCTGCGGCGGGCCGCTGCAGGCGGATGTTCTTCTCGATCGCTTCGTGCAGTGCCTGCGCCCGCCGCTGATCGCTGGTCTCGCGGGTGACGAACTGGAACAAATGGTCGAGCGCCGATTCGATCAGCACGCCGAGCGGCACCAGCAGATCGTTGCCCGAGGCGCGCAGGATGGCGAGGTGAAACCGCGTGTCGGCGCGCGTGCGCTCCTGCAGATTGGTTGCCTCGCCCATCTCGCGGCAGGCCTGGCTGATCTCGGCCATCTGCTCGTCGGTGCGCCGCATGGCGGCAAAGGCGCTGGCCTCCGGCTCGATGATGTGGCGGAATTCCTGCACGGTCCTGAGGAACACCTCGCGGTCCGGCGAGGTCGCATACCAGGCCAGCACGTCGCGATCGAGCAGGTTCCAGCGCTCCTTCGGCTCGACCCAGCTGCCGATCTTCGGGCGTGACGCCAGCAGGCTCTTCGCCATCAGCATTTTTATGGCTTCGCGCACCGCCGAGCGGCTGACGTCGAAGGTCTCCGACCATTTGGCTTCGTTGGGCAGGATGGTTCCCGGCGGATAGTCGCCGCGCACGATCCTGAGCCCGATTTCATTGGCGAGCGAGGCATGCACGCTCGAGCCGGGAAAGTGTGCGGCGTCGGCACGCCGAACGCCGGCCGGCCGCTCAGCCTCTGCCTTGAATTTGGCGGGTCGCTTTTTTGATGTCGCGTCCGGCATTGGTATTCCCCGGCAGCTGCTTGTCGAAAGCCTGAACTCAGGGCACGGCAAAGCAGCGGCCTACGCTCCAAAGCAGCGTCGCCTCGTGCGTTTTGTATGGACAGTGCGAACGGGGCGCCCGTCGAAGGGCGCCCCGAAATTGCGAACCTACTTCTGGATGCAGGTGTCGACGGTGTCCTTGGTGCATTCGTCGAGGCCGGTGAACACCGGATCGGCGACCGGCTTGCCGCCGACCAGGTCGATCATCACCGAGGGCGCCTTGTAGCCCATCTCGAACGGCCGCTGGCCAACCAGCGCGGTCACCAGTCCGTCACGGGCAATCGCCACCTCGTCGCCGATCGTGTCGGCGGCGCCGATGACGAAGGCGTTGCTGGCGATCTTGTCGGCCATCGGCTTGAACAGGTCGCGGTAGGGCTGCGGAGCGCCGAACAGCGGCCAGCCGCCCATGATGCCGAAGGCGTCGAGATCGGGATTGGCGGCGAGGATGTCGGTCATCGCCTGCACGCCCTTGGCGCCGTCGTCATTGGTGAACACCGGGCAGCCGGCAACTTCCGTCCAGCCGCCTTCGCCCGCCAGCGCCGCGAGGCCGTCCTTGCCCGACAGCGCGTCACGCATGCCCTGCGCGCGGCGCAGGATGTTGTCGGCGGCCGGATTGCCTTCGATGGTGCAGATCTTGCCGCCATTCGGCTTGGCCTTCTTGATGTATTCGCCGATCTTGTGGCCCATCAGGTAGTTGTCGGTGCCGAGATAGGTCTTGCGCAGCGCCGCATCTTCCTTGCTGAGGTCGGCGTCGAGGGTCATGATCGGGATCGACGGATTGGCGCTTTTGATCGTCTGCGCGATCAGCGGCGCGTTGGACGGCGAAATCGCCATTGCCACCGTATCGGGCTTGCTCAGCATGTCCTGGACGATCTGGGCTTCACCGGCCTCATCCGAGGTCGATGCCGGTCCGGTGTAGAAGCACTCATATTCCGAGCTGGCGTTTTCCTTGTTCCATTTCTCGCAACCCTGGTGGATGGCCTCGAAGAATGGATTGTCGAGACCCTTCACGACGATGACGAGCTGTTTCTTGGCCATGGCCGGCCCGGCACCCAGCGCCATGACGGCGGCGGCAGCGAGCAATAGTGATTTCCTCATGTCAGTCCTCCCTTTGAAACAAACGGACACGACGTGCCCGCCACACACAGATCGACCCGGAGCAAGATGACAGAGGACGTCGCACTCGTGTCGCCAAGCCAGGTCGATAAGCATTTTCATATTCAGTCTCGGACCGGCACCGACAGATATCGCTGGTTACCAAATCCCTGACCGACAAACCCTCACCGATTCCTTCCGGCAACCCGGTGGCTCGGCGCAAGCTCCTCCGACACTTAGCTAATATCGCCTTGTCACCGACGTCAATGCTATTTGTCCTACAAAACTGATTTTTCGAAAGAAGCCGTGGTTGACGCCAAGGAGGCATATGCGTAAATGGGCAAAATCGCTGCTTCCGGGAGGAACTGGGGAGAGCGAATGGCCGCGGCAGAACCGCAGGCCCCAAAGCACGGGGAGGCAAGAAGGCTGGTGGCGGTTCTCGAACTCACCAACATCTCGAAGCATTTTGGCGCCATCCAGGCGGTCAACGACGTTTCGTTGTCGATCGAGGCCGGACAGGTTGTCGGCCTGATGGGCGACAACGGCGCCGGCAAGTCGACGCTGGTCAAGATGATCGCCGGCAATTTCCCGCCGAGCCATGGCACGATGCAGATGGACGGCAAGGAGCTGATCCTGCACAAGCCGGTCGAGGCGCGCCAGCACGGCATCGAAATCGTCCATCAGGACCTGGCACTGTGCAACAATCTGACGGCCGCCGCCAACGTCTATCTCGGCCGTGAATTGCGCCGCGGCCTCGGGCCGCTTCGCATCCTCGACTATGCCGCGATGTACAAGCGTGCCGGCCAGATCTTCGCCGAGCTGAAATCCGAAACGCGCCCGCGCGACCTGGTCAAACAAATGTCGGGCGGCCAGCGGCAGGCGGTGGCGATCGCCCGCACCATGCTTTCGCAGGCCAAGATCGTGCTGATGGACGAGCCGACCGCGGCGATCTCGGTGCGCCAGGTCGCCGAGGTGCTGAACCTGATCCGCCATTTGCGCGACCAGGGCATCGCCGTCGTGCTGATCAGCCACCGCATGCCCGACGTCTTTGACGTCGCCGACCGCGTCATCGTCATGCGGCGCGGCCGCAAGGTCGCCGACAAGACGATCGCATCGAGTTCGCCGGAAGAAGTCACCGGACTCATCACCGGCGCCATCGAACAGGTATGATTGACGCCTCAACCATGAGTAAAAAAGGTCGATAATGGCAGTCACCCTTGATCAGACGATCGCGCACAAGCAGCACACCTTGCTGAGCAAGGTGTTTGCCAGCCAGACCTTCTGGGTGGTGATCGCGGTCATCCTCGCCTGCCTGTTCCTGTCGGTGGCCACGGATTCCTTTGCCACGACCAAGAACCTCTACAACATCACCCGCAACGTCACCTTCGTCGCCATCGTGGCGCTCGGCATGACCTTCGTCATCATCACCGGCGGTATCGATCTGTCGGTCGGCTCGGTGCTTTGCCTGTGCTCGATGGTGCTGGCCGTCACCATGCATGCCGGCTACGGCATCGAGATCGGCATTGGCGCTGCGATCGCGACGGCGCTGATCATCGGCGCCTTCAACGGGGTTCTGATCGCCTATCTCGGCTTCCCGCCCTTCGTGGTGACGCTCGGCATGCTGTCGATCGCACGCAGCCTAGCCATGGTCGCCTCCAACAACACCGTCGTCTTCCAGTTCGGGCCGGACCACGAAAAGCTGCTGGCGCTGGGCGGCGGCGCCTGGGTGTTCGGCATCGCCAATCCGGTGCTTTACATGATCGTGCTGGCGTTGATTACCGGCTTTGTGCTGCGCTGGACGAAATTCGGCCGGCACATCTTCGCCATCGGCGGCAACGAGCATGCGGCAACGCTGACCGGCGTTCCGGTGCGCCAGATCAAGGTCGTCGTCTACATGATCTCGGCAATGGCGGCTGGCCTTGCCGGCATCATCCAGACCGGCTGGCTGGGCGCGGTCACCACCAATCTCGGCAACGGCATGGAGCTTCAGGTGATCGCCGCCACCGTCATCGGTGGCGCCAACCTGGCCGGCGGCATGGGCACAGCCTTCGGCGCGGTCGTCGGCGCGGCGCTGATCGAGGTCATCCGCAACAGCCTCGGCCTGCTCGGCATCAATGCCTTCTGGCAAGGCGTGTTCATCGGCGGCGCCATCCTGCTCGCCGTGCTGTTCGACCGCATCCGCAATTTCAGGCGCAACGACTGACGTTCAAGCGCAGCCTCCCCCTTCTCCCCTTGTGGGAGAAGGTGTCGCCGAAGGCGACGGATGAGGGGTGCTCCAGTTTGCCATCGCCTCATTTCTTCCAACACCCCTCAACCGTCTCGGCGCTAGCGCGCCGATCCACCTTCTCCCACAGGGGGAGAAGGGGACGCGCTCCTATCGCCGGGTCTGATAATCCGCCGGTGCGGCGCATGGCCGGCGCCCGGACGTGCACATCCGTCTTGACGCAAGCCCGAACTGCGCCGCACAATCGCTCGCAGCAGGCGAAGGGAGGCCAGTCGCCTGCGGGAGGATATACCCATGACGGAAGCGATCAGGCTCTACTGGGGCCGGTTCGGACATGTTTCTGTCCTGAACGTCGCCAGCGACTTCGTCACCCACGCCCATGTCGAGGCGCATATCATCATCTGGCTGGAAGGCACCGCCGGCGAGATGACCATCGGCCGCGAGACGGTGCGGCTTGGACCGGGCACCGCCGCCGGCATCAATTCCTTCCAGCCGCACAGCCACGCTCTGTCCCGCGACGGCACGCCCGGCCTGTTCCTCGCCTTTTACATCGATCCGGACTGGGCACGGAAACGCCGCGAGCTGCCTTCCGCCGCGCCGCTGTTCTCCGCCCCGGCAATCACGCTCGAGCCTTGGCTGCACAAGGCAGCGGCTAACCTCCTCGACCATCTCAGCGACAATGAGAGCATCGACGACATCGCCAATTACGAGATCGAGCGCTTCATCGACAGCGTACTCGATGCCGCCGATGCCTCCGCACCGCAGACCGTGCGCGCCCGCATCAACACCATGCAGGACTTCCGCGTCCGCAAGGCGATCCAGCTGATGAAAGCCAATGTCTGCGAGCGTATCTGCTTCGACGACGTGGCGCGCAGCGTCGGCCTGTCGCGGCCGCATTTCTTCGCGCTGTTCAAGGAACAGACCAATCTGACGCCCAACGTTTATTGGAACACGCTGCGCATGGAGGAAGCCGTGCGGCAGTTGCAGTGGTCGCAGGAGCCGCTGATCTCGGTCGCCTGCAATCTCGGCTTCACCACGCAAGGCAATTTCTCGCGCTTCTTCCGCGACCATGTCGGCGTCCCGCCGACGCTTTACCGCGAGGCGGCGCGGGCGATCAGCTGAGCGCCCGTTTTTCAGACTATTTGATAGGCGTTCAAGACGCATTGATAAGCGCCGCCGAGCCTGCCGCCCTACCCTCCCAAGCAGCTGATGTGCAAGGGAACGATCATATGGCGAAAGTCACCATCTCCAGCGTCATCGACGCACCGGTCGAAAAGGTCTGGGCCCGCATACGCGACTTCAACGGTCTGCCGACCTGGCACCCGCGCATGGTCGAAAGCCATATCGAGGACGGCAAGGATGCCGGCATGATCGGCTGCGTGCGCAATTTCCAGCTCGCCAGTGGCGCCCGCCTGCGCGAAAAGCTGCTCGATTTCTCCGACGAGAACTTCCTCGTCAGCTACGCCATCCTGGAGACGCCGCAGCCGCTCACCAACCACAAGGCGACGTTGCAGTTGCGGCGGGTGACCGACGGCGACCGCACCTATGCCGAATGGACCGCCAGCTTCGACGCCGCTCCCGAGGAAGCCGATCAATTGGCCGAAGGCATGGGCGCCAACGTCTTCCAGGGCGGGTTCAACGCCCTGAAGGCCCATTTTGCCGGCCAGAGCCAGGCGTAAAGGGAGCGTTCCATGGCGCTTGCACTGCAGAGTTTCGCGACGGTGAAGGATGCCAGCGCGGCGCTGAAAGCCGCCGGCACCCGCTACCTCGGTGGCGGCACGTTGGTGGTGCGCGCCGCCAATGAAGGCGACGTGTCGATCTCCGGTTTCGTCAGGTCGACCGAACCGGCGCTGTCGGTCATCCACATTTCCGGCGGCGAGGTCCGCATCGGCGCTTCGGTGACCATGGCGGCGATCGCCCGCCATCCGGATCTCGCCCCGCTGGCCCACGCCGCGCGCGCCGTCGGCGGCCCGGCGATCCGCAACATGGCAACGGTCGGCGGCAATCTCTTCGCGCCAGCGCCTTACGGCGATTTCACCGTTGCGCTGCTGGCCTTGGACGCAACGGTCAGCACCAGCGACGGCGAGCTGCCGATCGAGACATTCCTGGCAAGGCGCGAGAGCAATGACGCTATCGTCACCGCGGTCGGCTTCACGCTTCCGACCGAAGGCGGCTTTCGCTTCCTGAAAGTGTCGCGGGTCAAGCCAAAGGGCATTTCGGTGCTGAGCATCGCCACCGTGCTGGAACAGGCGCCGGACGGCACTGTCACGTCAGCGCGGATCGCGCTCGGCTGCATGGCCGACCGGCCGATCCGTGCCAGGGCGGCGGAGAAAGCCTTGATTGGCCGGAAACTCACCAGCGAGGGCATCGCACCGGCACTGGCCGTTGCCCGCGACGGCACTTCGCCGCCAACCGATCCGATCGCCAGCGCCTGGTATCGCAACGAAGTCCTGCCGGTCCATCTCGGCCGGCTGCTGCTCGCCTGAAAGACCGTGGCGCATATGTCCGCCTGGCTGCGGCGCAAGGAGTAAAAAGATGGCAAAGGTCCCGATTCAGTTCACGCTCAATGGTGCGGAGAAAGCCGAGTTCATCGACAGCGGCACGACGCTGCTTCATGCGTTGCGCGACAAGATCGGCGACACCTCGCCGAAGGGCGGCTGCCATCAAGGCACTTGCGGCGCCTGCTCGGTCATCATCGACGGCGAGCTCAGGCTGTCCTGCCTGACGCTGGCCGAGACCTGCAATGGCGCAACTATCGCCACGACCACGGGGCTTTCGGAAGGCGGCGTGCTGCATCCGCTGCAACGCGCTTTCCTCGATGCTTTCGCCACGCAATGCGGTTTCTGCACGCCGGGCATGATCATGGCCGCCAAGGTGCTGCTGGATCACACGCCGAACCCCAGCCGCGAGGATGTGGTCGAGGCACTGTCCGGCAATATCTGCCGCTGCACCGGTTACGAGCCGATCATCCAGGCAGTTCTGAGCGCCGCGCGCTCCAATTCGCAGAACGCGGCTTGAGGGGAGTTAAGAAAATGGAACTCCGCAAGAGCTATTTCGCCGACCAGCGCAAGGACGATCTGCACGAGATCGGCCAGCCGCGGCCGCGTTCGGATTCGCCCGGCCATGTCACCGGCAAGACCGCCTATTTCGCCGACCGCAATTTTCCCGGCATGCTGCACCTGAAGATGGTGCGCAGCCCGCATCATCACGCCCGCATCCGCAGCATCGATACGTCAGAGGCGGAAAAGCACCCCGGCGTCGTCAAGGTGCTGACCGCCAAGGATGTGCCGCACAATGTCTACACCATCCTGATCCTGATCCAGATCGGGCCGGAGGACGAGACGGTGCTGGCCGACGGCAAGGTGCGCTGGAAGGGCGAGGCCGTGGTGGCGGTGCTGGCCGAGACCGAGCGCGCCGCGCAGGAAGCCGCCGCCAAGGTCAAGGTCGATTACGAGGTGCTGCCGGCCGTCTTCGACATGGACGAAGCGCTGAAGCCCGGCGCGCCGATCGTCAACGAATATCACGGCCGGAATTATTACCTCTACGACAGCGGCGAATGCCGCAAGGTGCGCTTCGGCGATGTCGAGGCAGGCTTTACAGGAGCCGACCACGTGCTCGAACAGACCTACCAGTCTTCACCGATCGAGCATGCGCCGACCGAAACGACCGGCTGCATCGTCGCACCCGAGGGTAACGACCGCTTCACCTGCTACACCAACACGCAGGCGATGTTCTTCACCCTCGATAACGCCTCGATCATCCTGCAGATGCCCGGCAACAAGCTGCATTTCGTCGGCGGCACTGTCGGCGGCGGCTTTGGCGGCAAGGTCGACGTCATCGTCGAGCCGATCGCCATCCTTGGCGCCAAAATAACAGGACGACCGGTCTGTTTTATCTACAGCCGCGAGGAAGAGATGCAGATTTCCTCGCCGCGCGCCGCCGAGAAAGTCGTCATCAAGGACGGCGTCATGAACGACGGCCGCATCGTCGCGCGTAAAGTCACGGGCTACACCGATGCCGGCGCCTATTCGCGCCATTCGCCCTACGGCGCGCAGAAGGGCGCCGGGCATTATCCCGGCCCCTATACGATCCCGAATGTCTGGATCGACACCTACTGCGTCTACACCAACCGCACCCCGTCCTCTGCGATGCGCGGCTTCGGCGTCACCATCGGCGATTTCGCGCTGGAGGTGCAGATGGACAAGCTCGCCCGGCTGATCGGCATGGACCCGCTCGAATTCCGTTTCATCAACGCCTATCGCGATGGCGACATGAAAGCACATCGGCAGCCGACCGAGGGTGCTGCGCTGATCGAGTGCATGCAGGAAGCCTCGCGCGCCGCCAACTGGCCCGTGGCAGAAACATTCATGGCGATGTCGTCCTACGCGAAGGGAGCTTGAGATGGCGATCAGGCGCGGACGCGGCGTCGCCGCGATCAACTATCCGACCGGCATGAATCTCGGCGGCGACCCGACGCAGGCGCTGGTCCATTCGACGCCGACCGGCAATTTCATGGTCACGCTGTCGAGCGTCGATCTCGGCCAGGGCATGAAGCAGATCATGGCGCAGATCTGCGCCGAGACGATCGGCGTGCCGACCGACCGCGTCGTCGTCGACACCGCCGACACCGACACCGGCCCGCACTGCATGGGCACCTTCGCCTCGCGCGGCACGCATCGCGCCGGCAATGCGGTTATCCAGGCGGCCAGGGAAGCCCGCCAGGTGATGCTGGAAGTGGCGGCCGAGGAGCTGGAGGTCAATGCGTCGGACCTCGAGACCGACGGGCAAGGCAACATCCTGGTCAAGGGCGCGCCGCAGAAATCGATCTCGATCTTCGATGTCGCGCTGTCGGCGCATTTCAAGCGCGGCCGTTCGATTTCCGGCCGCGGCATGTTTTTGATCCCGCGCTCCTATCCGGAAAAGGAAACCGGCGCGATGAAGCCGTCGACCTGCTACGCCCACGCCTGCACGGTTGCCGAGGTCGAGGTCGACGACGAGACCGGCGAGGTCACCGTGCTGACCGTGAAGAACGTCTTTGAGATCGGCCGCGCGCTGAACCCGAAAATGGTCGAGCAGCAGCTCGTCGGAGGCTCGTGGATGGGCATCAGCCATGCGCTCTACGAAACGACCGAACCCTATTATCCCAATCGCGACCATGGCGGCACCGACTTCAACCAATATCTGATGCCGGGTCCTGGGGATCTCGCTCAAACCGATATCATCGTGCTGGAGAGGCCCTCGGCGGACGGGCCGTATGGCGCCAAGGGGCCGGGCGAAATGTGCGCCAACCCGCAGATCCCGGCGGTCGCCAATGCCGTCTTCGACGCCGTCGGTGTGCGCATCGATACGCTGCCGATCACGCCGGAGCGCATCCTGCGGGCGCTGAAGGCGCAAGCCCCGAACTGAGTGCCGGAAATGCCCAAGAGAAGCGCCCGGACTTCAAACGCAGAGACAGTCGCGACCTCGCCGGAGGCGGTGGCGTCCCGGCTCGCCACCTCGCGCTATCTCGCCGATGAAAGCCTGGCCACCGCAATCTTCCTGGCAATCAGGCTGGGTAAGCCGCTGCTGCTCGAAGGCGCGCCCGGCGTCGGCAAGACCGAAGCGGCGAAGGCGATAGCCGAACTGCTCGGGCGCGATCTGGTGCGGCTGCAATGCTATGAAGGCATCGACGCCGCACATGCGCTATACGAGTGGAACTACCAGCGCCAGCTGCTCGCCATCCGCCATGCCGGCGAGCACGAGGTCGACATCTATGACGACCGTTTCCTGATCGCGCGGCCGCTGCTGCAGGTGCTGAAGGCGCCGGAAAAGCGCGTGCTGCTGGTCGACGAGATCGACCGCTCGGACCATGAGTTCGAAGCGCTGCTGCTGGAATTCCTCTCCGATTTCCAGATCAGCATTCCCGAGCGCGGCACCATCCGCGCGACGGCGCAGCCGATCGTCATCCTGACCTCGAACCGCACCCGTGAACTGGCCGAAGCGCTGCGGCGGCGCTGCGTTTACCACTGGATCACCTATCCCGACGCCAGGCGCGAGGCCGAGATCATTATGCTGCGCGCCGGCGATGTCGCCGAGGCCACGGCGCGCGCCGTGGCTGCCGCCGTGCGCGATATTCGCGCGCGTCCGCTGGCGAAGCCGCCCGGCATCGCCGAGGCGGTCGAATGGGCCAATGCCGCGACCATCCTCGAAAAAGGCGGCAGTCCGTGGCCGGAAGCGTTTCGCCGCGCCATCGGCGTGCTGATCAAAGACGAGGAGGATCTATCCTGCATCGCGCCGGAGCTCGGCAAGATTGTCGAGGAGGCGCTGGCGTGAGCGCGGCGGGCCTGCCTCAAGGAGCAGCACCCTTCCTCGGCTTCGGCCGGCTGCTCCGCCGCTACGGCTTCCCGGTGGCGCCCGAGCAGGTCTCCGGCTTCATGCAGGCGGTGACGTTGCTCGGTCCCCGTTCGATGGCCGACATCCGCGAGGCCGCCCTCGCCACGCTGGCGCCGCCGCCCGACCGCCGCGACGAATTCGAGGCGCATTTCCGGAGCCATTTCTATGGCAGCACTGCTGCCGTGGTCGAAGGCGAGGCCGACGAGGAAACCCGCATCAAGGACGATGGTGCAACGGGCGAAGAAGAAATCGAGGTGGTCCGCCAGGAGCAAGGCGGCGAACTGTCTTCGGCCAGCGAACAGTTGAGCGTCCGCGAGTTCCAGCGCGACAGCGACGGGCTTGCCGCCTTCCGCCGCAAGCTCGCCACCGCGTTGCCCGCCCGCCGCTCCTTCCGCACCGTACGCACGCATGCCCGCGGCAAGCTCGACCTGCGCCGCTCGCTGCGCGAAATCGTCAGTGCCGACGGCGATATCCCCTCGCCGCTGCTGCGCCGGCGGCAGACAGTGCCGCGCAAGCTTCTCATCATCATCGATGTGTCCGGCTCGATGAAGCTCTACACATCGGACTATCTCAAGCTGGCGCATGCGGCCGTGCAAGGCGCCGACCGGGCGGAGGTATTCACTTTCGGCACACGGCTGACCCGCATCACCTCGCCGCTGCGCATTCGCGACCGCAACCAGGCGCTGGCCCGCGCCGCTGCCCAGGTCGACGACTGGGACGGCGGCACCCGTATGGGACCGACGCTGCTCGCGTTTCTATCGGTGCCGCGCTTCTCCGCCTTTGCACGCGGGGCGGCAATCGTCATCCTGTCCGACGCGCTGGAGCGCGGCGATCATGCCGAGCTGGAGACCGCGATGCGCCGGCTGAGCGCCCGCGCCTTTCGGCTTTCGCTGGCGACGCCATTGGCCGGCGACCCGCGCTTCCGGCCGGCAACGGCAGCACTTCGCACCATCCTGCCGGTGCTCGACGATCTGGTCGACGGCTCCTCGATCGCCGGTCTCACCGAGTTCATCCTGTCGCTCGCCCGCCCAGCCCCGGCGGCCGCGGCAATCTGGAAAAGGGTTTTGTGATGCAAAAGGCGATCGACGCGCATTTCCACATCTGGCGCCGAGAGGACCAGCCCTGGCTGCGCGGGCCGATGGTGCCGCGCATCTTCGGTCCATACGAGCCGATCCGCCGTGACTATCCGATCGAGGAATTCCTCGCCGACCAGCAAGGCTCGGGCGTCGAGAAGGCGGTCTATGTCCAGACCAACTGGGCCAAGGAGGATTTCGAGAAAGAGGTGGCGTTCCTGCAGAAGACCGCGGAAGAAACCGGCTGGCCGCACGCCATCGTGGGCTATGCCGATATGACGGTGGACGATATCAGGCCCCAGATCGACCGGCTGAAAAAATATCCGCTGCTGCGCGGCGTGCGCATGCAGCTGCACTGGCACGGAACGCCGGCCTTCCGCTTCGCCGCCTCGGCCGATCAGGTCATCGATCCCAAGGTGCGGGCCAATGTCGCGCGGCTGAAGGATTACGGCCTGTCCTTCGACCTGCAGCTTTTCCCCGCCCAGATGAAGGACGGGCTGACGCTCGTCGGCGACAACTCCGAGACGAATTTCATCCTCACCCACGCCGGCATGCTGACCGACATGGAGCCGGAGACCACCGAGGCGTGGAAGTCCGGCCTGCGCACGCTGTCAGCGGCGCCCAACCTCTATGCAAAGCTGTCCGGCCTCGGCACCTTCGTCCACCGCAACGACCCGGCGCTGATCGCCTATATCGTCGACAACGCCATCGACATCCTCGGCAGCGACCATTTGATGTTCGGCTCGAACTTCCCGATCGAGAAGCTGTGGACCAGCCATTCCGAGCTGATCAAGGCGCACCGGGAGGCGGTGGCGAAACACGGCGCGGCCGCCGAGGCCGATATTTTCTGGAACACGGCGGAGCGCGTTTACAGGCCGGCGTGAGACGCGCAGACCTCCCCTTCTCCCCTTGTGGGAGAAGGTGGATCGGCGCGAAGCGCCGAGACGGATGAGGGGTGCTGGAAGAAACTCGGCGGAGAAAGTCCCAGCGATTTGAAGCCCTTACGTCTCCAATGCCGCGATCCGTCCAGCACCCCTCATCCGACCGAGCTTCGCTCGGCCACCTTCTCCCACAAGGGTGTTTGGACCGGAGACATCGCGAACAGGTGTGCGAGG
>NZ_JAMYSY010000087.1:0-14556 GCF_040322175.1 Mesorhizobium sp. M0185 | reverse complement strand
CCGCGAAGAGAAGCGAGTGACCTGCGGAACGGCCCTGGAAAAAAGTACAGGAGCACCTTGACCTCAACCACCCCAATCAGAGAGGCCTCTTAGACATAAGCCTATCCTCAAGCATGTGCTTGAGCCTTCCTGCTTATGCTGAGTGTCCGTCGAAAGTGGCGGCAGTTCAATTTTGCACTTTGTGCAGTTCCCAGTGATGACGTAGGTCACGTCTGGCTCTCATGCGCTTGGAAATACCAGCTATCTTGTCCGCGCACATTACTCCGCGGCCTGCTGGAATGCAGGGTTGATGCCATAGATGGAATAGAGGCCAGCCTCGTCGTAGATGACGCGATCATTATAGCCGCTGAACCAGATTGCATCCGGGTTTCGGCCGACTATGGTCACCTTGCACCGGTCCGGCGCATCAGCGGCCGAACGCAACAGCTTGAAGATCACGACGCCTCTTTCACCACCAGCGACGCCCGGTAGGGGCTCGTTGGTGACCGCCGCCACTTCGGTCTTGCCCTTGTAGTGAGTGATCGAAAGCCGCGCGTGGGCTTCGACGCCCGACTGGCCCTTCTGCGATTCGTTCAGGATCTGCCAGGCCCGCTCGATCGGGACGTTGAACGCCTTGTGCCCGACCATGTCGCGACCGCAGAAGAAGTAGTGGTTGTTGATGCCGCGTCGGGCCATCTCGCGTTGCATGGTCCTCAGCGCTTCAGCATCGTCGTTGATATCGCGAATGATCGGCGACTGATTGTGGATGGTGATCCATTCGCGCCGGGCGAGTTCCTTGACCGCCACTCGCGTTTCGCGGATCCAATGCAGCCCGCCGCCAGGGTTATCGACGTAGCCGCCATCGGGTTTCTTGCGGAGAAACTCGTCAGGATGGTTGAAGTGCACCATTATCCGTAGGCTGACCTCCGGATAGGCCTCATGAAAGGCATCGAGCATCGCAAAGAAAGTCTGATCAAACCGCTGCGGATGAAACGCCAGCTCCTTGGTCCCGATGCGGATAGTCTCGACGCCGGCTTCCGCGAGTCCGGCCAGCCAAGCAGCGATGTTCTTGTTCCCCAGCACCATGGGATCGCCGCCTGACATCAGGATCTCGCGAAGCTTCTCACGGCCGGTCTCCGGATGGCGACCGCCATTCGCGGCCACTGCATTGTTGTGCTCGCCAATGTATTCGACGATCTCGCCGAGCTGCGCCAAGCCCTTTGGAGCAACCGTACCATCCTCACGGGTGATCTCTTTGCGGCCGATCAGTTCCTCGCGGTAGCAGAAGCGACAGTGGGCAGAGCAGGTGGACGCCACATAGAGCAGACCCAGCTCATACTTATGAATCAGCCCTTCGCGCGGGCTGTAGGTCATTTGTTTGCCCGGATCTTCTGCACCGTCGAGATCGTAGGTTTCCTTCGGGCTGGCTTTCACCAACGTCTGCATGGGTCGGCTGTATTGCGCCTGCTCATAATAGTGCCGCGTGATCTTGATAGGCATCCGGGCCTCCAGATCTTTCACGGTGCCTTTCAGTTCAAGGATCCGGTCTAGTTCTTCTTGGGAATAGAACCCCCGCATGTCCTGGGACACGTCACCGCTGGCGAACTTGGCTATGCCGGTGATGATCTGCCGGTCATATTTGCCGTTGACGACTTTGTCCAGAAACGCCTGCTCGCGCTGTGAGGGCAAGTATTTTTTAACGGCACTCATGGCGCATACCTCCAAGGCTGTGATATCCAGCCGGCACAGACTGCAGCAGAGGCCGATCCGGGTGAACGTGTTGATTTTCTCTGTCTGATTTCTCGGATGCACCGCCCGAACTTACAAGCACATATTCGTCACCAGTTTGTGACTCGTATTCATGAAGACAGTATTCTTCGAACCGGCGCTGAAATCCGGACCGTCAGCCTGCCCAACAATCCGGCGCTCATCGTTGCACTTCATCTCCCGCGAGCACTCTCCCCCAACTGCGCAATAGGCCCGTTATGGGTCGGCGGATCGTCGGCCAGCCTGTCGGCCAATTGCAGGCGTCACTCGGCCGCGGCCAATATATGACGCACCATCCGAGGTGATGCGTCCCCCGTGAAACGCAGCTGAGATCTTCTTGCACCCAATGGATGAGAGCGGCAGCAACGCACCATCGCTCATGGCGGGTCTGGCTCGCGAGATGCCGTGGCAGGGCTGGCTTGGACAGCCAGATCATTCGCCCAAGCTACATCCGCCAGCCTCTCAGAAGCTACGTCGTGAATGAGCGGGGCTTCAGCAACGGGTTTCGACTTCGAGGCAGGTCGTCAATGAGGCGTTAGTTTCTCGAATTTGCTTACAACTCGATAATTCCCAAGTTTATCGCCTTTATAGCTGCAACCGTTCTGCTGGAAGTACCTAATTTTCTTAATACGTTCTTTATGTGGAAATTGACAGTATTTAAGCTAATTCCCAGAATGATCCCTGTTTCCCACGACGATTTCCCTCTCGCCGTCCATAAAATGCACTCTTTTTCTCTAAAAGAAAGATCAGGAGCTTCCTCGATGCCAGTCGAATCTGCGAACCTTGCGACCTTCAGATGGAAATGTAGCGCAGCAAGTTGCAAGTAGGTGATTGTTTTATTTTGGAATTCGCAACCCCCGGGTTGTGCAAAGCTCATGATCGCAAAGCTGGCATCGGAGCCGTGCAGTGGAACGCTAATGCCTGACCTCAAGCCGAACGTCGCAGCCTCGTCGAAAACGCGACGTTCGTCCTCAGTCGTACGTGCGTCATTGTACACCTCGCTCCATCGAAAGGCGCTTGCGCGCTTTCGACCTGTCTTGATAATGGGGTCTATCCTGTCATAACCCATTTCGAAATAGCGCTGCTGCCATTCATCTGGATAATTTAGCATCATCGCCCGACCGTTTGAACGAGAGCGATAGCCGATCCACGGGCAATCAAAATTCAGGGCAAAGGCAGATAATAGGTCGAACAACTCCTCGGTTTGAGCAACACCATCGGTTTGGTCGACAAATCTGCCGAACTCGGCCGCAAACGCCTCCCTAGTTTCGTCGGGAAATGCATCGACGGAAACAAAGAAAGTTGGTCGGACACACTGGTCGGCAGCTCTAGCCGTTGAGAGACCGCGGCCATCCGGGGGGGGTTCCATTGTCTCTCCTCCGCAGCTTGTTTGCATCGGATATTGTCCCTGGTGGACATAGCTGCCAGCAGTAAGGCTACAGTTCTCGTCGCCACTGGCGGGCGAGCATCGCTAAAAGCTCTATCACATTGCCGAAAAAACAAAGTTATTTTTGATCAAGTGAATATTACGTCGGCTCTCTGAAAGTGTATCATTGGACAAGAATATTTAACGCTTGAGATCGGCCGGTGCATTCAGTCGGAGTCGGCTGGTGCCTGACCTTGGTCCTGCTGTGCTCGATGTCGTTACTGGCGCACGCATTTTCGAAGTGTGGCCAGCCATATGGCCGACGCCCGCAGTAAGATAGGAACAGCCCGGACGCACAATCGGGAATGCGGTAGCCAACCCGCGCATCAGAGCTTGATCACCGACGTCCTTCAGTTCCGCCTCCACCCATGCGCGATCATCAGAATGAGAGCAGTTCCCCGGAACGGGCGACCTGCTGCGTTCCAAACCTTGACAGCGGACATCAGCGCTGTGGTGGGACCACCTTTCGGGAGTGGTCGCGATCTGTGAGGTTGCCGATCTTGTATTGGGATCGGAGATCGGCTTGTGTCTGGACTTGACCTTACGCTTGACCCGGAGCGGCAGCCTCGGCGTTCGAGGTGATCAACGGTGCTGGCGGTCGGCGTCAGTGGTCGGTGGATGACAAGGCGCGTTATGATAGCGGAGACGCTGGAGCCGAACGCAATCATTTCCGAGGTCGCCCGTCGGTACGGCCTCATGCCGCAGCAGGTCTTCGCCTGGCGCCGCGAAGCGCGCAAACAGGCCGCTTCGGTGCAGCAAGATTCTCCTGCCTTCGTGCCGTGTTGATACACCCCGTAGCGTCGACCGCTGAATTGGGCTTGCGGAGCGTAGATCAATATTCCAAAGCGAATCTAGTCGTGGCTGTTCGTCATGCTGCCGCGCCTCGTGGTTGACAGCAGCCAACGCGTAAAAGCGTTTACCTGCGGGTTAAAATCGCCGGCCGCGCTGACTACAAAATAGCTCTTGTGCGTCTCCAGGGGCGTGTCGCTTAGCGGGATCAAAACGCCACATTCGAGCTCTATTTCGATCAGATATTTGGGTAAAAGGGCGGCGCCGATTGAACACACGGCAGCCGAGATGATCATGGAAAACTGATCGAAATGTCGACCGCTCAGCAGCCGCTTATCAGTGGTTCCTTTCATGGCGAACCAGTCAATCCACGCGCTTTCGCGAGTAATGAGATGCAGAAGTGGAGCCTCCGCGAGGCGGGCAGGCTCGCTTGCCGAGTACATATCGCGGAATTTGGGGGAGGCAACCGGCAGCATTTCTTCATCGAATAATTTGTTCATACGTGCGTCTGGCCAGTTGGCCTTTCCGAAATGGATCGCGAGATCGAAGCGCTCTCGTGTGAGGTCAAACGGTACAGTGCGGGTCTCCAGCCTGATTTCGACGCTGGGATGGTCATTCAGAAAAGTCCCCAACCGCGGAATCAGCCAACGACTGCCAAATGTTGGCAGGATGGCAATACGCAACGTGGTATTTCGCTCGCCAGCGGCAGTCGCCCGCGCTACTGATTGCTTCAGGTTCTCAAGATCGACTGCCAAATCGGCCGCAAACCGCCTGCCAGCCTCGGTCAGTGTGACGCGTCGTCCCACCCGCCGGAACATTGTCACGCCGATCGTCTCCTCAAGTTCCTTGACTTGTCTGCTGACGGCGCTTTGCGTGAGATGAAGTTCCTCCGCCGCCTGCGTAAAGCTTTCGTGCCGCGCAGCGCACTCAAAGCTGCGCAACAGGGCGTAGGACGGCAGATTGCGGTGACCTGCGGACTTCAAGGCTCAACACCTTCTATCAGCAGAACTCACAATTTTGTCTGTTACATTCATGCAATTCATTGCAACGGTGGCCCTCAAGTTGCTCCTCGATCCTGAAGTGGACCTTCGTCAGCTCAGCAGGTTCTGCAGAGCTGATTGGGCCTGCAAGAATGAAGACGACGGCACCACCGCCTCCTTTAACATGCGCAGAGTTCAGGCCTTCCTCGAGGCCAAAACTATCTCAACCTAGCGCCGGAATCGCGTCGAGAGGATGATTGAGCTCACCGATCGATGGTGCGGCTATCTCGGCAATCACGTCGCTCACCGAGTGAACGGATATAACCTCCGGAAGGCCACGAAGCGCCTGTATGCCCTCCCAAGTACCTTGGGCTTGAGGACGATTATGATATGGGACGAGGGAAGGGCACCTTGATCGCGCTAGAAGCCGCGTTACGCCGAGATCTTCATTTTGAGATTGCGAACCCTCAAACGAGCGCGGGCTGCTGCCGCTCCGCAGCCGCAGCTGTCACGTCCGCCATGGGCGTAACAGGTCCAGAGGCATAGATAGCGCCGAAGCGATTGGCCAGGAATTCTGGCAAGTTGATTGCTCCTGGCAGATCACTCCCTGCTGCGGCAGCCGGCCACCAACCGACCGCGATTATCTCCCGGGACACCACGCTCCGTTACAGGATTGCTGCGGGCAACGGCTGAAGACGATCCGGATTCGCTGGAGCCAGTATCCTGGCATCGAGCAGGAACATCAGCGTATCAAGCGCTCGACTTGCCCGATGCTCGGCTTCAAGTCCTTCGCCGCCACCGCGCTATTCTCGAGGGTCGAGATGATAATGCCATATGATGCACGAGCGACAGCGAAGGGACGCCTTAAATGCGAATCGGACCCTCGCCTAGTGCTTCTCCATTCTCGCCGCCTGATCCGCAGCGTACCGATCCTCCCATGCCCCCCAATTCAGCTCCTGTTTCTATTCGCTAAGTGTCGAAAATGGCGTGATCGACCAACGAATTAAGTCGACGGCATGCTGAAGCATTGCCTCGGTCTGGGCACGGCTAGGTGAAGCGGCGATGACATGTCCGATGCGGTCTCGGTAGTCGCCCCTCCTGACGATCGGCGTCTTGGGTTTAATGTACAATCTAACCTCGGCGACACCTGGCGCCGCAGTCGCGCGACTGTCGCCGTCGATCCAATCGAGGATGCCATCGCGATCAGCATTTAAGCACTCCGCGGCCGCAATGTGCGAATGCCTTCTGCGCAAGTCCCATTCGTTGCCGATGATAAGCTTGATGTGCTCGGTGATGAGATCGACACCGCAGGCCGCCTGAATCAGCCCAGGACTAGTCCCACCTGCAAGACGGGGATTGACTTCAATGACGACTGGGCCACGCTTCGTCCACCGAATGTCAACGTTCGTTGGCCCCCAGCCAAGGCCGAGAGCTGGCAAACAGCTCAGCGAAACATCCGCGATGCGCTCATGCTCGTCATCAGTTAGCGGGGCCGGGCAGGTCAAATGACGGAACACGAAATGCGATGGGCGGTCGAAGTCAGCGGCGTCAATCCCAATGACCTCATTTCCCATTATATGAGCGCTAAAAAAGGGGCCTTGTGCGAATTCTTCGACCAGTATCGGCGACCGCCATCTGTGCTGCCCGTCCAACAGATAGGTCGCATGTTCGGCCAACTCGTTGTGGTTGCGGCACAATCGGACACCGCTGCTGCCGCTGCCTACGGCTGGCTTAAGAACCACCGGCAGGCCGATCTCCGCGGCAGAACTTTCTACGTCCGTCGCATTCGCTGCCAACCGAAAAGCCGGGATTGGAATGCCGGCCTCCGCGAGGAGCTGGCGTTGAGTGAATTTGTCACAGCATCGCTCAATCGATGCGGGGTTTGGTCCCGGTAGGTCGAAATGCCGGCAGAGCTTGCCGACTGTCGCATAGACCGACTCGTCCGCGCCCGAAAAGCCAGTAATGCCAGCAATGTCATAGGTCGCGCGCAACCGGGAAGATTTGCGAATCAGCGCATCGAGATTGCCTGTATCGACACGGATTGTCTCAATTCCTTCCGCCGCAAGATAGTCATATTGAGCTGGATCAGCCGACAGGGTAATTGGATGAAGATCAAGATACCGGGCCGCTTTCACGTATTGCAGACCAATACTCCCATGGCCTTCAAGCAGGATGAGCGCTCTTCTTGTCATTGGTATCGACCTCCGTTGCATGCTGTGCGGCGATCCGAGCGTCACCGGCGTTAGTTTTCTGCTCTGCCTACCTCAGACTTTGTTGTGAAGGTATCACTGGCAGGTATCTGCGCTCGCAAAGACTCTGTAAATTTGTTTGAAGGATCTGTTGCAACGCTTTGGTTACCGGCGGGTGACACCAATCCCCTAGATTGATCTCGGAGATTTCGGGCCTCAAGGGACGCCAGTTTGAGGAGCAGTCAGTGATCCTGAGATCGTCAGTCTGGTCGACGACGCGGCAAATCGCGCCCGTTTCGTCGACAATGCAAGCGGAGGACTCTTTCAGCGATAGTAGAGTAGGCGGTATGCGCCGTGCCGCCTTTCAGAGGGCAGGATCATTGGTCTGGGCAACCATAATTGGCCGACGTCGGCGCGGCAGCCCTCATCCGCCAGCGGCACCTTCCTCCCCGAGAACGACGGAAGGGACAAGTTCCGGCGTTGGCGATCCCCTCTTCCCCATTTTTTGGGTAAGGGTGAGGGGCAGTGCCGGCCCGAAGTCATTGCTTGGTCCGCCGGCTCTTCGACGCTGATCGCTCAGACGAAGAAGAACTCCTGGACGCGCTGTTTTGCCCTCTGCAACTCAGGCAATATCTCTCGCTCCATCTCTTCGACGGAGAAACGGGCCGACTGGGTCGAGACATTGATCGCCGCCACCGTACGCCCGGCCCGATCGTCGATCGGCACGGCAATCGAACGCAAGCCAAGCTCCAGTTCTTCATCGACGATGGCAAAGCCGTCGGCCGCTGCCTTGCGGATGGCCGCGGCAAGCAATGGCCTTTTGGTGATGGTCTTCGGCGTTCTCCGCTCGATTTTTGCCTGGCGGAGGAACGTTTCGAGAGCATCCGGCGCGAGGCTTGCAAGCAGGACACGCCCCATCGACGTGCAATGCGCCGGCAGCCTGGTGCCAACATCGAGCGACACGCTGAGAATGCGCCGGCCGGGAACACGGGCGACATAGACGACGTCCTCTCCGGACAGCACGGCCGCCGAACAGGCTTCGTTCAGTTGCGCGGCGACCTCGCGCATGATGGGCGCCGAAAACGTCCACAGCGAGGCGCCGCCGAGCCAGGTACGGGCAATGGTCAAAAGGCGCGGCGACAACGAAAAGAGCCGGCCGGACTGCGTCGCGTAGCCGGCGGCCACCAGCGTCAGCAGGAAGCGGCGGGCGCCGGCGCGGGTCAGCCCCGCCTCATCCCCCATTTCGGTCAGCGTCATGCCAGCCGGGTACCGGGCCAGTATCTCCATGACCGCAAGCCCTCGCTCGAGCGAGCCGACATGGTCACGCGAAGCTCGCTCGTCATCCATGTGGCCTCCGAAAAAGGACCGCGTCGCCAGGATTGACTCGATACCACAATCCGACATAGAAGTATTTCATATAAAACATATGTTCGCAATACGAACTTTTTTCTCTTGAGATTCGAGCCCGTGATGGTCAAATTCCTGTCGCTCAGCCAGGCCGTGGCCGAAAACCTGCACGATGGTGATACGGTTGCCTTCGAGGGCTTCACCCATCTGATCCCGACGGCCGCGGCACATGAGGCGATCCGCCAAGGATTTCGCGATCTGACCCTGATCCGCATGACCCCCGACCTGATCTACGATCAGATGATCGGCATGGGCATGGCGAGCAAGATCGTCTTCTCCTATGTCGGAAATCCCGGCGTCGGCCTGTTGCGGCGCGCCCGCGACGCCATCGAGAACGGCTTCCCGCGAGCGATCGAGACGGAAGAGCACAGCCATGCCGGCATGGCCAATGCCTACGAGGCGGGGGCGGCCGGCCTGCCTTGCGCGGTGTTCCGCGGCTATCGCGGCGCCGGGCTGGTGGCCGTCAACCCGAACATCAGATCGGTGACCTGTCCGTTCACCGGAGAGGCGCTTGCCGCCGTTCCCTCGATCCGCCCCGACGTCACCTTCATCCATGCCCAGAAGGCCGACAGGAAGGGCAATGTGCTGGTCGAAGGCATCATCGGCATCCAGAAGGAAGCCGTGCTGGCGGCCAGGCGGGCGGTGGTGACGGTGGAGGAAGTGGTCGATAATTTCGACGATCTGCACCCCAATTTGACCGTGCTGCCGCGCTGGACGATCGCGGCGATATCCATCGTGCCGGGCGGCTCGCACCCGTCCTACGCGCATGGCTATTATGCGCGTGACAATGCCGCCTACCTCGAATGGGACGACATCGCGGCCGACCGTGAGAAATTTCAGGCGTGGATGCGGAAGAACGTCATCGAAAGCACGGCCGACGATTTCGCCGTTCGTGTCGAACATCTGAGGACAGCCGCATGAGCGACCGTCAAGACCTTGGCTTCACCCCCAACGAGATGATGACGATCGCCGCCAGCCGCGCGCTGAAGAACGACGATGTCTGCTTCGTCGGCATCGGCGCGCCGTCTGCCGCCTGCAACGTCGCGCGGTTGACGCATGCACCCGACATCACCCTGATCTACGAGAGCGGCACGATCGGCACCGCGCCGGATGTGTTGCCGCTGTCGATCGGCGACGGTGAGCTCTGCGACACCGCCGTGACCACCGTCCCGGTGCCGGAGATGTTTCGCTACTGGCTGCAAGGCGGCCGCATCTCGATCGGCTTCCTCGGTGCCGCCCAGCTCGACAAGTTCGGCAACATCAACACCACGGTCATCGGCGACTATTTTCATCCGAAGACCCGGCTGCCGGGCGGCGGCGGCGCGCCTGAGATCGCCACCTCCTCGAAAGAAGTCTACATCACCATGGCACAGACCAGGCGCGGCATGGTCGAGACAATCGACTTCTTCACCTCTTTCGGCCATGGCGAGGGCGGCGTACATCGCCAGCGCCTCGGCATCGAGACATCCGGGCCGACACTCTTGATCACCGACCTTGCCATCTGGAAGCCGGATCCGGCAACGAAGGAGTTCACGGTGGTATCGCTGCATCCCGGTGTCTCGCGCCAGCAGGTACAGGAAACCTGTGGCTGGAAGGTGAAGTTCGCCGCCGCACTTGACGAAACGTCGGCGCCAAGCGAACTCGAACTCATGACGCTGCGCGACCTTCAGGCCCGCACCAGGGCAGCGCGTGAAGGAACCGCCAAAGGGAAAGCTGCATAATGGCCGAGGCGTATATCTGCGACTACATCCGCACGCCGATCGGGCGCTTCGGCGGCTCGCTGTCGGCGGTCCGTGCCGACGATCTCGGCGCTATCCCTCTGAAGGCGCTGGTCGAGCGCAATCCAAACATCGACTGGGCTGCCATCGACGACATCGTCTATGGCTGCGCCAACCAGGCCGGCGAGGACAATCGTAATGTGGCGAGGATGTCCCTGCTGCTGGCCGGCCTGCCCAAGGAGGTTTCGGGCTCGACCGTCAATCGCCTCTGCGGTTCGGGCATGGATGCGGTGATGATTGCTGCCCGCGCCATCAAAGCCGGCGAGGCGGAGCTGATAGTATCAGGCGGCGTCGAATCGATGAGCCGTGCTCCGTTTGTCATGCCGAAGGCCGAGAGCGCCTTTTCGCGCAATGCCGAGATTTATGACACCACGATCGGCTGGCGCTTCATCAATCCGCTGATGAAGAAGCAATACGGCGTCGATTCGATGCCGGAGACCGGCGAGAACGTGGCGGAAGAGTTCGCTGTCTCCCGCGCCGACCAGGACGCATTTGCCGTGCGCAGCCAGGACAAGGCTGTAGCCGCACAAGCCAATGGCCGGCTGGCAAAGGAAATCACGCCGGTGACGATCGCGCAGCGCAAGGGCGATCCGGTCGTTGTCGACAGAGATGAGCATCCCCGCGGGGGCACGTCGATCGAAGCGTTGGCCAAGTTGCCGACGCCGTTCCGACAAGGCGGCACGGTTACGGCCGGCAATGCCTCGGGCGTCAATGACGGCGCCGCGGCGCTGATCATCGCCTCGGAAGCCGCCGCGAAAAGATATGGGCTGACGCCGATCGCCCGTATTCTGGGCGGTGCCACCGCCGGCGTGGCGCCGCACATCATGGGTATCGGCCCGGTGCCGGCCACGCAAAAGCTGTGTGCCCGGCTCGGCCTGACGCCGCAACAGTTCGATGTCGTCGAGCTCAACGAGGCCTTCGCCTCGCAAGGCATCGCCGTGCTGCGCCAGCTCGGCATTGCCGAGGATGCGGCGCACGTCAACCCGAATGGCGGTGCCATCGCGCTCGGTCATCCGCTCGGCATGTCCGGCGCGCGCATCACCGGCACGGCGGCGCTGGAGCTGCGGGAACGTAGCGCCCGCTATGCACTTGCCACCATGTGCATCGGCGTCGGCCAGGGCATGGCGGTTGCGCTGGAGCGCGTTTGAGATCCGCCGTTTCTGGCCGGTTTCTTCCCGCTCTCCATAAGACATTGCAACGTAAGGCATCGCCATCCATGCGAGACGGAAGCGGCAAACGGGAGGCTAGGCGCGCATGTGCAGCTTGACCCTTCCTTTCGCGCCAAAGCCCGTCTCCGGGCCGCCGACCACTGGGCTGGCAAGGCCTAGGCGTCCACGCGACCCCACTTTGGGCGCACCGCTATCGTCGTACCGAGGTACCGGTCGAGACTGGTGAACATCCAACCCGGCAAAAGCGCCGTGTAGTTCGCCCACGCAGGATGGGATTGAGCTCCTGAAGCTTGGAGGCCAGACTGCACAGGGCGGAACTCGTTCCCGCCGCGCCGAGCGGCACCGCCGTTCGACCTGACGGCGCTGCCATGCCGCACATCGGTCCTGTTAACGGGCGACGCAGCCAACATCTTCTGTTGCGGCGCGCCGACCAGCATCTCCAGGTTGTCGTGTCTGGCGCTAGCTTTTGCTGCCCGTCCGATTCCATATCGACGCGATCTAGCCTGCCGCCCAGTTGAAACACTGCAGCTTGAATGCCTCAACAGTCTTTCGGCACACGGACGCCTGCCGAAAAGGCTGTTTCCGCCGGAAGCGCGTGGCCTACACCTCCGGTTCGCGCTCCAGCCACTCGATGGTTCGATTGGAGGGGCTTCGCACCGGGAAATAGCCGAGGCGCTGATCGGCGAGCCGCGGGTTCAGGCTGACTTCATCGCGATTATTTGCGTGACCGCATCCGCCGCGCCATTCGGCGCGGCTGTGTGCTCATAAGTAGCCGGCACAGGGACCCCCTTTCTGAAAAGCTTGGCAGTGCGCAAAATCGCCAGCTGCTAAACAATTCCTTGTAGCCGAGGCCGTTCTCTAACGGGTCGAGGGCGGCGGCTCGGTTGTGAGCATATCGACACACTTGCCGTGAGCAACGCCAGAAGTTGGCGATCTTTGTCCGAAACCTGCATTTCGTCAAGTTGCCCCTGCGATCTTCTCAAATTTGATAGAACTTTTACAAAATTAGCTGCGCGAGTTGATTAAGTATGACGATGCCAGACTGTGGTGCTGTTGCAGGAGGAAATAATGAAAGACGTCATCGTGATCGGATCAGGCAAAATCGGCCCCACGATTGCACGGTTGCTCGCGGATACCGGGGACTATCATGTCACTGTCGTCGACCGCAGCGCTCAACAACTGGCGGAGATTGAAAGCGGTCCCGCGCATTCGACGGCCAAGCTGGATATCACCGACGAAGCAGCCTTGGCTGCGCAGCTGTCCGGCAAGTTCGCGGTCTTAAGCGCGGCGCCCTTCCAGCTCACCGTCGCCATCGCCACCGCTGCGGCCAGGGCCGGTGTGCATTATCTCGACCTCACGGAAGACGTTGAATCCACGCGGCAGGTGAAACGAATCGCGAAGACCGCCAGAATCGCATTCATTCCACAATGCGGCCTGGCACCAGGTTTCATCTCCATCGTAGCGAGCGACCTGGCGCGCAAGTTCGACAGCCTTGAGAGCGTGCGGCTGCGCGTCGGCGCCCTCCCGCAGTTTCCCAGCAATGCCTTGAACTATAATCTCACCTGGAGCACGGACGGGGTCATCAACGAGTACATCCAGCCCTGCGAGGCTATCGTCAATGGCGAACTCGTCGAAGTGCCTGCATTGGAGGAGCGCGAAGAATTCTCGCTCGACGGCGTCACCTACGAGGCCTTCAACACCTCGGGCGGCCTCGGGACGCTCTGCGAAACGCTGAAGGGCAAAGTCAACACACTCAACTACCGGACCATACGCTATCCGGGTCATGCCACGATCATGAAGGCGCTTTTGCACGACTTGGGACTACGGCACCGCCGCGATGTGCTGAAGGACATACTCGAACAGGCCCTGCCGACCACGGTGCAGGATGTCGTGATCGTCTTCGTGACCGTCTCTGGACGCAGAGACGGCCGGTTAGTCCAGGAAACCTACGCGAACAAAATCTACAGCGCCGAGGTCGGCGGGCGCATCACAAGCGCGATTCAGATCACTACCGCATCGAGCATCTGCGCGGTTCTCGACCTGCTTGCCGGCGGCAAGATCCCGGCCCAGGGCTTTATCCGGCAGGAAGATATTAAGCTCGACGCATTTCTGCAGAACCGCTTCGCGGTCTATTACGGGCAAGGGGAAGCGACGAAGGGCCGTGGTGCCACGGTTGGGGCCTGAGCAGAAGTTTCCAGTGGCATTTTGGCGGTTCTTATTAATCGGCGGTCGTTTCCGCGACCAGCCCGTTTCGAAAAGCGAACGGGAAATGGTTCTCTCGCTCGCGCCGCCAGGCCAGATAGTAGGATTCGGCGCTTTTTATCGGCAGATCCAGAGCGGGCAGCGAAGCCAATCGCGCAGGCGGCGACCGCCCCCTGCGCGGCCGCCGCGACCTGGACGAACAACATTACCGCGCTCACCAGCTCGTCCCGCGTCGCCATGGTGACCTGCCTCATCTGATTTGCGCCTGCCACACAAATGCGGGCGCAAATCAGATGAGGCACCGGGTCAACATCCAGGAACAATTCAGGCGAGGCAATGCGACATCTTCAAAAGGGTCGACACATTGCGCTCGTGATAATCAACCCCGAAGCGCTCGTTGATGACCTTCTGGAGATCGACGCGCCGCCAGCGCACCATCAACGGCAGGGTCGGCGACCGGTTTCCACAATCTCGGGCCAGCTCTGACAATTGTTTGGCAAAAGCCGCCGCCCGAGACCACCATAGCAAGCGTCCTTGTGTCCCTCCGGCCCGGCTTCGTTGAAGCGATGCACCCAGTCGCGCACGGTCTGGCGCGATCCATCCCGCCGATCTTGGCGGCATCCGCTCGGCTCATACCGTCAAGCACCGCCGCCAGCGAAAGTAACCGACTGAGCCGTCGCGCGTCCTGTGAAGCGCGAGCCAATCGGCGAAGATCCGAGGCCGAATAGTCCGTCCGCAATTCAACTGCTGAGACCATGGGCGACTCTCCTCCGCCCCAAAGGAATCGGAGTTGTGTGCGTCAAGTTCTGCAAAATGGCGTGGCATTGCGGTGACGTCGGCGTGTCCGCCGCGCAGCCCCCGTGTTTAGCG
>NZ_JAMYSY010000086.1:0-16180 GCF_040322175.1 Mesorhizobium sp. M0185 | reverse complement strand
CGCTACGCATCAGTGTCTCGCGGATCGGCTTGCTGCACCGTCAGAGCATGAGCCCGCTCACTCCGCAACCCTTTATGGGTTCACGTGATGTCAGATCATGATTCATCTCAGGCGTTTAGCTTGAGGAGAATCTGGAATGTCTGTTTCGGACTGGGCTGGATCCGGGATTGGTTGGGAGCGGGAACTGACGGCATTGAAAGGCCGGCTTTGTTCGGTATTCCGTCGCTCGGAGGCGCGCGCGAGCTGGGGTGCGTTCATCGACGGTCTTTTGTCGGGGATTGAGCGCGAGACCGGCTGGCTGCTGGCCGAACAGGCGGGCCTAGAGAGGCCGTGGCGGATGCAGGCGCTGCTTGGCCGCTCGCATTGGGATTGCGAGATGATGCGCGCTGTTGCTTTTGACTATGTCATTGAGGCGCTTGGCGACCGATCGGGTGTGCTGGTTGTCGATGACACCGGTTTCCTGAAGAAAGGCCAGCATTCGGTTGGAGTCGCGCGGCAATATTCGGGAACCGCCGACCGGATCGAAAACTGTCAGGTTGGCGTGTTTGCCGCCTATGCCAGCCGTTTCGGCCAGGCACTCATCGATCGGCGGCTTTACTTGCCGGAAGCGTGGGCCAAGGAGGAGGCGCGCCGCAGGGCTGCGCATATTCCCGAAGACGTGGCATTCGCGACCAAGCCGGCGATCGCGCGCGCCATGTTGGCCGATGCGCTCGACAGGGGTGTGCCGTGCGCGTGGGTTCTGGCCGACGCAGCCTATGGCGGGGATTATCAGACCCGGCGCATGCTCGAGGAGCGCCGACAACCTTATGTTCTTGCGATACGGTCCAATCATATCTTGCGCATGCTGACCGATCAGGGGCTGCTGCAGACGGATCCGAAAGAGATGGCGAGGAACTCGCCGCCGAGGCCTGGCAGGCGCTTCCGGCGGGTGAAGGCGCCAAGGGCCTCAGGCTCTACGACTTGGGCACGCATTGCTCTGCCCTATGTCGTGGACGAAGGCTTTGCCCGCTACGTCCTCATCCGCAGGAGCCGCTCCGATCCGCATGCGCTTAGCTTTTATCTGGTGTTCGCGCCCGCGGACGCTACGCTTGTAGAACTGGCCGGCGCCAAGTAGCGCAAGCGGGCCTTCGTCCATGATCCGCCGATTGGTCCGAAGACTGTACGCTCCACCGTTCTGACGGCCGGCGAAGAGGCGATGGTCGTGGCCTTCCGCGATGATCGTAAGTGCATTGATCGGCCCAATGCCGGGGATCTATCGCAGCAGCTGGTAATCCTGACTGTGCTGCAGCAGTTCATCGGCGCTTCGATATCGTTGCTTTGACGGATCAGCCTCGCGCCTCGGGGACGACCGAATAGCAGGGACACCAAGCGGCAACGGTAGTCCGATCGATGTGCGTGCCGTCTCGTAAATATCCATTAGAATCTGTCTCTTGTTGACCTTGCGGCCGATGAGATCCCAGGGTGTTGTCACAAACTGCTCCTTCGTCAGAGCAGTGATGGCTGCCGGCGTGGGAAAGGCATCGAGAATGCGAAGAACCAATCGCTGCGGCTGTTTCCCCGGAAGCGATCGAGGTCGGGAAAATACAGCGGCAGGTAATGCGTCAGAATACGATGTGAATCTTGGTCTTGGCCCCCTGAGGGCAATCAGCGCCTAATCGAGGACAATTCCGCAAGCAAGAGCCTGATGCCGCGCGGCATTGTTAGCGGGGGGAGTTGCTCTGGGTGGTTTTGCGTTGTGGCCATGCACTCACGTGCCATCTCATTAGCGGCGCCCATAGTAGTCACTAAGAACCGGGATTTGGGGACCCTCAAAGGCGTTGCGCTTGAGCTCGCGGAAAATAGTTGAACGGTGCCGTCAGTCCCCTTAACACAGCTCACCGCCGATTGACTGCTCCACGAACTCTTTTGCTCCCTAAAACGTCGGGCCCCCGACACTACCTGTCGGGTTTGTCCAGTCCGCGACCCCGCGCGTGCATGCTGGCGTCCTGCCGCACTTTTCATGGAAGCCCTTCAATATTAGCCAGACATTTCTTGTCCACCAAATTGGCACGAGGCTTGCCTCCTTCGGTGCGAAGGAGCAGCTGCCGACCGGATCGTCATAGTTCGGTAACTGCGCGATCGATGGAATGAAGGACGGCACAAATGCGGTTCTGCATCTCGCGGCGGCGGAAGGTTCGGTGGAAGACCTCAAACTCGAGAACGTGCCGCCGTAAAAGGCAGTTTGAGCTTCAATCAAGATCAGGAGGAAACGATCAGTGAGCTCCTTGGCCTCTATGTTGATCACCAGATGACCTCGCTATTCGCAATGGCGCAGCATTCCGCGAAGATCAAACGACTTGCGAACGATCTTTCAAGAAGCGGAGTTCTTCTAGTCACAACCTGCTCGCGAGTTGTGGTCTAAGGTCACCACCTTGGGCTTTCATTGTCTAAAGAGCCAAATAATATGTCCACCCCTCTCCTCGACTTCATCCCGGGCGACCCCAATCCCGACGACCTCCGCGCCATCGTCGCGGTCCTGAGCGTCTACAACAATACCTACAGCGGCATGGCCGACCAGCCTGGCTTCGCCATCATCATTCGCGATCCTGAAACGCGAGCTGCCGTCGGCGGCCTCTACGCGGTTGACGGCTACGGCTGGGCCTTCGTTCGATCTCTCGCCATCCCGGAAGAGTATCGCGGCCTCGGCCTCGGCCGGCGACTTATGGAAGAGGCGGAGAAGATCGCCAAGGCGCGCGGCTATATCGGCATATGGCTCGACACCTTGGAATTCCAGGCTCGCCCCTTCTACGAGAGGCTCGGCTTCGAACTTTTCGGCGAACTGGAAGGCGGGCCGGGCGCTATCCCGCGCTATTTCCTCAAGAAACGCTTTTGATGACCGAATGGTACGCGGTCGGCGACTGCCCTCACGTCTCGGCGCGCATCCACTGAGGCGACTTGATAGATCGGGGCGGCCGGACGTGGGCACGCGTTCCACTCACGCCGCAGCTTAGAGGTCGGACGAGGACGCGGACGCAATCCGGCTTTCTTGAGATAGTCCCGGCATTCGGTTCTGCTGAAGAGACCGCAGACATTGCCGATTGCCTCTAGAGTGCGTCGAATGTTCTGGCTGCGGCGGCTCGTTTGCCGAATGCTATCTCGATTGATGATAAGGATGGCTCCTGCTTTCAGAGTCTAGGCCGGGCAAAGCTACATTCCTTGTCAAGCCAGGTCTCGTATTCGCTGCGATGACCTTTTGCGGAACTGACGCGCGCAGCATCTGGACCGACGCGCATGACCGAAGATGTATGGTCCACATTTGCTGGCGGCGTGATGCCGGCATAGCTGAGCCGTCGTCACGGTCCCAACCTCAAGCTTGCCACCGAGGATCTCAGGGCCATCGCGCTTGATATGATATGTGGTGACTGGTCGGCTTCTCCCCAGCACGCTGCCGAAAGGCTGTGGTCGGCGCAATTGAGCAAAAGCGTTCCCGCCGCGACGCCAGAGCGCGCCAGACTAGATGGGGTAACGGGCCGCCAAGCGGGCCGCTCACTTCGCTACGGCGCTTGAGTGGCGCGCTCCGCTCGCGGCTTGCTTGGCGATGAGGTGGTCGTCCCCCACACTGATGGTGTTAACGGAGTCGGGACAGGCCCGCTCCAAGCATCAAGGAGAGACAACCATGGAGCATTATGCAGGGATCGACGTGTCATTGGAATACTCGAGCGTGTGCGTTGTCGATGCGAGCGGCAAGATCGTTCGCGAAACCAGGGTGGCGAGCGAGCCGGAGGCATTGATTGCCTGGTTTGCCTCGCTCGGCCTTCCTGTGGCGCGGATCGGGCTGGAAGCCGGGCCGCTGTCGCAATGGCTCTTTGCGGCGATGCGGCAGGCGGGACTGGCGGTCGAGCTGCTGGAGACGCGACATGTGCGCGACGCCTTCAAGGCCATGCCGGTGAAGTCGGACCGCAATGACGCTCGCGGGATCGCGCAGCTGATGCGGCTTGGCTGGTTCCGGCCGGTGCATTGCAAGTCGCTGGCCGCGCAAGAGGTGCGGGCGGTCCTGACGGCGCGCAAGCTCATTCAATCGAAGCTGAGGGATGTAGAGAACAGCGTGCGTGGCATTTTGCGCGGCTTCGGGCTCAAGGTTGGCAAGACAACACCGCGCGACTTTGCTTGCCGCATCCGTGACCTGGTGGCTAGCCATCCGAACCTGAAGACGGTGGCCACGGTGCTGCTTTCTGTGCACGCCTTGCTACTGCGCGAGTTCCAGGCTCTCGAGAAAAAGGTTCGCGCGCTGGTGCGCCTTGATGCCAGGGCCAGGCGGTTGATGTCGACGCCGGGAGTCGGTCCGATCGTGGCGCTCACTTATGCCGCTGCGATCGACGACCCCGGGCGCTTTCGCTCGTCGAAGCGGGCGGGCGCGCATTTCGGCCTGACGCCGAAGAGGTATCAATCCGGCGAGACCGACTATAGCGGCCGCATCAGCAAGATCGGGGATGCCGCAGTGCGCACGGCGCTCTATTAGGCCGCCCACATCATGCTGGTGAAGCCGCTCAAGGGCTGCACGGAGATGAAAAGCTGGGCGATGCGGATCGCCCGGCGGGCCGGGATGAAGAAGGCCAAGGTGGCGCTGGCGCGCAAGCTTGCGGTGATCCTGCACCGCATGCTTGCCGCTGGAACTGTCTTCCACGCGGCGGCCAGGACAATGACGGCAGCCGCCTGAGAAAGGGGAGAACAACCGTATTCGGGTGGGTCACGACACCAGGCCCTCCCGAAGCGAGGTCCCGTTGCCGGGACGATGGATCAGGTCAAACCGCAACAGCCTGCGTGGCATCGCGATCACGCGTCACTAGATTGGTCGGCCTTATCCTCTTCAAACTCCATCAGTTGGCGGTCGCGCACCGACCCCGTACAGAAGCAAGACCCCGGCAACTGGACGACGCAAAAAGGGATTGACCTATCGATGCCCGTTACAGAAGGGCTATTGCGCCTGCTACCAACGCGAGACGGGAAAGCAGGATCTGTTCCGCTCCAGGCTCGATCAGATCATCAATATGAAGCACGAGCTGGTGCGGCTGGCGCAGGCGATTGACTGGCCGGTGCTGGAGGAGCGTTTCGGCGCCGTCTATTCGGACGGCCCTGGCATGCCGCCACTGCCGACCCGGCTGATGGCGGGGCTGGCCATTCTCAAGCATACCTTCAACCTGTCGGATGAGGTGCTGTGCGAGCGCTGGGTGGAGAACCCCTACTTGCAGTATCTTTGCGGCGAGGAATTCTTCTGCCACGTGCTGCCGTTCGATCGCTCGTCGATGACGCGCTGGCGCGGCCGCATGGGCGAGGAGCGGATCGTGGCGCTGTGCAGGAAAGCCTCAGCCTCGCGGTCAAGACCGGGGCGATGAAGCCGTCCGACACGCGCCAGGTGATCGTCGACACCACCGTGCAGCCGAAGAACGTCATGTTCCCGACCGACGCCAAGCTCATCCACCGGGCGCGCGAACGGCTGGTGCGGCTGGCCAGGAAGACGGGGCTCAATTTGCGCCAGAGCTATGTGGGGTGGGCAAGCTGGCGCTGATCAAGCACCAGCGCTATGCCCACGCCAAGCAGTTCAAGGCGGGCCAACAAGACGCTGCGCAGGCTTAAGACCTACCTCGGCCGGACCATTCGCGACATCGCCCGCCAGGTCGCCGGCGATGCGGGGCTGGACGCGCTCTTCAAATGGCCGCTCTACCAGGCCGCCACCGTTCTCGAGCAGCGTCAGCGTCAGCGCGGCCGCAAGATCTACAGCCTGCACGCGCACGAGGTGGAATGCATCGGCAAGGGCAAGGCGCACATGCCCTACGAGTTCGGGGTGAAGGTATCGGTGGCCACCACGCTGAGCGCTCCAAGGGCGGCCAATTCGCCCTGCATGCAAAAGCACTGCCCGGCAATCCCTACGACGGCCACACGCTGGCAAGCGTCATCCCCGACATGGAAGAGACCATCGGCAACCAGATCGGCCGCATCCTCGCCGACGCCGGCTATCGCGGCCACAACGCACCGCAAAGCCACAGGTTCAGGGTCTTCACCAGCGGCCAGAAACGCCGCGTCACTCCGGCCATCAAACGCCAGATGCGGCGGCGGTCGGCGATCGAACCCGTCATCGGCCACATCAAGGCCGAGCATCGCATGGGCCGTAACTACCTCGCCGGCCAGCACGGCGACGCCGTCAACGCCATCCTGGCCGCCGCCGGCTACAACTTCTCCCTCCTGCTCAGGTGGCTGAAGGGTTTTTTGTCGCTCTTGATCGCTCTGCTTCAACTCCGGCCCAAGCCGGTCGCCGCCTAGAGCTCGGATTGTTCACGGTCGACTAGCTCGACCATCTTCCAACTGCTCATCAATGAGATGAAGGCATCGGACCGGATTCTCCCGTCGTCTTATCGACGGAAGGCTTGTGCGGCCAATCCGACAACCGTGTATTGGCTGCGTGCGTCAGCTGCTGCCAATTATCACATCCGGATGCTTCGTCCAACGACGATACTGACGATGGCTAGAATGCAGTTGCCAACCCCGGAGGGCAGATCCCAAGGGTGAGCCTTTCCACATGATCCATCGAGGCTTCCCTTCCGGGCAATACTTCCGTTTAGTTCGGCCTCTGCCGAGGAATTGTCGAACAGATTGCCTTGGATGAAATTCCGTGTCCGAGGCCGGCTTGCGGGTTCCACCCATCTAAGTTCTAGATGGCTCTCATATTGACTATATTCTTGCCAGCACTTGGGCCGATGGAGGAGGCTGAACATAGCCAACGGGCTGGAGAGCGAGCGCCGCTACTGGTACAAAATGGCGCGAAATTTTGCAACTCAGGTGACGATCATCAACCATAAACAGGGGTAACATCAATGAACAAGCTTATGACAACCTTAGCAGCTGCAGCCTCAGTCGCGGTTGCGTCTGTGGCTTCGTCGGCTACGGCCTACGCTGGCGCCGTACTCGACAACGTACTTGCGACAAAGACACTAAAAGTGGCGGCCGGGGCGGACTGGGGGCCGATGTCGCATATGAACGACAAGCATGAGCTCGACGGTTCTGATATCGACATCGCCAAGGCCATTGCGGACTATCTTGGCGTTAAAGTCGAGTTCGTCACGCCAGGCTGGGACATTATGACCGCAGGCAAGTGGGAAGGGCGTTGGGACATGGCCATGGGCGAGATGGCCCCACTCAAAGCCCGCTCGGAAAAACTCGACTTCCCTGCCGTGTACGTCTATGGGCGGGTGAGCGCCGTCGTACACAAAGATAGCAAGGCGAATAAGCTTTCCGATCTCGACGGCAAAGTAGTCGGGGTCACAGCAAGCACAGTGTCGGAGTCTTATGCCAATCACATCCTAGCACCGGACTGGATAGTAGGCGCCAAGCCAATAGATTTTCAATTCAAGCCGGGCGAAGTGAAGGCCTATGCAACCCACAATGTTGCGTTGGATGACCTTCGACTGGGCGATGGCGTTCGTCTTGATGCGGTTCTCGGTGATGAAACAGTAACTCGGGACGCGATCAAGGCCGGATATCCGTTGAGGGAGATTGGCGTCGTATTAACTACGCCGGGCGCTGTTGCAATTCTGCGTGGTGACAAGGAGTTTAGTGAAAAGATCGCGGCAGCCATCAAGGTCATGAAAGACGATGGCACGCTCGCCAAGATAATGATCAAGTGGTATGGGGTGGATCGCTCCGTCGAAAAGTAAGGTTACGAATCTGAAGCGGCCCGGGTGACCCCGGGCCGCTCTCGTTTTTGAAAGGTAGCTCATGCTTTATCAGGATACAGTCGAATCCGAGGTGCTCGTCCACAGGCCTTGGTTTGTCGCCTCGATCTTCGCTGTCGTGCTGGCGGCCTTGCTCATGTTTAACCTTGCGGGCACCAGCCTTGGCGAGCTAATGCGGCCGGTCATTGGCGACCCGCTGCAAAGCGGGGTCTATGGACGTTTCGCGATCGCCTTCGTGATTGCGATCATGTTTTGCCTCAACATCGTGTTGATCGGTTTTGCTTCGTTAAAGGTGCAAATCGGCATCGTATGGCTCGAACTGCTGTTTCTGTTTCTTGCCTTCTTCCAGTCATTTAAACTGAGCATGCCATTTATCTGGGGGAATTTGCCATTCCTGATCACCCAGGGCGTGGCGACCACAATCTATGTTTCGGCTGTTTCGCTTATCTTTGCCTCCCTTATCGCGATTGTTGCAGCGATTGCAAAGCTTTCGAGCAATGGCTTTGCCTACGCCATCGCCAGCTTTTACACGTCGTTTTTCCGAGGTCTGCCGCTTCTCATGCAGATTTACCTGATTTATCTCGGGCTTCCGCAACTGGGTATCGTGCTCGATGCCGTTCCATCCGGCATATTGGCGCTGTCGCTTTGCGTCGGCGCCTACATGACGGAAATCTTCCGCGCGGGTATTCAGAGCATCGACCGCGGTCAATGGGAAGCGTCCCGTTCCATGGGTTTCGGCTTCGGTCTCACCATTCGCAGGATCATCCTGCCGCAGGCGCTTCCGGTCATCGTTCCCCCGATGGGGAATACTTTTATCGCAATGTTGAAGGACAGTTCGCTGGTCTCGGTCGTCGGCGTGTGGGAGCTGACGTTCCTTGCTCGCACGATTGGCCAGCCGACCTTCCATCATATGGAGATGCTGATAACAGCCTCGATAATCTATTGGATCATGTCCATCTGCCTAGAGGTTGGTCAGTCACGGCTTGAGCGCCACTTCGTGAGGAGTAAACTTCAATGACCAGCAATATAACTCGATTCAAAGTCCTTGATGAAGGCAATCCTTCGCAGGCGATGGGCAATGTTCTGCACGTGCAGCCACTGTCATCCCAAGAGATTTTCACCCACAAGCAGGTGCCAATGGTTGCGGATAAAGTTATTGAAGCGACGAACGTATCGAAGTGGTACGGCTCTTTCAGAGCGTTGACTGACGTCAGCCTCACTGTCCGCAGGGGGGAACGCGTTGTTATCTGCGGTCCCTCCGGATCGGGAAAGTCGACGCTGATCCGCTGCTTCAATCGGCTTGAAGCACACCAGGAGGGCGAGATCACTGTCAACGGGATCAGATTGCATAGCAAAATGCGCAACGTCACTGAGGTCCGCAAAAACGTCGGCTTGGTGTTCCAGCACTTCAACCTCTTCCCCCATATGACGGTACTGATGAACTGCATGGCCGGACCAATGTGGATTAAGGGTGTGCCCCAAGCCACGGCCAGGAATCTCGCCCTTAAATTCCTCGAGCGCGTGCGAATACCGGAGCAGGCGAATAAGTATCCGGGTCAGCTCTCCGGAGGCCAGCAGCAGCGCGTCGCCATTGCTCGCTCGCTCTGCATGGAGCCTGCTGTGATGTTGTTCGACGAGCCGACCTCGTCGCTCGATCCGGAGATGGTGGCGGAAGTGCTCGAGACAATGACCAGTCTCGCGCGCGACGGCATAACAATGGTTTGCGTCACCCACGAGATGGGCTTCGCGCGCTCCGTTGCCGACCGAGTGATCTTCATGGATGCAGGCCGGATCGTCGAAGAGGGCGCCCCGCACGACTTCTTCACCAACCCTCAGCACGAACGGACCAAGCTATTCCTCAGCCAGATCTTGAAGCCTTGATTGTTGTGCCATCCACCGAAGAGTGTTAATCCCAAGGCCTCCGAGGTAAGATGGAAAAAAATACTATCTTCGGCGCCGGCACATTTGTCTTGCGGCCAAGATTATGGATATACCCGTTCAAGACCCACCCGACGCGACTACGTCCGCATCCTAACGATAGTGTTCTCTAATGAGTCAAGGGCGGCCGCTCGGTTGTGAGCGTTCTCGACGCTTTCGGGTGCCTGGGTTCTCTTCGTGCTCACGTGGAACTTGATGGGGTAAGCTGGGTATGGAGCGGCTTGGTTTGCCGCATGCTACACAATCGGCGCCGTCATCCACTTCCTCCCTCGGGAGCTCGTTTCGGCCTCCTGTCTCGTCGTCCTCGATTCCGCTATGCGGGCTTGAACATGGTACCCTGCCTGAGCATCGCATGCATGATGATGGCCAGGCGGCGGGCAAGCGCGATCCGCGCCTTGCGCATGGTGGAGCGCTTGGCGATCGCCAACGCCCAACCGGGCTTAGGCACATCCTTCAAACCAAGCTCCAGATGCTACCGCTCCTCCGCGCCTGCCTGAGCCGTATCATCATCTGTATTCGAGATGAGATGGTTTTGTAGATATTGATATTTGACCGGGCGTAACCAACGCGATGAAACTGCAGAGAAGCGAGCCCATGGTCCGGATATCGGCTGGTCTCGCACTACAGTCAAGCGGAGCACCTGGCCGCCAACGATCCTGACAGGCGTGCCAAAGGATGCCAGAGTGCTTCATGAGGAGCCGTTCGGACCGATCCTCACCGTGGCGCCGTTCGACACGATCGAGGAGGCGATCGAAGAAGCCAACGCCACTGACTATGGCTTGGCCGCCTACTTCTTCACCGCTGCTGACAATACCAAACAGGCGCTGATCGGCGGTCTTTCGGCCGGCGCTCTTAGTGTGAATTATCTTAAGGGGTTTCAGCAGATGCGCCGTATGGAGGCGTTAAACAGAGCGGGTATGGATATGAAGGAGGCGAGCAGGCGGGTGCGGAGCTTCCATAGCCTGAAACTGGTCAACGGGTTCGGTTCATTCGGATGAGATTTCGTGAATAAGGTAAGCGGTCAGCCGATAACGTCAGGCCTAAATTTCCAAGGCATGAGCATTTCGATCTCGGATGCCGCCCATCCTTGAGCGATGCGGGTCAAGGTCTGCGAGAGCCAGTCGAGCGGATCGACGCTGTTCATTTTGCAGGTTTGCAGTAAGGTGGCTACCGTCGCCCAGGTTCGTCCACCGCCCTGGCGGCCGGCGAATAGAGTATTCTTTCGCGTGATCGTCTGGGGCCTGATTGCACGCTCGACGATATTGGAGCCGATTTCGATGCGACCGTCCATCAGAAAGCGTTCCAGCGCCTCCCGCCGGGTGAGCGCGTAGCGGATCGCCTTGGCGGTTTTGGATTTTCCGGAGACCTTCCCCAGTTCCGCTTCCCATAGATCGAAGAGGCTCGCGACAATGGCCACGGACTTTTCCTGACGGAGCGCGGCGCGGCTTCCGGCATCCTTGCCGCGAACCTCGTCCTCGACCTTCCACAATTCGGTCATGGCGATGATCGAATCCGTCGCGGCCTGCGAGATCCCGCTGATGTGCAGGTCGTAGAATTTGCGCCGCAGGTGAGCCCAGCACCCGGCGAGCCGGATTGTTTCATTGCTGCCGGCTTTGGCCCGTGCCTTGACCAGGTTGGTATAGGCCGAGTAGCCATCCACTTGCAGGATACCGCTGAACCCGGCGAGGTGGCGCGCCACGCAATCTGCGCCGCTGCTGTCCTCAAAACGATAGGCAACCATTGGCGGACTGGTTCCGCCATAGGGTCGATCATCCCGTGCGTAGGCCCATAGCCAGGCTTTCGTGGTTTTCCCGGAACCGGGGGCAAGGGTGGGCAAGGTCGTCTCGTCGGCGAAGACCCTTTCGCCCTCCTTCACACGCTCGAGGATGTAATCGGCGAGCATCTGCAACTCAAAGCCCAGATGCCCCATCCACTGCGCCATCAGCGACCGGCTGATCTCGACACCGTCGCGCAGATAGATCGTCTCCTGCCGGTAAAGCGGAAGGCCGTCGGCGTATTTCGACACGGCGATGTAGGCGAGCAGCCGCTCCGTCGGCAGGCCGCTTTCAACGATGTGCGCCGACGCCAGAGCCTGGACCACGCCGTCACGGCCCCGGAAAGCGTATTTGGGACGGCGCGTGACGATGACCCGGAACTTCGGCGGGACGACGTCCAGCCGCTCGGATCGGTCCTCGCCGATCAGAACCTTTTCCAGCCCCTCGCAGTCGCCAGGGATTTCCGGCTCGATAACTTCCTCGATGCGTTCGAGGTGGGCAGCAAAACCCTTGCGCGGACGCGGCGCGCGCTTCGGCTTATTCCCGACCGCGCGGTCGAGTTCGCTCCGGATTTCCGAAAGGCCGGTCTCGACCTCTTCGAAGGCAAAGGAGGCCTGCTCGTCGTCGATGGCCAGGCGTAGCCGCTCGGAACGCGTGCCATGTTGCGTGCGCTGTAAAACTTTCAGGATCGACGTGAGATTGGCGATCCGCTCGTTGGCGCTCCTCTCGACGGCCTTCAGCCGGGCGACCTCCGCCTCGGATGCTGCGATCCGAGCTTCGGCGACTGCGATCCGGGCCTGGCTCGCAGCCTGCTCGCGAGCCATGGAAAGGATCATCGCCTTCAGCGCATCAACGTCGTCGGGAAGGGCAAGACCCGGTAGAACCATGGCAAGCAACAGAGCACAAAAACAGCCGCTTTCCCAACCGTTCCAGCCGCATGATTCATCTTGCCGCAGGCCGGTTTCAGCCCGTCGATAACGGCCGCCTGATCCTGGCCGGACGGATCTTTTTCCAGTCTAACCCGGCCAGAAGCGCCATCAGCTGGGCGTGGTCGAGACGCATGCGCGCGGCCGATATCGCAGACCAGCAGAAGCTGTGATCTTCCAGAGTCTTCGAATAAAGACAAACCCCGCTGCCGTCCCACCACACGATGCGAACCCGGTCCGCACGCTTCGAGCGGAACACGTGAAGCGCCCCCGAGAACGGGTCCAGGCCGCCATCCCTGACCAGCGCCATCAAAGATGCCGCGCCCTTGCGGAAGTCGACAGGCTGGCACGACACGTAAACCACCACACCGGAAGCGATCATGCCTTGCGAACCGCGCGGATGATCCTCGCCAGGCGATCGGGATCAACATCGCCGCCGGCGCGCACCACGGCATCGCCAATGACGATTTCCACCATGTCGCTGCCCATCGCTTCAAAGCGCGTGAACTTCGCCGGCTTGCTCGCTCCCTCCGTCAGTGGCGCAACCATGCCCGACGAAAGCGCCTTGCGGCGCCATGCATAGAGCTGCGAGGGGTCCAGCCCCTCGGAACGCGCAACTGCCGACACATTACCCCCTGGCGAGAAGGCTTCGGCGACAAGCCGTGCCTTCTCTTCGTCCGACCGATGGCGCGGCTTGCGTCGGGACGGCACAGGCTCCGCCGTCAAAATCTCGAATGTTCGATGATGGCTCATACTGTCGCTCACAGGATTCTCCGCATGATTCATGCTGAAAATGAGCGATCAACCGCCTGCACGCTACGTGGGGATGCCTACGCGCTTACTGAATAAGACAAGACGGACCATAGCCCGCAAGGATATTACAAAGAGCGTCGCCGACGCCCTTCAGTACATTTCATACTACCATCCCCCGGACTATATCCGGTACCTTTCGCAGGCATACACTCGCGAACAGAGCCCGGCGGCGAAGAACGCCATCGCAGGCTCCATTCGGCGCTCGGATATCTGAGCCCGCAGCAGTTCGAGGATCACACATCCGGCAGACTGACAAATCAGCAGCCTGATATCTGTCCACCCTCAGGGGCGCACTCTAATCTGGCGTCAAATATTGGGTCTGACACACATTTGATGATTTTGCATGGCGGCGTGAGGCTATTTTCTGAGGGGAATCAGCACCATGGTGAGAAATTTGCGTTTGTGGTCCTTGATACCGGCGGGATTGGTTGTCGAGTCATCGCTGAGAACGAAGGAGTGATCGTCATTACCGCGCGGTCAGGGACGCTGGCGCGGCCTTGCGTCTGCGATACTGGAGCGACGGCGGATCGTGACGTTGCTGCCGGACCGTGAAGTTGCCACCGTCGAGGCTTGGCTTGCCGATCACCCTGAGATGAAACCGTCTCGCGCGACCGCGGAAGCGGTTACGGCGAAGCCACCGCCAAGGCATTACCGAATGCGGTTCAGGTCGCCGACCGCTGGCATCTGATGGAGAATGCGAGCGCGGCTTTCCTCGCCGCCGTTCGCAAGTCGATGCGGATAATCCGAACTGCGATCGACGCTACGACGATCAATCCCGACTTGCTCATCTACGTGGAGAAGCTGCAATTCGAAGGCTATCTGCGGCGTGAGGAGACAAACGCGGCAATCATGAAACTTGCCGGCGAAGGCATCCCCATCAAGGAGATCGTGCGCCGCACCGGTCACAGTCGCAAACTCGTACGCCAAGTGATCCGTGGCCAGAGAACCGATATTTTTCCGCGTCCGGCAGAGTTCGCTCAAGACAATGGTTGCCGTTCCTGGATGGGCAATGGATATCGGGCTGCCACATGCAAGCGAGCTCTGGCGGCGGCTGAAGACAAAAGGCTTTCGGGGACGCCTGGGCGTCGTCAGCGAATGGGCAAGGCGACGGCGTCGCGCCGAGCAGGCATCCGATCAGCAACTCCACAAGGTGACGCCAGCTAGAACGATCGCGTGGCTGATGACGACGGCCCGTGATCATCTGAGCAAAGCCGACACGGTCATGATCGCCGCCATCGAGGCGGGCGTGCCCCTGCTGGTGCAAGCACGCAACCTGATCGCCGGTTTCCATTCCAGATCCTCAGATGTATGGACGCGGAAAGCTCGACCTCCTACAAGCCGGCCTAATCGTGCCGTATGATCCCGAACTTCCTCGAGAGTGCGTCAGACCCAAAATTGCACGCCGAAACACATCAATCTGAACGTCCGGCGCTCTAGCTAGACCGTCGCTCCGATCGCACTCGGGTACAATCAACCTACTAGAAATGGGAGGTGAGATGCATATGGGAGTCATAGTACCAATATCGACTAGCGGACAGAAGAAAGCAGAATTTTATGTAACATGGAGAAGATCACGATGAGTAAAATGCATTTAGACGACAGTGTCATTCCACATACCGATGTTGCAAAATGCACACCGCGCATTGGTGCTGAAATTGCGAACATCAAGTTGTCGGCTGATCTACCGGATCAGACAATCGCTGCGATTAATCGTCTGGTACTTGAGCATAAGGTCATCTTCTTCCGTGACCAAGGTCATCTCGACGACGCCGAGCAGGAGCGCTTTGCTCTTCGCTTCGGGAAGCTTTCGCTATACCCCGAGGGAACGACGCCCATCTTCGATATGGATTCCGCAGTCAGAGATATTCAGGCTGACGTTTGGCATATCGATTGGTCCTGCATGGATGCGTACCCGAAGATTGCAGTACTGCGAGGCGTTTTGATCCCACCTATCGGCGGCGACACGGTGTGGTCAAACACTGCGGCCGCATATCTCGATTTGCCTCTGCCGCTGCAACGGCTAGCCGACGACCTCTGGGCTGTTCACAGCTTTCCCGGAGCCTATAAGAGGCCTTCTGCTGAAGCCCTTATCCGACCGAGGATCGAGACCGAGCACCCTGTCGTACGCGTCCACCCCGAGACCGGCGAGCGTACCCTGGTGCTCGGCTCGTATGTAGCAGGTTTCGTTGGCGTCCCAAAACATAACGGCCATAGGCTACTCGATCTATTTGAGTCTCATGTCACCGCGCAGGAAAACACGGTGCGCTGGAAGTGGAAGCAGGGTGATGTCGCTATCTGGGACAATCGGGCAACGATGCATTGTGCGACCAAGGATTACGGCGACCAACGCCGGGTCGTTCGTCGCGCAACCATCGAGGGCGAGGTGCCCGTCAGTGTCGACGGCCGGTACAGTGTTGCGCGATCTAAATTTATCCAGCCGGCGCCGGCGCCGGCGGCAAAGGTGGTTTAGACCGTATTTTTAGGGTGAAGGTGGCCCGCCCCCGCGGTAAGCTGAATTCGGAGGGCTCGGTGTCGTCCATGATTGCCGCCAGCTTCGGCACCTTCGGCCGGATCTGGTCGGCGACGGCGCGCCATTGCGTGCTTGCGGCCCCGGGCGTTTCCTGGGCGAAGGCGGTGGCGATGAAAGCGGAAACGACGCGGCGCCCGCTCTTGCCGGCATGGGCCAGCACGTTCCTCATGAAGTGGACGCGGCACCTCTGCCATGTCGCGCACAGCACCTTCGTGACGGCCGCCTTGATGCCTTCATGGGCATCGGAGACGACGAGCTTGACGCCGCGCAGGCCGCGGCGGGTCAGCTTGCGCAGGAACTCCGTCCAGATCGGCTCGGCCTCAGACGTGCCGACCTCCATGCCCAGCACCTCGCGCCGGCCGTCCGCGTTGACGCCGATGGCGATGATGACAGCGAGAGACGATGCAGCCGCCGCGGCGCACCTTCAGGTAGGTGGCGTCGATCCACAGATATGGCCAGTCGCCCTCGATGGGTCTTTCAAGGAACGCTTTG
>NZ_JAMYSY010000085.1:0-16430 GCF_040322175.1 Mesorhizobium sp. M0185 | reverse complement strand
TTTCCTATACCGACACTGAATCAGAACGTCCAGATGGTCTCGTTGGCGCTTTCCAAGGGAGGCGACGAGAAGAATATGGAGCCGGCATGGGACTTCATGAAGGAGTTGGCTCGAAGCGGCAACATTGGTCGAATCGCAAACGCAGATATTGACGTAGATAATTCCCTTAGCTCAGGAGAAACCAGTATAACGTTCAATTCTAACGGCACCTATACCGGGCTGAGCCGCAAATTCAAAATGCGAGTGCTGAATAGGATGGACCCAGCAACAACAGGGTTCCGAACTTTTTATCTCCAGGAAGGCTGGTGTGTGCTGAAAGGTGGTAATACTGACGCCGCGTTCAAGTTGGTGAACTTTCTTATTAGCCCAGGTATCAACGCCGAATACAACTCTATGGTGGGAGCTATGCCTGCCAGTGTCAAGGCGGCGGTCCCTGACGAGGCCAAACCTTTCGTGTTCAACAACGAGGAAATGAATAAATATGCCTACGTTCCGGACTGGTCGTATATCTCCGAGCAGTCGGATCCTTGGATGAAGCGCTGGGAGCAGGAAATCCAGCCTCTGCTTTAGCGGAAAGCCGCGAGAATGTGTGGCGCAAGCGCGTCGGCCAAGGATTCAAATGAGACATCCTAAATCCCAAATACTGCTGCTGCTTCCGGCGGCAGCAGTATTTCTCCTCTTCCTTGTGCTGCCGCTAATGACAGTCATTGAGGAGAGCTTTCGCACATTCACGCCAGGCCGTATCGGGGCCGTGGCGGGAGCCCCGCTTACCATCAAGAATTATACGGAATTCTTCGGCCCCGCCTATGCGAGGTACTTTGGCCAAACCTATGTGTTGGGGTTCTTCGCGTCCGTGATCGCTATCATCATAGCGTTTCCGGTCGCCTATTATATTGCGAAGAATGCATCTGCGAGTGTGCGGAAGATCTGGATCTCAGCTCTCATCGGGCTGATGTTCTTGAGCTCATTGGTTCGGGTCTATGCGATCGAATTGACGTTTGGTTCTGTCGGGATACTCTCCCCGTTCATGTCCTTCTTTGGCGTCAACATGAACGGCAGTGCATATATTAACATCATCATCATCGTCGGATTGCTCCACTATGCAATACCGATATCGATCCTGATCATGATAGGCGCGATACTGAATCTCAATCCTCGCTTGACCGAGGCGGCGCAATCTCTTGGCGCATCGGCAATAGAGTCACATCTTTCAGTAACGGTCCCGTTGTGCATCAAGGGAATCGCGTCTGCATTTTTGGTTTCAATGACGTTTGGCGTAAGCGCTTTCGCCATCCCTTGGATCCTGGGGCGAGGAAGGGTGCAGTTTATTTCAAACATTGTCTACAGTCGCTTCAGTGAAGTATCGAACTACCCCAGCGGGGCTGCAATATCGATTATGATGATGATTCTATCGCTTCTAATGATTTTTATTATCTCTAGAATTGCAACGTTGCTTGATAGGACCTAAGAATGCTCACCAAGCGAAACGCAGACGCCAGTCTTGGGGCACTCCTAAAGGCAGTAATCGCGGTGGCGGCAGTGTTTTTGCTGCTCCCAGTGGTGATGACCGTGATCATGGCATTTGACTCGCGTGACTACCTTGGTCAATTTCCTCCCCCGAGTCTGTCGACGAAGTGGTTCACCAAGTTCGCCCACAATGGCTATCTCTGGTCCGGACTCCACACGAGCCTGTTGCTGGCGACCGCGGCAACCGCCGTCGCGACCACGATTGGAGCCTTGGCCGCGCTGGCAATCAGTCGAATGTCTGCGCAATGGCGGGATTCTGTCACGACGGCCTTCCTGTCGCCTCTAGTGCTGCCAGGAGTTTTCATTGGATTTGCATTGCTGATGGCATTTTCGGCAGTGAACGTGCTGCCGACATTTCTGAAAATGCTCGCCGGGCACCTTATCATCACAATTCCGTTTACGATCAGAATGACACTGATAGGGCTGACTGGAATAAGTGCCACGCTGCGTGAAGCTGCATTGAGCCTTGGCGCCCATGAACGCCAAGCGTTCTTCACGATAACCTTGCCGCTCGCTAAGAATAGTATCGCCGCTGGTGCGATCTTTGCCTTCGCATTCTCCATGGACGATCTAACAATCAGCCTCTTTTTGAGCGACTTCAATACGTATCCGCTTCCCGTCGCTCTCGTAGGTCTTATGAGGTCGAACTTCGATCTCACTCTCGCTGCGGCCGCCGTCTTTCTGATTGGGCTAACTGTCGTCATTTTGATTGTGCTCGACCGCATGTTTGGTCTCGAGCGGGTTATCGGCCATGGCATCTATGAGGCTTGACTCAATGAATGTTCTTGAATTGAAAGACGTCAGCAAAAAATACGGTGAATTTGTCGCTGTTGATGGCGTCTGCTTGGAAATAGAACAAGGAAAGATTCTTTCTCTCTTGGGGCCAAGTGGGTGCGGGAAATCGACCACGCTACGCATGATAGCGGGGTTTACGGCGCCGAACAGCGGAACTGTGGCAATCGCAGGCGAAAACGTTGACCATCTGAAGCCCTACGAACGCAATGTTGGGCTTCTGTTCCAGGATTACGCGCTTTTCCCCCACATGACGGTGGAGCAGAATGTCGCCTACGGACTGCGGTACCGTGGAACACCGAAGCCGATGATACCTACTCGAGTCCAGCACATGCTATCACTTGTACGCATGGTCGGTATGGAGGCCAGATATCCTGGCCAGCTAAGCGGTGGACAACAGCAGCGCGTAGCGCTTGCCCGGGCGCTGGCAACTGACCCCCAAATCGTCCTGCTAGACGAGCCTCTATCCGCACTTGATGCCAAGCTTCGCCTGGAGTTGCGTATCGAGCTTAAGGAAATCCTCAGATCAGTAAGAGCGACCACCATTGTCGTCACGCACGACCAGGAGGAGGCTCTTAGCCTTGGCGACGAAGTCGTTGTCATGCATGCGGGCAAGGTAGTTCAGCGAGGTTCTCCGATAGAAATCTACAAAACGCCCGCAGATAAGTTTGTAGCTGAATTCGTTGGCAGATCGAATTGGTTTTACGCATGTAGATGTGGTCAATTAAGTGGAGGCCGTAGCTACTATATTGCTTCCAATGGAATGGAGATTTGGACGAGATCAGCGCCGACAGACCGGCGTTTAAGTGCCGATCTATGCATCAGACCAGAACATATTGAACTCATGGACGTCACACAAGGTGTTGTGAGTGATGAACCAGACCAGAATTTTTTAGAGGGTGTCGTAGTCGACGTGGCGCCTTTGGGGGCCGATGTGCATGTGGTCGTCGACCTACCCGGTGAGACTCGGTTGCAGGTAATCCGAAAGAATGTCGGGAGGATTCCCACGGTCGCGCCGGGACAACCTGTGCGGCTATGCTTTGCAGCATCCGATGTTCTCGTATTCCACACCTGAACATTGGCGAAGGTCACACATTCATAAACGGGATTCCCAAAAGTTGCGCAGTGTGACTTCCTTCCTGCAAGATGCAGGAGGTTGACATGGCCCATTTTGATTTAACAGATTTCAAGCGTAAGCGCCAAGCTGACCCCGTCTGGCGCGGCTTGGGGTGATGAGCGAGAGATAGTGACACTGAAGCAAGGAGCCGAGGAGCTTGTAGTGTCAATTTCTATGTCTGCGCCTATGCCTGATGATAGAAGTTTCCATGTTCTTGAAGCGGTTGCCAACCGACTTGAGGCAAGCCCGCAGCGTCCGCGCCGGCGCTGGTCGGCGGAAGCGAAGTCGCCACCATGACTTCATCCAGGTGCCAGACATCGTCTTTCGTTGGTGCCTTGCGGCGTATGCGGCGCGCATGATCAGGGCCGTGCTTTCGGCACCATCGGCGGAGGGTCTCGTAGGAAACGACGATCCCGCGATCGAGCAGCATTTCCTCGACATCGCGCAAGCTCAGTTTGAAGCGGAAGTAGAGCCAGACAGCACGGGCCACGATTTCGCTCGGATAGCGGTGGTTCTTGTAGGTCGGTGCACTCACGGTCATGGGGCGCGCTGCTACCTCAATTTCCTTACCGCTCAACCAATGTGACAGCACCCCAACCGCACTTAAAGGTCCGATTCACACCAATGCAGACGAAGCAGTCATGCCAGTTCGGAGCTTATATCAAAACGAGATGTCGACGATCAGAAAACTGAATTTGACCTCAGCATCCACGACGGACGATAGTTCCGGTGCGCCTCTGCTCCCGATTGCAGGATACAGCGACAATAGTCTGGCAAAAGTGATTTCGAAGAAAGCCGAAACGATGAGCGAAGCACCGCACCTAACGTTTAAAATTGACGCGCCTGGCTTGAGCACGGGGCATCTCGTTGTTCCCAAAGGTGCTGACTGTGAAGCTCTTTTGATCCCGGTCTTCAGCCTCAATAAAGGCGAGGGACCGCGGCTTCTTATTACTGGAGGAAATCACGGAAATGAGTTGGAGGGGCCAATAGTCGCTCGACGACTTATTGAGTGGCTGCCCGAACTCCAAACTTGCGGGAGAATTCTTATCGTACCAGTGCTAAATCCGCCTGCCGTGCGCGGATGGAGCCGAAACACGCCAGTCGACGGCTTGAACCTCAACAGAATGTTTCCGGGGCGTGCCGATGGCTCGGTAAGCGAACGCATTGCAGATGCGATTTGTCGAGTGCTAGTACCAGAGGCAGATACCGTGTTTGATCTGCATAGCATGGGACCTACGTGGGATTCTGTGCCTGCGGTTATTACGCATCCTATTGCTGATACCGAGCTCATGGCCAAGACACTCCGTTTAGGAGAGTCCCTCAAGTTGCCGGTAACATTGCTTTGGGAACATGACGAGACTGCTGGCATGTTCGATAGTTGGGTGCATAGCCAGGGCAAGGTGTTCATTTGTACTGAGTTTGGGGGTGGCACCGTTGGCCTCGAAGATCTGAAAATATACGAGGCTGGCGTGCGCAACGGTCTAATCGCGCTCGGACTGATCGAGGGAACAGTAGAAATTCCGACCTTCGGTCAGCAGAAGTTTTGTCAAACACTTGAAACGTTATTGTCTGACAAGATCATATCCCCAGCGACGGGCATCTTCGAACCTCGATGCTCAGTGCTGCAAAAAGTGCAGCAGGGAGACTTAATCGGGAAGTTGCATCCGATGGATTCAGCGTCGGCCGACTCCATCGATATCCGGGCGCCTTCAACGTCAATTGTCTGCACTATCAAATCGGGTGCGCATGTCACGGTTAATCAACAGGTGGCCATCATAGCGAAGCCTCTCAAACGGTGAAGTCCTCCGGAATAAGCGCGGCTATGAGCGAGCGGTCAGCACCTTTGGGCCGTCCGTGACGTCGGCGGCTCATTATACCTGGGACGCAAGACGTATTTTGGTAGCGCATATTGGGCGTTGTGGCCGTCGAGTACGGAACGTACCCCAGTCGATCATTATGCGCTCAATCGCGATGAATACTGGCTGTTTAGGTACAATCCGCACGCAGTTGATTCTGAACTGAGCCCGCAGCTTCGTAATGCGAGCAAACGCCATCTCTACCCAGAAGCCAGTTAGGAACAGTTATGTCTCACGTCAAGGTGGACGCTCTTCGAGCCCCGCCCTTGCTGTGCCTTTGCGAGCGCATCTGCGAATCAACAGCCTCGGGCGACTGGACTGGTATTCCGCAGGCAAGAGTAGCCGCGGGGGGTATTTCTAGCCTCAACTTGACCGACTACAACCGACGATAAGGAGCTTATCTATGACTGCGGTCAAATCTATTCCCTTCACTGGTGCCCCGTTCCCGAAATCAGAGTATGAGCGACGGCAGCAGAAGGTGCTTGAAACAGTTGCCCAAGCCGAGCTCGATGCACTTGTAGTCACTGCCCATGGTCATCTCCAGTATCTCGGGGATACGATGGAATGGGGGCATATTTCATGCCGTTTCCGTTGATTCTCGTGCCGGGCAGGCCTCCAATCTATGTAGTCCGGGAATACGAGTTCACTGGCGTTCGCGCGGAGAGCTGCATCGATGAGTTGGTCGGTTATACAGAGCAGCCAGATTTTGCCAAAGTGTCTGCCGACGTGTTACGCCGGTTGGGATTGGCAGGCAAGAAGGTAGGTTTCGAGCTGGGCTGCTGGGGCCTCGCTCCGGCAGATGTATATGCGCTTCAGACGCTTCTTCCCGAAATGAAAATTGCCGATGCCTCTCGTCTGGTCGCATCGGTTATGGCCGTGAAGAACGAGTTGGAGATCAAAGCAATGCGTGATGCGATGGCCGTGACCGACATGGCCGTGCGTGCATTTCAGCATAGTCTGAGGGCCGGCATCTCCGAGGCTGAAATGGCGGTGGCCATCCAGAGTGAGGTTACCAAATCCGGTGGCGAGGACGTCAGGCTTGTCTCAGTCGGGTTTGGCGAGCGGACGAAGCTACCCCACACGAAGCTGACACGCCATCCAATGGGTAACAACGAACCTGCGATGATTGAAGTCGGCGGCATGAAGCAGGGATATGCCGGGGCTCTGGTCCGCGGCGCCGTGCTTGGCAGGCATCCTGAGACCGAAACCTTGCATGCCTTGGCGGAGGAGGCACTTGAAGCCGCCATCGCCGCGATCAAGCCAGGTGTAACGGCGGGAAAGGTGGACGCGGCGGCCCGCAGGGTGATCGAGCGGTCTGTGAGACCCAAAGCCCTTAATCATCGGGTTGGATACCAAACCGGCTCCCCATGGGGCGAACGCGGCAACATCAGCCTGGAGCCCGGCGCAACGGACGTCCTTCAGGCCAACATGACCGTCCATATGCCCGTCATTCTCCTCGGGGAAGGTCGTTACTTGTTTGGCTGCAGCGAGACTGTCTTGGTGACGGAGCGCGGAGCGGAGATACTCAGCGGTACACCACACACGCTCTATCGCGCGTGACGCGTTTGCAGTGACCGTAATCGTCTTTCACTCTTTTCATGTTTACCACAATTCCGCGGGGTTGCGTCTGCGCCGTGCAGCCGATCTTTGCGGCAATCGAGGAAACCGCCTTGCGGGTGCGACCGCTCCAACTGAAGATCGCTTGCGTTGACGCCGGTGGCTTCGGAGACCCGGGCGCCGCGATGAGGGTGTCCACTTCGGCCTTGGTGAGGTGGTACGTCACCTCAATGTGCGTCCGTTTAATGGGAATCGTCAGCACGCGTTGGGCGACGCCGAAGGACGCCGGGTCGGCGGCAGTGAGTACGCATCCGGTGAAGACCGCAGACGTGCGCATCCGGCAGCCAGGAGAACCTGAGCACCGGAGTGCTGGGGTCAAGCTTTCTTTGGGGAGACGCGATGATATTCTTCGAGGAGGAGTTTGACCTCCTCGATGCCTTCATCGGTGAAGGCCAAGATCCCGTCGTCATCGTTGGCGCCGTAGACCCAGATGACGCCGTCCTCGGGCTCGAGACCGAGGGTCAGGTCCTGGATGAGCGCTTCGCTGACGCCGAGGTCCCTGGCGACACGATCGACGGTGTAGACGTGATGCACCTTATTGCGCTGCATGATCAGGCCGCCGCTGGTTGGGTCCGCAATTTTGCGGATCTCCAATTCCACGGCAGCAAATCATCGATCCGATGGGCCGGATACGCGGGCAGTCGGGCGAGGACGTCGGCGAGCCAGGCCTGCGGGTCGACATCGTTCATCTTGGCGCTGACGATCAGGCTGTAGAGAACGGCCGCGCGCTGTCCGCCGCGATCGGAACCGCAGAAGAGCCAGGACTTTCTGCCGAGAGCGAAGACCGATTCATTATGCACCTCCTTTTCAAATGGCGGAAAACAGCGATTCTTGGTTGTCGTCGTGGATGCGACGCGGAGTATTGCGCGCCAAATCGGCCTTGATCCGTTCGTCTTCGAGGTCGCTGGCGCGGATCTGGTAGGGCGCGCCGCGCATGACCTGCTCGGCGGGCAAGAGGCCATCCCTGATGAACCGGCGGATTTTGACGTGCGAGACTCCAAGCCGGGCGGCCGCGTCCGACATGGTGAGCCACTCGCCATTCTTGTCGGAAGAGCGATAGCCGCTGATCTTGTGCACCGTGCGCAGCGATTGGACGCGACGCGCGGTCCAGGTCTTTCCCTGACCGGTCTGCATGCCCATGCGGTTGAGTGTGGCAGCGATTTCGGCATCCGACCACCGGGTTGCCATGGATCGCATGATCGCCAGAGCCTCCTCAGGCGTACGCTGGCCATGCTCTCCGGATTTGGGCTTGCGAACCCGTACCTGCGAGTGCTGGCCTCCATGCCAGTGGATGGTCAAGATCACGTCGCGCGCATCGTCATCGACATCCGCCACGATGTCCTCGATGAGTGCGCGCAGCAGTTGCTGACGACAGCGCATGTCGACACCCGGCGCATTCCAGGTGGCCTCGAGATCCTGGGCGAGGCCCGTGAAGTCCGGAACCGCGTCGACAGGCTCCACACGCTGGACTTCGCTCAGCCGGGCCTCGCAGGTCTCCACGCGCCTGAGCGTGGCTTCCCAACTCCTCTCGAGCTGGGCCGCAATAAGCCGGTTCTCCGGGTCGCAAGCGGCATAGCGGCGCTCGGCAAGCGATGCCTCATAGCGCGCCTGCTGCAGGTCCATCTCGATCATCTGCCGCCGCTTGGCTTCGCTCTCCAGCTGCATGCGTTCAGCCTCCAACGCCGCTTCGATCGCCATCGGCGCAACCGCCTCCAGCGCTTCGCGGGTCACCGCCGCGTCGGTGCGAAAGCCGTTGAACGACATGCATCGCGCCTGGGCCATCATGAGGTTGCCGCGCTCGCAGCGATATACCGGATAACCTTGGCCGCGTCCGGCATACATGACAACCAGTCTTCGCCCGCATCGACCACAGGAGATGAGACCGGGGAGCAGCGCGCGACCGCCGCGGCCCGACTTGACGCCGCCGGCTTTGCCATAAGCGTTGGCCGCGAGCAGTTCCTGGTTCCGTTCGTACTCGCTCCATCCGATGTAGCCTTCGTGATGGTCGTTGAGCACCACCGCCCACTCGCTAGCCGGCTTGTAATGGCCATAGCTCTTGCGAACGCGGCCATCGACGATCTCAGTGCGCTTCTCGCTCTTACCATAGACATAGGCGCCGGCGTAGAATGGGTTCTTCAGGATCGAGATCACGTTGCGGTAGCGGATCGGAACCCAGTCGAAGGACACCATCTTCTTGCCGTCGGAGGGTCTGGGGAAATGCACGTCATCGTCGATCATCGAGATCAGGACCTGGCGCGCACTGCCGAGTTCGCGGGAGCGCGCGAATATCAGGCGAATGGTCTCCTGCAGGCGCATGTCGGGATCGAACCCGAGACCGTAATCGCGGTGCCAGACATAGCCGAAAGGCACGGAGATGCGCAGTTCCCCGCGCTGTGCCTTGGCGCGGGCGGCCTCGTACATGCGGGCACGCAGCACGCCGAGCTCGAACTCGCTGATGCTGCCCTTCATACCGAGCAGCAGGCGGTCGTTCGGCAGTCCCGGATCGTAGACTCCGTCCAGATCGATCACGCGTGCATCAACTTCGCCGCACAACTCGAGCAGCCGATGCCAGTCCGGCCCGTTGCGCGACAGGCGGGACGCCTCCAGGCAAAGCACGGCGCCCACATGGCCGGTGCACAGATCGTCGACCAGGCGCTCGAAACCGGGACGCTCCACAGCCCCGCTTGCGGTTCGTCCCAGATCCTCGTCGATCACCTCTACTTTGCGGAATCCCCAGCGCCGCGCGACGTCGACAAGCTCATATTGCCGACGTTGGCTCTCAAGGTTGAGCTGGACCTGCGCCTGAGTGGACTGACGCACATAGACGACAGCCTTGCGCTTGAGGACGGCAGTCGGAATCAGATTACCGCTCGTCATCGCAGCTCTCCTCCTCCGTTGCCACGCCGGCGGCGGCCATCAGTACGTTGGCGAGCCGGGCGATCACTATGGTCCGTTGCGCTGAACTCAGCCCGTTCAGCTTCTCCGAGTCGAGCGGCAAGCTGAGTTGGCGAACGACCACCAGAGATCGTGTCGGGGGTGGCAGGGTTCTCATGTTGCGCCTCCGCGATGGTGAAACCATCCGAAGAGCCTCGCCGGAAACGGCGTTCGATCAAGAGCTTGTGCAGCTCAAGCAGCGCGGCAAGCGATACGCGCGGGGGGCCCAGGTCCATCGCCGCGCAAGCCACGGGATCGATCATCCAGGCCGGAGCGGTAATGACATGCCCGGGCGCGACGACGAGATGAATGATCCGGCCGTTGGCGCGCTCTTCGCTGTTCTCGCAGCGAAGCCGACGTCCGAAATACGGGTGCCAACGGTAATGGACCTCGACCTCCTGCCCAACATGGGCAGAATGACCCCGAGATGGCGATGCCGCGCAGGGCTCGCTCGGCTGCATTGTTGGATAGGCAGATCCGCCCATCGTCGAGGAACCGGGTGAAGGATGACCAGCGGCGCAGCATGTAGTTGAAGGCCTTGGTCAGGTCGTGCCCGCGCGAGAGCTTGTCGCGCGTCTTGATCATCCAGCGCTCGAGCTCGGTGACCAGCGGCGCGCTCCGCTCTTGGCGCACCGCGTGGCGTTGGGCCGGCGACAGGCCGTTGATCGCGCGCTCGATATCGAACAGGGCATCGATGCGCTTCACGGCTTCGACCGCCAGCGGATAGACCAGGTTGGGCTTCTCGCCGTGCGCCTTCTTGCGCGCCGCCGCTTCGACATCGGCCAGCTCAAACACTTTGCGCCGGCTGTGGGCCCAGCAGCTGGCCTCCAGAACAGGCGCCGGCTGACGACCCGTCGCATAGAGATCGCCATAACCACCAAAGGCATCGGCCTGCAGAATGCCGCTCCAGCCGGCGAGATGCGCCGCGGGATGTTCGCCTCGGCGATCGCGGGAATAGTAGAACACGACCGCCGGCGGATCGGCGCCGCCGAATGGTCGGTCATCGCGCACATAGGTCCATAATCGGCCGGTATCGGTCTTGCCCTTGGCCAGGACCGGCACCGCCGTGCAGACGTGCCGCGGACAGCACATGGGCTTCGAGCTGCTTGAACAGCGGCATCAGCGCCGCGGCGCCGGCGCCGACCTGGTCGGCGAGCGTCGACAGGCTGAGCGGCACGCCTTCGCGGGCATAGCGTTCGGCCTGGCGGTTGAGCGGCTGATGCTGGCCGAACTTCTCGAACAGGATCATCGCCAGCAGGCCCGGACCGGCCCAGCCGCGCGGGGTGGCGTGGAACGGCGCCGGAGCCTGGCTGATCGCCTCGCAGTCGCGGCAGGTGAACTTCTCCCGCACGTGTTGGATCACCTTCCATTGCCGCGGCACCATCTTCAACGTCTCGGTGATATCCTCACCCAGCCTGCGCAGCCGATGACCGCCGCAGCAGTGGCAAGCGGCCGGCGCCGGCTCGATCACGCGTTCGCGCGGCAGGTGCTCGGGAAATGGCTGGCGCGCCGGTCGCTTGCGCATGTAAGGCGCCACCTCGGTGGTCCGGGCCGCGGCCTGTTCGGCGGCGATCTCGTCTTCCGTCGCGGTGCTCTCGAGTTCCTCGAAGGTGAGTTCCATCTGGTCGTGCAGGCGGGCTGAGCGTTCAGAACTCTGACCATGCAGCGCCCGCTGCAGCTTCCGGATCGTCAGATGCTGATGCGCGATCAGCGCCGCATCATCCGATGCCTTGGCCCTGGCGACCGCCAGTTCGGCCTCGACCAGCGCAGCGCGCGCGGCCTCGTCTTCGGCTCTGGCCAGCGCCGCGGTCAGCGCTGCTCTCAGCGCGCCAATATCGTCCGGAACGGCATCCTGGGCGGTGGCAACCATGCCCTGGAGTGAATCATAAAACGCGTCCGCTGACTCGCGGAAAATGGCGCAAACTCAAAGAAAAACTCAGCCCGCGCGCTGCGGGCGGAACGTGTGAAGCGGGTTGCGCCAATCGATCCCGTCGAGCATGTAGGCGAGCTGCGCCGGTGATATGGAAACCGTGCCCGTCCGCCGGCGACGGCCATAGAAACCGGCCCTTCTCGAGCCGTTTTGCATACAGCGACATGCCGAGCCCATCATGCCAGATAATCTTGATCAGATTGCCGCTGCGGCCGCGGAAGACATAAATATCGCCGGCATGCGGGTCCCGGCCCAGCGTCTCCTGAACCTGCAGAGCGAGGCCTTGCATCCCGCGACGCATATCGGTCCGGCCGACCGCCAACCAGATCCGCACCTGGCTCGGAACCGGGATCATGAAACGCCCAGCGCCTTCACCATCGCTGCCGCCAGTGTTGGCGGCGTGGTCAGCGGAATCCGCAGCCGCACCTTGCCGGCGACCTCCAGCTCGATCACCGCTGGGGATGCCGCCGGCCGCGAAACGGCGACAGGCTCATCGGGAGCCACGACAACTTCGGCAAAGCCCGTCTCGCGGGCTCTCACCGTGCGGCGCCACTTATAGATCAGGCTGGTCGCGACATCGGACTGACGCGCTACCGCCGCCACTGTGGCCCCGGGCGCGAATGCCGCGGCCAGTATCCGGCACTGATCCTCTTCACGCCAACGACGACGACGCTCAGGCCCGGTCAATAACGTCACATGGCTCATGCTGTGCTGCTAACTTCGCTCGTAAGGGCGACCTTAAGAGCGCAGCCTCGCTACCGTGCCGTCCTCTCGCAAGGCGGCCTTCGCCGGAGGGTATCGGCAGTGACGTGGTGGAAGAAAGATCGGATCGCGGCCAGGCGGGCATTGCGCGTCGCGACAGAGTTGTTCCGCTTCTCTTCGAGCTCGTCGAGAAAGGCGAGAACGAGGTCTCGATCAAGGTCTTCGAGCGTCAACGCCGCCGGCTTCCTTCGTAACCGGGCGGCGGCAAAGAGGATCAGCATGCGCAAGGCGTCGCGATAGCTGGCCACGGTCGCGGGAGGTCGCGTTGCGTTGCTTGGTCAGGCGCCGGCGAAAATAGGACTCCAGGAGCGGCGCCGGGAGCAGGTGTTCGCTCATGCTGCACCTCCATCGAGCAAGGCGCGTTCCGCCGCAATGGCGAGAAGATCCGCCGAGCCAGTGGGGTAGTAGGCTGTATCGCTGTAACTGGCGTGGCCGAGATAGGTGGCGAGCAATGGGAGCAGCGCCTGAACGCTGGCGCGCCGCATCGAGCTGAGCGTGCTCAACGTAGCGGACGAAAGCCCGCAACGTGCCGGCTTGCTTGCTGAAGGCGTAGCCGAGGGAGTGGCGCAGCTCGACGTAACGCTCGGCCTGCTCGCCGAGGAAACGGACGAAGGCGGTCATGCGACGCCTCCCGGAAAAGGGAGTGCGACCTCGGCGAGCTGCGAGGCCGCGACCTTTACGTACAGCGCCGTTGTGTTGATGCTCGGTGCCCGAGAAGATGGGCGACCTCGTTGATCGGCCTTCGCTGCCTGACGAGTTGGGTGGCAAGGCTGTGGCGCAGGAGATGCGCACCTGCGACCCGCCCGAGTTCGACCCCGCCATGCCGCAACCGCTTTCGCACGATCCTGGAAACAGGCGACGCGCACTTGAACGGTCCCACGGGCGGCGTGAAGGACAGGAACAGATACGGACTATCCACCTTCGGTCGAGCGCGCAGGATGTAGTCGGCGAGCGCGGCGCCGGTCTCCTCGAGGAGCGGTGCCACCCGATCACGCTTGCCCTTGGTGCGCCGGACAAAAACCTCGCCAGCACGCCAGTCGATATCCTGCAGCCGAATGGCGCGAAGCTCGCCGTTGCGAATGCCCGTGGTGGCGAGTAGCAACAGGACGGCTCGATCGCGGATGTCGACTGGCGTCGTTGCGCCGATCATCGATTGCGCGCCGAACGTCATCCCATGCAAGGCGCGGCGGCAAATGCGCCAAACGCCAATGAGGCGTCCTTGGGACGACGCGGGCGAGATCCTGTTCACGGTGGGCAGCCCAACATAAAAACCGAAGAAATGTTCGGATGTGAGAAATCGCCGCCGTGCGGGTGGCGGAGGTCGCCGATAGCGACAGCCGATGCTCAACGGCGGCGAGGACGTGCTCAGCCGTCAACGCCTCGAGGTCTTGGCCGGGATGGTGATGGCGGAACCAATCCAGAAAGCGGCGGCCGCCGAGAAGAACGCCTTCGCGGGTCTTCGGCTCCAGGCCCCGCACCCTGCGCAGATAGTCCGAAAAGGAAGCCAGAAGTGGGGCAACCGGATCATCCTCTACACTTGGAACGGAAACAATGAAACGCTCAGGAGCCACTCGCCGAGCGTGTCCCAGCGCCGATCCTGCCCCAATGCGCGGAGTATCCGTAGTAAACCTGCATAAAATAGCTATCGATGACATCTTGATGGATCGGCATCGGACCACTGCGCGGCCCTGTCGGCCGAATTGAGAAACTGACCCCTGACGAAATGAAGAACTGACCCCCTCGGTTATGAGAGGAGGCATGGATGACGGTTGAGATTTCGGCGATTCCTGCATTGTCGAGAACGATGCAGGGAGAGGAGATGCTTCAGCCTGAAGAAGTGGCAGCGATGCTGCGGCTGCATGAGCTTGGCTGGGGAGCGAAGCGACTTGCGAAGGAATTCGGATGCGCGCGCAACACGGTGCGTCGGTATCTGCGCGAGGGCGGGACTTTTCCGTTTCGCAAGCCTGTGCGGCGGACCGCGTTTGACGGGCTGGACGATTGGCTGCGGGAGCGCTTCTTCCGCCATGGCGGCAACGCCGATGTGGTGCGCCAGGAACTGGAGAGCGAACATGGGATCGTTATAGGGCTTCGGTCGGTGGAGCTTCGGGTGCAGGGTTGGCGTCGGGAGTTGAGGGCGCAGAAGCGCGCGACGGTTCGGTTTGAGACGGCGCCGGGACATCAGATGCAGATCGACTTTGGCGACACGCGGGCGTGGATCGGCGGCGAGCGTGTTCGGGTGCACCTGTTTGTGGCGACGCTGGGTTACTCGCGTCGGCTGCATATCCGTCCCTCGCTTCGGGAGCGCCAGGCGGACTGGTTCGAGCGGATGGAAGGAGCCTTCCTTCGCTTCGGCGGGGTTCCAACGGAAGTGCTGTTCGACAATCCGAAGGCGCTGGTCGAACATCACGATGCGACGACGCGGGAGGTGCGGTTCAATGTGAGGCTGCACACCTTTGCCCGCTACTGGGGATTTACGCCGCGGGCTTGTGCGCCCTACCGGGCGCGTACGAAGGGGAAGGACGAACGCGGGGTCGGCTATGTCAAGCGCAATGCGATTGCCGGCCGCCGGTCGAGAACTGGGCGGCGTTCGAGGCGCATCTGGACCGGTGGACACGCGAGATTGCCGATCAGCGTGTGCATGGCACGACCGGCGTGGCTCCTGCGGGGCGCTTTGCCGAAGAAGCCATGGCGCTTCGCCCTCTGGGCGGACGGGCACCGTTTGGGCAGCTGCGGGATCTCGTGCGCAAGGTCCAGGCGGACTGCGCAATCGACCTGGACACGAACAGTTACTCGGTTCCCTGGCGGCTGATCGGGGAGAGCGTCCAAGTCGTGGTGCTGGGCGGCCGCGTTATCGTGCGTCATGCGGGCGAGGTGGTGGCGGATCATGCCTTGTGCCGCGGGCGTCGCCAACGGATTGTCGAGCGGGCGCATCTTGCCGGCGTGGTCGGCGCTGCTGCGCCGGTGCGATCGGCGCCGGCGGAGATCGTTGCGCCTTCCGCTCTGTTGCGGCCGCTGGCCGAATATGAGGCACTGGTGGGAGGCAGCTGGTGATGACGACGGTCGATCACGAGATGTTGGTGGCTCAGCTCGACCGGCTGAAGCTGACCGCGATCCGAGATCAGCTCGATACGCTGCTGGACGAAGCGGCGCGTTCGCAAATGACCTTGCGCGAGGCTTTGGCCTTCCTGGTGACGCGCGAGATCGCGCGGCGCGACGAGCGGCGCATCTCCATGGCAGGCAAGATCGCGCAGTTCCCGTTTGTGCGCGAACTCGATGGCTTCAACTTCGACGCGCAGCCGTCGCTGGATCAGCGCCAAGTCCGGGAGCTGGCGACCTGCCGCTGGATTGCTCATGGCGACACGGTCCTGTTCCTTGGACCTCCGGGTACGGGCAAGACACATCTGGCGGTGGCTCTCGGGCGCGAGGCGATCCGGCAGAACCATAGCGTCCAGTTCGTCACGGCGGCCACGCTCGTGGCGATGCTGGCCAAGGCCCATGACGACGGTTCACTCGAAAAGCAGCTGACGACCCTGTCGCGGCCGAAACTGTTGATCATCGACGAGCTCGGCTATCTCCCGTTCGAAGCCAATGCCGCGCATCTGTTCTTCCAGCTGGTGTCGCGGCGTTATGAGCGGGGATCGATCCTGATCACCTCCAACCGCTCGGTGGGCGAATGGGGCAGCGTGTTTGGTGATCCCGTGGTCGCGACCGCGATCCTTGATCGCCTGCTTCATCATTCGACGGTGATCACCATCCGCGGTGACAGCTACCGGCTTCGCGAAAAGCGGGGGGTGGGGGGGGTTGGGCCAGCCCCCCCCCGCCCCCCCCCCCCCACCACCCCCCAAACAAAAAACCGGTGGTGTTTGGGTGTTGCCCCCCGGCGGCGGGTGGGAGA
>NZ_JAMYSY010000084.1:0-16550 GCF_040322175.1 Mesorhizobium sp. M0185 | reverse complement strand
ATGCGGGCGAGATGCTTTTCGCTCGAGCCGATCACCCAGTGACCCAGAGCGCCACGGCTGACAGGAACGCCCGCGCGCTCGAAGGCCTGCGCCAGGCGGTAGAGCGGTGTGCCGTCGACGTATTTGTGAACGAGCGCGAAGGCCAGCGTCGAAGCCGTGGCGATGCTGCCCGGCAAGGGTTGCGCGGGCATCGGCGCGGTCACGACCGGCGTGTTGATGCCGGTACGGTCGCAATGACGGCAAGCATATTTGAACCGCACATTCTGCAGGACCTTCGCCTTCACCTCGATATGAAGTTGCTCGGTAACGGCCTCGCCCATGCGATGCATCTGGTGACGGCAGCAAGGACAAGCCTTCTGATCGTCGGGAAGGTCATACTCGACGCGCTCGCGCGGCAGGTTTTCCGGCAAGGCCTTGCGGCCGCGCTTCTTTCCCGTCGCCCCTTCGCTCGCCGGCAAGCCCGTGTCCGGCAGGACAACGACGCCGCCATCTTCGTTGTCGGCGGCGTCCTCATCCGCGGCCTGTTCGGCTTCATTGAAGAGGCGGTCAATGTGCTTTTCACTGCGCGGCGCAAAACGATGCAGTCGTGCAAGCGCCAGCTCTTCCTCGAGTTTGACGACGCGTTCGGTGAGGTGACGGTTCTGCGCCTGCAGCGCAGCAATACGCGCCATCAACGCTTCAACAGTCGGTTCGCCGGGTCGATTCATCAGATTCTTGAATCGAAAGCATGCCGCCGCGTCAACCGCTCAATTCGAGAGCCCTCAACCCGCAACCTGATATTGCCGCACCGGATGGCGGACCATCGCATCGATGTCGATGCCGTCGAGGATCCAGTGCAATTGCTCGGTCGTAAGCGTGACCACCGCTGCCTCCCGGCGCGGCCACCGGAACTTGTCCTCGGTCAGCCGCTTCATGACCAGCACAAAGCCCGACCGATCGAAGAACAGGAGCTTCATCCGGTCGCGACGGCGATTGCAGAACGCAAAAACCGCCGGAGCAAACGGATCGAGCGCCATCGTCTCTTGGACCAGAACCGCAAGGCTGTTGATGCCGGCCCGGAAGTCGATCGGCTCGCGGTGCAGGTAGACTTTCAGGTCAGCCCCCAGTCTGAACATGACCCAGTGCTCCGATGGTCGCCGTCAACGCATCCACATCACCGCATTCCAGCGTCAACTTCACGCCGTTCGGCAGCGACGCGCTCACCTTGGCTGGAGAGGAAAAAGGCGCTGTCCTTTTCGATGCCGACCTACGTGCCCCATCGCAAGTCCCCGGCAAATCCACCGCAGCCATGCTGCTCTGTCGCAGCAAGGCCCGATCGGAAGTGCTTTCAATCTGAACCGGGATGAACGCCGATGGTGGGGGCTGTGGGAGGGACTGGGTCTCCGCCCGCTTCTTTATCCACTTCCGAAGAAGGTTCGCATTGACCCCATGTTCGAGCGCAAGCCTCGATACCGACACGCCAGGCTCAAGACAGGCCGAGACAAGACGGTCCTTCGATGCCGGGTCGTATCGGCGTCGCCCGTCCCGACCGACAAGCCTCACCCGCAGTTTCTGCTCATCTTCTTCCATCACAAGGTGTCCACCTATTTTGGTGGACACCTCATGCATCAGAGCACTCAACAGCAAAAGGTGCGGGGAAATTCGCGCTTACGAAATGCCCCGACTTGTCGAAGCCAGCTATGGCATCGACGAGTTTGGCAACGCGCCTCTTGATGGCAGCTACGGAAGCAGTGACCAGTGATGGTGTCGGGCGATCAAGGTGCGAAGCGCCATGCCGATCGCCTGATCGCCTGCACGCCCACCAGGTTGAGTTCGGGCTTTTTCTCCCGGTCTGGATGGCCGAACCACCAGCGCGCGTCGTATTCCCGAAAGCCAGTGGCTTTGATGAGAGCACTGCTTTCAAAGACGAATGTGTTCGGCCTGGCTTGGCCGAGTAAGTCGAGGGTCAAGGTTTTGATCCGCTATTGCGCGCAACAGTCCTAGCACGCTGCCGGGCGCAGGCCCCTGCAGGAATTGGAGTAGTCCTAAAACGCTGGTTCGCGCCGCCTCATCCAAAAGGAGTATGCCCGCCGATGGCCGAAAGGAGGTCTCGTGCAAGCATGCCCATTTGCAGGCTCCAAGATGCGTTCTGCTCCGGCGCCAACGACAAGGATGGGCTGCAAGCTGCCGCTGACCGCATTCAGGTTTTCCCTTCCCCGAGAATGTCGACGAAAGGTGTTTTGGACGCCTGGCTCAGCTCATTAAAAACATTCTGGTCGAGAGCTATCCGCCGACCTCCGCCCGTCCGGAGAAAGGATGATGGACTGTGCTGCGTTCGTCTTGGAAGGCGATGGGAACACGGCGAAACCCCGACCGCATGTACACGACCATAAATACCCTCGCGCGGAACGGTCCGCGCACGCAGGTCTCTCTGGGACAGCAGATGTCATTCGTCGACAGGACGAGAGTTTTTCGAGCCGATATCGACGACTATGATCTCCGGCGACACGCCGAAACGCACCGGCAGCCACGATACGCCCAAACCCCCGGATACGATAATGTGCCGCCCACCCTCGACGACATGCCCGTAGGCGAAGCGCTGTCCGTAGGCTGAGTTGATGATGGGTGGGCCGATGAATGGCAAGCGCACCTGTCCGCCATGCGTATGGCCGCATAACGTCAGGCTGACACGGTCAGGGACAGTAATGAAGATGTCCGGTTCATGGGCAAGGAGCAATATCGGATTGCCGTCGTCCGGTATTGCGGCCAGTGTTCCAGGCAGATCGTTGACGCCCTTATACACGCCGCCAGACAACTGCACGGCCCACTGGTCGCCAAGACCCGCGAGCCAGAATGCTGGGCCATCCTGCTGACGGATAAGCGTGGCAGTGTTCTCGAGGACCGGAATGCCATTGTCGACGAGAGCTGCGCGGACGCTATCGACACCGTGCCACCAGTCGTGGTTGCCGAGAATGGCGTGGCAGCCGAGTGGCGCGGAAAGTTTCGAAAGTGAATTGCCCCAAACAGTGTCGGGCACGATCCCGGTGGCATAACGCGGAAGCACGCCCATCACATAGTCGCCAAGGAGAAGGATGATGTCGGGCTGCAGGCTATTCGAAACACCGACGATCTCGTCGATTCTGGAAACCGGCATCCAAGGCTCGCAGGCGTGGATGTCAGCGATCACGACGATGCGCAGGGGCTTGGCAGTGGTCGGCCAGCGCGGCGGTAGGACCTTGTAGCGAGTGACACGCAGTCGAAACCGAGGTTCAATCGCGAGCGCATAACTCGCCAGACCGAATGTCGCGAGCGACACGGCGCCAAAGAGCTTCAGGAATGAGCGCCGCGACGTCAGCACTTGTATTTCCCAGCACAACGAGGTCGGTTTTAGAGATCGCCACGAATTCAGCTGCGGCAGCCTGAACCCCATCAACCGCGTGAGAGGCCTAGCAGGTCAATAGTTTCCCAAATCGGCGTCACCTGCAAGCATTGGTCTTTATTGCGCAGGGGAGGGAGCTGGCTAGGGCCCGTCAACTGCTCCGACTTGCCACTGATCTCGGGCGGATGGTGTAGTCCCACCGGATGAACGCGTCGCCTTAGATGGCGAGCGCCTCCATCTCGACATCGTTCACTTGTTCCCTTTTTTCGTCGCTCGCGGAATCGACCGCGCGCCCAACTTCAGCCCCGTTTGGTTGTCGTTACTGCGATCAGCTCGACCCGCGCGATCGAGGAGGGCGCCGTCCGTGATGCGGCAGAACAGGGGTGTTCGATGTTGCTCCACGTCGATGTGCCCGTCGGATGGTGATGCAATGTGGAGCGCGAGGCCTGTCTCGCGAGCGAGTTGTTGCAGTTCGACCTTCCACACCCGGCTTTGGTCATCCAGCTTCGAGCCGACCGCTTCCCGTCTTTGACGCATCGCATGCTTTGGCTGCGCCTCGACAAGATTGCGGCGCTCTCGAGTTGAAACCGGAGGGCGAACTTTCGTCGGCTGCAAACCGGCTGCTTACCGCTCTCGCAGTGTCTCCTGCTTGTATTGCATCATTGGCGAGAGAAAGTAGCTGATGATGCTGCACGTGCCAGTCTGGGATGTTCATTCGGACCCGAAGCTTGGTAACTCCAGTCTCCTCGGTTCGGTCTGAATGGACAACCTACAGCAACCAGAGCCTGTTCCATCCCGATCTTATCGGGATGGAACCCCATCTCTTTTGCTTGAGCAGATCTTCTCCGAAAACCGGGCTCCCGCCTTTTACTACGCTGACTTCGGTTCACAGGTGCTGTTATCCAGTCCTTATTTGGCCACGGCAGCCCCGCGTTCCTTCAGGTCACATAGAATGAGGCTGCGGTGAGCGACAGATGTGGGGAAAGAGTGGCGAACTGTATTTGAGATTCGCCGCCGGCCCCGTCACTGTCGAAAGAGAGCGCCCCAGTTTCACTGTTGTAGATGATATGATCGGAACTGTCATGCGCGGCTGCACCAACAAAGAAAGCTTTGGATGGAAGCCCTCCCGGCTGAAGCCCGGCAAAAACGGTATCGCTGAGATGGAACGTGTCCTGGGAGCGCTTGAAGTCCGTGATCTTATCGACATTGCCGGCTCCAAGAGCAGTATTGAACGAGAAGACATCGTGGCCTCCGTAACCGGTCAAGACGTCGGCGCCGAGCCCACCGTTGATGACATTGTTGCCGGCATTGCCCTCAATGGTCTGGGCGAACTCGTTGCCGGTGAGGGTCATCGTCTTCGTGCCGGACGGGTTGTTGGTGGCGAGATGCTCGATCTCCGAGCCGGCCGAAAGCGCATAGCTCACCGAGGCGATCACACTGTCGTTGCCGCCGCCCACTGCCTCAACCACCTTCTCGTTGGCATTATCGACATAGTAAGTGTCGTTGCCGCCATAGCCGATCATCGTCTGGCCAGTGGTTCCATGCAATACATCGGCGCCGCTGGTGCCGTACAAGGTGCCATCGCTGGTGTCGCCGGAAGGAGCGACAGTCCCGGTTCCAGACCCAGTCTCGGTCGCGGTCGAGCCAGTGATTGGGGGAGCGACGTTCGCCCCCGTGACAGTGTCGCCGCTACCTATCTTTTGATAGAGCTGCACCTCGTCGATCTGCATCTGCATTGACGATGGGGTCGAGCTGTCGAGAGCCGTACGCCATCCGGTCGCGTTCGAATTCGCGACCGAATTGCTCATCATCAATTCCATCGGTTCATCCGGGATCACTGCCTGTGCGCTGGTCACTTGCGCCATCTGCTTCCCGTCCAGATACCAGGTGATCGATTCACCGGGCACCCAGTTGATGCCGTACGTGTGGAAACCCGCCGTGAGATCGACGCCGCTGTCGACGACGCCACCGGTCGCCCCTGACGGCCCGTGGAGGTGCCAGGCGAAATTATGGTCTGTGGGCCCCGAGCCGGTAAAGCCACCCTCCTGTATATCGATCTCAAAATTGTCGCCGCTGCTGCCCGCGCCTTGGCCGGGCATCATCCAGAGGCCTGGCCATGCGCCGTCGCCGCTCGACGCCTGCATGCTGATCTGAAGGTAGCCGCCGTTGAATTCGAAGTTGCCATAGCTGCTGACGGCGCCGGACGTGATCGGGAATGTTTGTGCCGTCCCCTGAACCACGCCGTTGACGGGCTGTTGGATTGCCGTGAGATTCAACAGCCCGTTGCTCACCGTATCTTGGCTCGGCATAAAGTATTCGGCGTTAAACTGGTTGCCCATCCCACTTCCGCCCGATCCATTGTCGTTCCACGGCCAGCCATTAGCGGCATTGCTGGTGATGTAGGTGTGCCAGTTGCTGTCGAGCGCCGTACCGGAGAAGTCCTCCTCGTAGACCAAGTCGCTAGAGGCAAAGCCTGCAGGTGTGGAAAGTGCCATTCGGTGATCCTCTTTGAGGTTGAAAAAAGGGATTTCTACTGCCGCGCATGGCCGAGGCACGCGACATGAGCATGCCCGCAGCTAGGCAACGCGAACGGATTGCAAAGTAGCGGAGATTTGGAAGTCCTCGCCCCAGACATATTGTCGAGCGAGCTTAACGTTGAGCCCGCCCTCGAAGGTGAGTTTTGTCAACGGGAATGCCCATCAGGGCCTCCTCCTTGAACCATATACGCTGTCGCTGCCGACGCCCCGCAAGGTGTTCAACGGTTCCAGCCGCAGCCGGATTGAAGTGAGGGCAACTCTTCCGGCAGACGTACCGCCGAGCTTGTCGTATAGTGTAAGTACCGTATACCATTAGCTCATTGCGTTTTTTTGTTTTAATTCGACCCGCGTCCCTAAGTAAAACGCAGGTATTTTCGTTCTCTAACTTATTCACACACGGCATTGTACCTGCGTGAATTGATCATTCGAGGACGATGTACGTAACCCAACCTGCCATTTGCGGCGAGAATGAGGCTAGACGATAACTTATTAACACCTTCTAATGTAGGCAGTGTGTCGAACGGCCGCACCGAAACAGCCTTCCGGACGCCCTACCAAAACCGTGTCCTTCGGCTGAAATGTTGCGCTGGTTTGGGCATCCGTGGCTCGAGCGCACCGCCCGTGTCCATGAGGTGATCGAGAGGGGCAGCCGGAATATCTGCCGTTGCTGCGTGGCGGACTAGCTGACGTGCTTGTGGGTGGAACTGCAGGCCCGGATGTTCGACCGTGCCGTTTGCGCGGATCGAGGTGGAAGGCTGGCACCGTCATCGAGCGCAGCCCCTACAGCACCGGACAGGCCGTTTGATCGCCACGCCAGCGCGCCTGCATCAGGATCGAATTTTTCAAGATCTGAACAGCGCGAAGACCCAAGGGAAGTATGGTCCTTAAGTGGCTCTTTGAAATGGCTGAAACGTCGCCCTCGGGCGCGAGGGCGCTTCGTAGCCGCGGGCCGGTCCCGCGGATTGTCAAATTTGAACTGCGCAACCAGGCGCCGAAGCTCCACCTTGCGGCCGTCTGCGAACCGCCTGGCCTGCTCTTTCGCCGTATCGTCGTATGTACAGGCAAGGTTGACCCCGCCTATAAATTGGCCGCGTTCGTCCAACTGCGGCATGGCTTGTTCTCGATCAGGGTTGCCAAGCCGTCTCGGCGCCAGCTCGATTTGAATTGAGGCCTCCAGCAGCGCTGAGCCGTTGTCGCCAATCGCTCCACTGTTGTGTACTTCCAAAACAAAGACGCTGCATAACGACATGCCCGAACATAGAATGTATATCTTCCGCTAGTTGCATGTCATTCACATTCGCCCAAACCACGTGTTGGACGATCTGCTTGAGCGCTCCTCCACTATATCCACAAAGACCCAACGTGACTGCGCTATGATCATTAGCGTATCGAACAGCGCGCAAAACGTTTTCCGAGTTCCCGCTGCCCGAAATGGCAATGACCAAGTCGCCATCGTTCAGGATGTTCTTCAGCTGCTCGACGAATACATCCTCGAAAGAAACATCGTTGGCGTAGGCAAATGTAAGGCCCACATTGTCGATCAGCGTCCGACCACGAAACGGGCGCTTCGTAGAGAGATAGATGCTCTTGTTCCAGTCCGTGATAAAGTGTAGCGCTGTCAGTGAACTGCCACCATTTCCAAGGGTGATTATTTGCTTGCCGTCTTCCTGTGCCTGCGCGACCAAGGCTACTGCGTTATCAAAGCTCTGGTGATCTAATGAAGCCAGAACGGTCTCGAGCTTCTCGAAATATACTTGAGCGCTGCCGCTGAAGTCATTCATTGGGTGGCCTCCGATGTCGGTTGATAATGAACGATGCGACTCCCGACGAAGTCGAACTTCGCAGGGATATGCTTTAGCTCCCCGAGGGCTACTTTGATTGCGTCGTGGCGATCGAGAGGCGCGAAGAACATGAGAAAACCTCCTGCACCTGCTCCAAGTAACTTGCCGCCCGTGGCACCTGCTCGCAACGCAGTTCGGTACCAGCCATCGATTACATCGTTCGTGATTTCTTCAGAGAGGCTCTTTTTTAAGAGCCAGTTCTCATGGAGGATTTCGCCGAAGGCGTCGAGGTTGCATCGATGCAGTTCATCACGAAGGTGATACGTGAGCTCGACCATCCGCCTGAGCGCTTTCCGCTTGTCCGGTGCTCTTGCGATGCCCTCTGACTGTCGGACGAGAATGTCTGAAGCACTACGCGTGATGCCGGTGTAAAACATGAGAACTTGTTTCTCAATTGAAGCGATAAAATCACCTGGGCATATGATTGGTGACACCGAGACGCTTTCATCAGGGTGAAACTCGATAAGATTCAACCCCCCGAAAGCGGCGGCGTATTGATCTTGCTTTCCAATGGGAGCGCCACAAAGTTCGATCTCAATGCGACAACTATCAGCGCCGAGCCTTGCCTTGGAGACATACTGCCCACGAAACGCGTTTAGTGCATGCAGAAGGCCAACGGTAAAAGTGCTTGAGGATCCAAGTCCTGTTCCCTTCGAAGGAATATCGGCAATAGTTGTTATCTCAACTCCTCCAGGGATCCCAAGATATCCCATCGTCGCCCTTACAATCGGATGCTGGATGCGCTCAACACTATCTACTTCTTCCGTTTTCGAATAAGCGATTCGAGTGCCACTATCGAACTTACGGTTCACATTCACGTAGACGTACTTGTCGATAGCAACGCTTAGGACGGCGCCACCTTCCTGCCGATAGAAGGCAGGAAGATCGCTACCACCTCCCACAAAGCTGACTCGAAACGGCGTCTGACTAATGATCATTGAACTGCCTCTGTCAGCTCAATCGCCCGCAATTGGACGCAATGTTTAGCATGCGCCCGCGATGCCAACACGATCGGTGTCTCGTCCTCTTGGCGCGAACTGTAAATACTCGCTGCAGTCCCCCAATCCATACCTCGCCGCAAGTATTCTCGCGCTACTCTGGACATCCGCACCTCCTCATCAATATCAACGAAAAATGTGTGTGCACGACCGCCCAAAACCACATCGGATAGCCAAAGAGCGACGGTTCCTTCCACGACCAGGACGGTTTCCGGAGAAACGGTTATGCTTTCCGATCTTGGATGCGATATGCGGCTGAGCTTTTCGTAAAAGGGCAGTTCGTGCGTCTCGCGAGAGCGAACTCCCACTAAGCGGCTTAGAACCTTCCTGATCTCGTCCACATTGGAGCGATCCATCACGGTTGGTTCGCGATCCGCGACGGACCGTATCCAGCGATCAAGAGCAACGATTTCCGTCTCAAAGCCGCGCCCGCGAAGAACCTCCGCGATAGCGCTGGAAAGAAAACTCTTTCCGCTCCGGGAGAGGCCCCCTACGAAACAAACATCACCTGGCTTCACATGGGAGATCAGATCAGATGCTGAATTTATCAAGGGTGGATGAACGGCGAGAATGAACTTAGCTGCCTCCAACAAGTCTGAGACAGTATAGTCAGGCGTGACATGATACTTGCTATCCAACCCGCCCGCGCCCGTCTCGACGAGGATCGATCTGATGCCAGACCGCTTTGCGAGAGCGACATCCGTAGATGAATCGCCGATGACCCAGGATTGGCTGCGATCGATATTGAATGCCTCGACGGCCTCATTAATCAACCCAATAGAAGGCTTGCGGCATTCACAGCGGATCTTCAGCTCTTCCACCTCACCGATAAAGCCGCGATCTGGATGGTGCGGGCAGAAATAGATGGCATCAACAAAAGCTCCACAGCGGCCAAGCTCAGTCTCCATCTTGTTATGGATCATCCGCAAGTCTCGTGCAGAGCAATTGCCTCGGGCCACAACGGGTTGGTTAGTGACGACAATTGTCCGGTATTCGGCTCGGTTGAAACAAGCGATCGCGGCCGCAGCTCCGTCAATCAGTTCGAAGCGTTCGGGACGATCGATGTGTCCATAGTCAACATTGATGCACCCATCCCTGTCCAAAAATACTGCTTTCTGCGGAGAAGTGAGGGAAGCTCGGGCTATGCAGCCCGATTCAAAGTCGGCGCAAACCTTGTCAAGTCGCGCCGGGGTCCCAGCGTCTTTTATGTACTCAGGGCTGTTGTAGCTTCTAATTTTCATACCGGCCCGAAGCATTTCAGGAAAAAGGTCTTTGCCAAAGTCGAGCGGAGTTACTGTGGCGCGCCACCGGAATAAAGCTTGTCTTCGAATATAGTAAAGAGCCGCGCTGACCTTGTTGGGGTAATAGCAACCGGGATCGTGTGGATATGGATAGAACGCGGTAACCATACCGTCTTCTGACGTGTCTATCAGATCGGAATCATGCGGGTGATCATTCGGATGGGTGAAAACTGTTGCGGCTGCTGCCTTGTGTTTTTCATGGAAGCACTTGAAGCGGGTGAGATCGATGTCGAGCATCGTGTCGCCATAGATCGTAAGGAAGTCGTCGTCGAGCAGATCCAAAACGGACAGAACTGCTCCAGCAGTCCCGCGAGGCGCACCGTCATTTACGCAAAGAACGTCAATCCCCCAATTCTCGCGCTGATTGCAAAACTCCACGATTTGCTCGGCAGCGTGGTTCACCAGAATCAAGATCCTCTCGATACCGTGTTGCTTAGCGAGGACGATTTGATGCTCAAGAAGTGGCCTGCCGCCAACGTTGACCAGCGACTTAGGCAAGTCACTTGTCCGGCTCCTGAGCCGCGTCCCTCGACCGCCCGCAAGTACAACCGCCTGCATCACAGGTGTCCTTCCTGTCGCACGATTTCTACGACGGCTTTTCGAACAGCATCAGCCGAACCAAGCTGGGGCCGCCAACCGAGTGCACTGATTTTTGCTATGTCATAGGAAAATCGGGGAACATCCCCCGTCCAACCGCGGTCTTCAACTCCATATTCGATCCCCGCGCCCGGTGCGACAGCCCCGACAGTCGTCTCCGCTATGAAGCTAACGGTTACCCCGTTGTCCCCGGGGCCGATATTGTAATAGCCAAGCCGCTCGGATGCGTTCGCACGCAAGTATACAATTGCATCAATCAGATCATTGACGTGAAGATATGCTTTCTGCTGTCGCCCCGATCCCAAAACATTCAGCTTGTTTGGCGTGATCCGAAGCTTTCTCACGAAATCTAGAATGACACCGTGTGTTGCTGGGACGCCGATCACGTTCGGAAAGCGAAAGAGCAAAGCCCGAGCTAGCCAGTTCTCGACGGCAGCGCTGATTAGCGCCTCCGATGCGAGCTTCATAGCACCGTAATTGGAAACGGGCAGCAGCGGCCCGACATCCTCTCTAATCGGAGCCTCTCCCAAATCGCCGTATACTGCTGAACTGGAAGCGAAAGCAAGGAACGGAACCCCCGCCTCCTTCATCGCGTTCAACACGTTGAACGTCGATAGAAAGGTGTCGCGTAGATCAACAGAGGCATCGGCGATTCCCGCAGCAATGTCCGAATTGGCAGCCATGTGCCAAACTTCGGAAATCGGAATGCGACTGTGACAATTCATAAAGCGGCTTCTCACTGCACCGGCGTCTGAGAGATCCACCTTCTCAAAAATGAACCTCTCATGCGTGAGGAGGCCACTTAGGTTTTGCCGAGAACCTCGTGACAGGTCATCAAAGCCGAAGACCGGATATCCACGATCAACAAAGAGCCTTGCGAGCTTGCTTCCTACGAAGCCCGCAACTCCCGATACAAGAATAGCGTGCGGTTCACCCAATCGGATTTGCCCTATTCGTGCGTAAGCTTTGGCGCCTTAAGTCTTCGGGATTGCAATGACAACTTCCATTTACAAGCCTTGACCGCTGGAGAGCCGGGAGTTCGACCGGGCTTGGCGTTAAGCTCTGCGCTCGTCGTTAAGGTCATGCGTCTCATGCGTCATTCTGAATTCATCGCATGGTTTTCTCCGATCCGCGATCGTTCCTCAGGGGTAGCCCCATTTTGCTGATCCGGACTGAATTGCACCGCGCTCGCCTGTGCGGCGACGCCAACGGCGATCCCAAGAACGGTCAAGGCGCTCCGCAGCCTGATCCCGCGAAGCGCGTGCGTGGCGATTCGCAGGCTCTCCAGAAGACTCATGGGAGCAACCTCATGGCGTTCAGAAGCGAATTCTTGCCCGATGCCACATCGTCGTTGAGGATTCGTGCAGCGTGATCTGTCGGCCCGCGCGATCGGCGAATTCGGTGGCATGCGGAACCGGATGATGGTGTGACCGTCGCGATGAAGGCCCCCGAACAGTGATAGGTTCTCATCGCTGGTACCACTGTCCAGTGAGCCGGTTGGCTCGTCGGCCTCGCGACCGGCCATGTCGGCAAGCCAATCGAGTCGATCCGCCCCGCAGGAACTGATCGAAGTCCGTCGCGCCTTCGCGGAACCGATCGGCGCCGCGGAGACCCTCGCACAAGCTCACCGCCCAACTTGCGAGGCGCTTCAGCTGAAGGCGTCGGGCGCGCGCCGCATCAATCTCATTTGCCTCCGCGTGGATAACCGCCGCCGTGCGGGTCGACGAACCGTGCCGATCGAACCGCTGCCATGATCGATCACAGGTGATCGAATGGGACAAGGATGACATCGACCTCCTGAGGTTCATGAAAGTCAATGTGCTCGCTATCGGCATGCTCACCTGCGGGAAGCGCACCGTTGAGGCCGAGTTCGTGAAGCACGTCGCGCCGCTAGGGTGAGAGCATGTCGGTCTGACGGGGGACTACGTCTGGGGCGCCGATCTGACGCCCACCGACGGCTTGCGGCCGCTGCGCCGGCCAGTCTCGCTACTCGCCGCTTAGTTCCTGCTCCGTTCTACGAGCAGTACGCAGCGCTCACTTTCGTATCGTCACCCCTCGATGCTGTCGGTCATCCTCAGGTGGTAGACCTGAACGTCGGTCACCTCCAGTTCGAGCGTTGCCGGGGTCGAACTGTCGTAGGCCGTGTGCCAGCCAGACGCGCTGCTGTTGGCGATACTCAGATTAATGAGCAGGGTCATGGCATCGGTCGGCACGTTCGTAGTGACGGTTCGCTTGAGCACACCATCGAAATAGAACTTGATTGACACGCCCGGTATGTACTCCATGCCCCAGACGTGGTAGTCGGCCGACAGGTCCACACCAGCATCGAAGAACCGCTGCTCGTTGGTGGCAGCCAACAAAGCGTTTGCCAGCACTCCGTTGCTCGACACGGAGCCGTTGAGGAACCCGCCCTCCTGCGTGTCGATCTCGGCCCCGCCCTCGAGATGCCAGAAGCCTGGCCATCCGCCAGTGCTGACGTCCGGCTGCTTCATGCGTATCTGGGCGTAGCCACCGGCAAACGTGAACTTGCCGTGCGTGCAGATGGCGCCCGACTTCCACGTGTACCCGGCGAACCGGTTGCTTCTCGTCGCAACGATCTTCAAGCCTGATGGGCCAGTGCTGATCTGAGCCGGGTCGAAGTACTCGGCGTTGAATCCGCCAGCGTTCACCGCGGAGTACGGCGACGGCACGCTCTGCTGCCAGATACCGTTCTGGTCCGCGATCGCCGGTATCCACTTCGTGGAGTCGAGCGAGTGCCCCGTGAAGGTGTCCTCGAATATCAGCTGACTGGTAGTGTACCCAGCCGGCGGTAGCAGCGACGATCCACCACCTCCACCACTCGTGCAGCACGTGACGATCATGAGTGCTGTGAAACAAATGTACTTCGATATACTTTTCATATTGCCCTCCTCGTAACGAGGGGCTTGACCAAGATGCGATTGCAATGGTCGCCGCCGCTTACCGATGGCACAGCCAAGCTTATAGTGAAACGACGAGGACTGGTTACCCCGACTTTATTGCGGCGCGGCAGGTGGGCCTCGATGCGACCATAGGGCACCGGGTTATAGAAGTCTCAGTCGGTCTAAGGCTGCTGCCTGACCCTCTTGTCCTCGCCGCGCATTACAATCTTCAGCCCATCATCCGGCCGCAGCAACGCCGTCGCCTCATCCCATGTCGCACGCACATCCAAACGTCGTGCTCCTCATCCGTGGTGTGATTACGGCATGACCTTGGGATGGATCGGCTCGTTCGGCGCCGGCGTGAGGAAGCCATAAACATAGTGCGGTCCGGGCAAGGGTTTGGACTTCGTCCGTCGGCCGCCGTTGAATGCCGTCCACATGCCTCAGGGCGAACCAGACCACGTTTTTTTGGGTCACCGGGCTGGGCTCGGGAGCGTACTCAGCGAAGCTGTTCGCCGGGACCAAACAATGGTTTTTCCGAGCTGAGCCACGCCAGCCGGTGATGCGAGGAAGTGCTCCTGATGTTCGAATTTGGAAACCTCCCGGCTCGTGGCGGTGGCGGCATTATCCAGTCAGGTGGTCTTGGGGCGGTGTGTCGACGCCGATCCTCGGGAGGTAGCTCCTTATTCCCGCGATCAGGCCTTGATCGAGTGATAAAGTCTGCATAGCCGAACGAAGATCGTTGCGATGCGGCCCTCCGAGCGGGGCCCCTCGACAAGTCACTGTCAACAATCCTGCATCGGTGTCATGGATGGTTCCTGAATGCTCAAAGTTTTCCTAAGAGATTCGGCTATCAGGCTATACGTGCTGACCGCCAAGCTCGGCCTGCAGAGTCTTCCGCTTTTCCACCGCGCCTATCTTGCGCTTTATCCCCTGTACAAAAGGTATTTTGAAGCAGGCCCAATCGATCAGCTCAGGGAATTCGTGCCAGACGGATCGCTGGTCATCGACGTCGGCGCCAATGTCGGCTTCTTCTCGCTCCGCTTTGCTGAATGGGTCGGTGATGGCGGAAAGGTGATCGCCATCGAGCCGGAGGATCAGAATTACAGCGGCCTGATTTGCGCGCTCGAGCGCGCGGGTCTCCTTGGCCGCGTCGAGGCGCTGAGGGTGGTCGCCGCCGCCGAGCCCGGCACGACCTTTCTCGAAATCAACCCGCTTTATCCGGCCGACCACAAGCTTTCCCAGAACGGTACCGGCGTGCCGGTCACCGCCGTGACGCTCGACGGACTGCTCGCGGACAAGGGACCCCGGTGCCCGGCGCTCGTGAAAATCGATGTGCAGGGTGCCGAACTGCTGACGCTTCAGGGCATGATCGAGATCCTGAGGTTCGCCCGCCCGGCCCTGTTCGTCGAACTTTCCGACCAGGGATTGAACAAGTTCGGGGCGTCGGTTTTGGTAGTCCTGCGCCTCTTGTCGGATAACGGATACGAGGCATACTGGCTGACCCGGACCGGGCGCCGAAAGGCAAGCCAATCCGAGATTGAGGCCAGAACAACCGGCACCAAATCTGCCGATGTGCTGTTTCTTCCTGACAGGTCTGCGAACCAGCGCTTCGCACAGCGACTTGAACTGAACGCCGTTCGTTAGTCTCTTTCGGAAAACCGGCTCCCCGCTGCGAAGCTTCGTCGTACTTCTGAGCGACGGAGGACTCGCGCATCAGGTCGTCCGAGAATTTCATCGCGACTTCCACGGCGGCCTTGGCACCGCCTTGGTATGGCAGCGCTGGATTTCGGATTTCCCGGTCGCACTTGCTCGCTCAGGACGTTCGCCGTGAATCCAGGGTGAGCCCTTCTCAAAATCTGAACAGCGGCAAGACGCGCAGCCGCACCCAAGGGAAGTATGATCGCTTAAGCGGCTTCTTGAAATGGCTGAAACGTAGCCCTAGAGCCTTTCACGTTTTGATGGAAGCGTAGCCGGCGTTTGCGAAGTAATTGTTGCATTCGGTTGCCTCGATCGTTTCAACGAGGTGGCCGATGTGGCGCCAAGTGTCCTCGACGGTACGTTTCTGAGCTTGGCGCATCCAGTGTTTGATTTTGGCAAAGGCCTGCTCGATCGGATTGAGGTCTGGGGAGTAGGGCGGTAGGTACCAAAGCCTGGCGCCGGCCGCCTTGATCATCTGCCTGATGGCCGCCGACTTATGACTTCCCAGATTATCCATGACGACGATGTCGCCGGGTTTCAGCACGGTGATGAGCTGCTGCTCGACATAGGCGCGGAAGCATTGGCCGTTGATTGGCCCGTCGAAGACGCAAGGTGCCGCGAGCCTATCGCAGCGCAGCGCGCCGAGGAAGGTCAGCGTGCGCCAGTGGCCGTGCGGGGCCAAGCCGCGCAGCCGTTCGCCCTTCGGCCCCCAACCGCGCAGCGGAGCCATGTTGGTCTTGATCCAGGTCTCGTCGATGAAGACCAGATGCTGCGGATCGAGGCCGGCCTGCCAAGAGCGCCATCGCTGACGCCTGCGGGCAATATCAGCGCGCGCCTGCTCAAGGGCGAACAGCGTTTTTTTTGAAGCTCAGGCCCTCGCGCCTCAAGAACATCCAGACCCCGCGTGCGGCCAACTCATCCTTCAGACCATGCAGTGTCAGATGCGGCGTCTCACGCACACGCGCCTCGATGAAGGCACGGTGCGGCTCCAGCACCCTCTTGCGATGTCCGCCCATCTTGCCAGGCGCAACCGAGCCAGTCGCCCGATGGCGCTGCAACAACTTCACCGCCGCCGAAACCGAAATGCCGAACCGTTTCGCGGCCGACCGGCGGCTCTCGCCACCCAAAACCGCCGCTACAACACGTTCGCGAAGATCATCCGAAAGAGGTCGCGTCATCCGATGCTGGCCTCCACTCCAGCCAGCATCTTGAATCACAAAACCGACTGATCCGGAATCTGAAGGGTTCTGTGAGGTCCGGGCACAGCCGGGGCACGCAGGCTCGACGTCGGACCTCATTGCAAGCCGGATTGAACGA
>NZ_JAMYSY010000083.1:0-16663 GCF_040322175.1 Mesorhizobium sp. M0185 | reverse complement strand
TATCTGCAATCTCTTCTCTCCAACAGAATGCAGAAATTACTTCGCAGCCGCAGGGTATGGACTCACATGAAAGTCCGCCGCTCTAATGATCACGTCATCCCCGATTTCGATCTTCTCAGCCGCCACGAGGTGGCTCTTGCCGATATAGGATCTTTTTCCAACGGTGATCTTTGCATCGGCGCGATCGAAGGAAAAGACGCTGTTGATGATGCATTCTTCGCCAATCGCATGCTTGCCTCGCCGCAAACTGCGGACGCTCCGCAAACTTAGCTTCGTTGCGGGGCCGGAGTTGATGCCGGCTAGGCGGTAGAGGAATGGTGGAACGAATGGCATATCAGTTGCGGCCGAAGCGCGACTTTCGCACCCTCTCAGCGAAAAGCTGCGATCGCTCGAAGAAATGCTTCCAATGTTGGTGTTCAGATACCCCTTCGAAGAATGCCGGCGCCGCGTCTTCGAGGTCCGAATCAATAATTGCACGTGGGATCGGTGGCTCGTCGGCTAACTGAGCCGACAACCGAAATCGGCTGTTCGCAATAGACAGGTCAGCCTCCATCATCCATGCGTCTCTTTACGGCCTAGCTATTGCGACAAGCGGCGGCGGTTTGCAAGCTTGCGAGACGACCGCGTCCGCCAATATAGACGCCGTGAAAATCGCCGAAAGACGTCAGAAGAATCGGGAGCCGCGCGAGGTCACACCAACATGGCGCTGCAACTCGACCAGAAATCCTGGGGGGAGAGGTTTCGGCAAGAGTTTATCGCTGACGCCGACCCAGACCCACCGCGGCGGAGCCGCTACCGTCTGCTGTCCTGCGGCTTCTGGTGCGGGTCCTGGCTTTTCGACCACCAGACAAAATACAGCGAGCCCATCTTCATTACAGGCACGCGGCGGTCGCGTTCCCTGGCCCGCAACTCACGATAGGTCTTCATCTTCAGAGTGCCGCCAGGCAACCTGATACGCACTGCCATCGGTCCAACTCCCGTTGTGCAACGCAGCAATTTTCGTGCAATGCGGTAAGTAGAGACCTTCCGTTACGGAAGAGTCAACAGCAGGATCATCAACTTATTTTGCGAGCTGCGGAGGCTTCGCGGTGCCGGGCGGGCAGGCCCGGCCGAAGGAGCTTTATCCTGGCGACTGATCATCAATCAGGCGCTGGCGGTTCGACCACCAGGTGAAATAGATCCGGCCGATCTTGACGACGGGTATGCGGCGGGCGCGTTCGCGGTCGCGCAATTCGCGGTACACCTTCACCTTCAGTGTGCCGCCAGGCATCCTGATACGCACCGCCATCGATTCCGCCACCCCATTGTGCAATGCAGCATCAGAGACCTTCCGCTGCGGAAGAGTCAATGCCTGCCCGCTGACTATTTCTGGGACTAGTCGAGCGGTCTCGGAAGTTTTGGCGCGCACGGCGGTTCCTGATCACCGAGGCGTCATTGCCCAGCCGGCATCGTCTGGTGCGCGGGCTATTTCCTGGGCGAGGATTTTCTGGGCGAGGACGGGCGATCGGACACGCCGCTCGGCCACCAGATGACGAAGTAATTGCCGAGCTGCCAAACCGGCACCTCGCGGTTCTGCTCGCGGCGCCGCAGCTCGTTCCTTTTCTTGATCTTCAAGGTGCCGCCCGGAAGCCTGATTCTTATCGTCACGTGTCCTCCCGTACCCGCTACAGGTACGAACGATAGACGGGAACAGTTTCATCCCGGCTAAGCAATTTCATCCAGGTCGAGCAATTTCAGGCGCGGTAGACGCAGGAACCGGGACCTGAGCGAGATCGCCGGAACCGGCTTCATTTGAAGAAATCCGCAATGCCGTTGATGGCCAGCACCGCATAGACGATCGGTCCGACGATAAACGCACAATAGAGGCAGAGGATCGCCGCCAGCACCAGCAGCAGCGGCTTGTCGCGAGCGACGGCGCGGAGCTCGGACTTCACCGTCCAGCGCGCCGCAGCGGTTTGTTCATCATCAGACATGTGCACCATCCCGCGGCCATTTCACACGGCGGATCGAAAACATCAACCTTCCTTGCAACATCGGCACGGGCTGCCGCCCAATTCTGCTTTGCCGCCACGCATCTGCTTTTTCAACCTCAAAACCTTGCCCGCGAGGGCGGAAAGGACTGCCCATGGACATGACGTTCAGGGGCGCCGCCAGGCGCCTCGATGATATAGACTTGCCGAAACTCGGTGCCCGGATCGGCGTCGGCGAGGACGAGATGCACGCGTTCCTCGATGTTGAAACCAGCGGGCACGGCTTCGACGCCGTTGGCCGGCCGGTCATCCTATTTGAACCGCACGTCTTTTACCGCAACCTGTCGGGTGCCAAGCGGGCACAAGCGGTAGCCGCCGGCCTCGCTTATCCGAAGTGGGGCGAGAAGCCCTATCCCATGGATAGCTACCCACGGCTCAGGGCAGCTTGTGCGATCGACGAAACCGCGGCGCTCAAATCCGCGTCATGGGGGCTGGGTCAGGTCCTCGGCGAGAATTTCAAGGCCGCGGGCTTCCTTACCGTGCAGGCGATGGCCGAGGCAATGATGGCGGACGAGGCGCTGCAGCTCGGCGCGGCAATCGACTTCATCGTCGAGAACCGGCTCGACGGCAATCTGCGCAATCATGACTGGTCGGGATTCGCCAAGGGCTACAACGGCGCCGGCTATCGCAAAAACTCCTACGATACCAGGCTTGCCGAGGCCTATCGCAAATGGTCGCGCATCAAGGACACGCCCTGGCCGTCTGCCGGTCCGGCGTCATCCGCGGTCGTCCCTGCAGCCCCGCCAGAGCCCGCTAAGCCAATTGCCGTTCCACAAGCGACCGCTACGCCCTCTGTGCCTCCTGTGCCTGCCGCCAGGCCCGGCTTCTGGGCAGCGCCGATCGCCGCCATCCTCAAACTATCAGCCATCCTCAAACTGTTTGGAAGGAAATGACATGTGGACCCGGATCAAGAGCTTTTTCCGCGACAGCGAGACAATATTCTGGGCGCGGCTTCAGGCGGCCATCGGCGTCATCGCGGCCATCGTTACCTATGTCGACCCGCAGGTTCTTTCGCCGATCATCCCGGGGGAATGGTTCCCCTGGTTCCTCGTCATCAACGGCGTTTTGAGCGAGTTCCTTCGCCGTCGCCGCGCGGAGGATCTGTGATGGCAGCGCTTCTCAGCATTCTCAGCGCCATCCTCGGCAACAAGGTCGTCATGACGGTATTCGCCGCTGTGGCCGGCGGCATCGGCCTTTATGTTGCGGGCGGCATCAACCGGGCGAAGAAGGAGGCGGTCAAACAGGCCGAGGCAAAAGTCGCGGCCGCCGAAGACCGCCTGGAAATGAGGCGCGAGGCCGCCGCCGAAGAGCGCAAGGCCGCCGGCATGGCCGATGCGGCAGCAAGAGCGGAGGCTGCGAAATGGGCAAAGCGCTGATCCTCTGCGTGGTGCTCGCCGGCTGCACGACAACCGCACCGGCCGGCAATCCGCGCCAGGTCTGGTGCGACCACAACCAGCCGCGCCGGCCATCGGCGGCCGTGGTCGCCGCCATGACCCGGCCAGAGCTCGACGAGATGAACGCCTTCAACGGGCAGGGCGCCAGATGGTGCGGTTGGACGCCATGATGCACGAATTGCTCGATGTTCTGGGCATCAAGGCACCGGTGTTGGTCGCCGGCTTGTCCGGCGGCATTTTGCGGGCCTTGTCGCGCCATCGCTACAAAGTCCGCGAAATGGTGGCCTCGCCGATCTGCGGCGCGCTGGCGGCGGCCTATCTGACGCTGCCGGTCGTGCATTATTTCCGCGCCGCCGGCCTGCCCATCCCTTCTCCGGACGACGACACCACGACGCTGGCCGCGGCTTTTCTGATTGGCGTCTCGGCGATGTGGATTTCGGACATCGTCTTCGAGGTTATCGTGCGCCGGTTCGGGCCGGTGAAGGAGGAATAAGCCGCCCAAGCCCGACGAAATAGTGACGTTCGGTTGGAGCCCGCCGCGCCGCAAGGTGCGGCGGGCTTTTTGCATTTTCCCTCGCATTCTGTACGATCTGCCTCTGCGCGACGGCGGCTCGATCCGGCGCTGCCCGAGCAAGATGCGGGTTAGGCATGGGAGATGGTGTCATGCTTGCCAAGGTCCTGACACAAGCGGCGGTCCTGACAGCCGGGGCGCTTCTGTTTGCCGCGACGGCCCACGCCCGGCCGGACAGCCGCGCGATGACGTGCGAACAGGCACAGCTTCTGATCCAGAGGCATCGCTCGGTGGTGCTGACCACCGGCCAGAACACCTACGACCGTTACGTCCGCCAATTCGGCAATGAATGCGACTGGCCGCAGGTGCCGCGCGCCGCTTATATCAAGACGCGTGACGGTCAATGTCCGGTCTATCGCTGCCAGGATCCGGTCTTCGACCTCCCGGACTGAAAGCAAGGGTTTTTCATCCGGCCGCCGATGCAGAATGCGGAAGGCGGTGGCTCATTCCTCGTCGAAAGCACCACGTTCCCGTTCGAGATCGCGCGAAATGACGCGTTCATCGGTGTCGTCCGGCAAGGCCTCGTCGCTTTCCTGGTAAGCGTTATCGTCGTCCTCCTCCGGCAGTTCGCCGCTTTTCTCGACGTCATAGCGAATATCGCCGTTTTGCGGCACGCCGTTAGGGAGGATTCTCCCGCTCCGGATGGCATCCCAGTCCTGCTGCTGGATCGTCGGGCTCTCCGTCTCGTCGTCGGTTCGTTCTTTCCTGCGCGGTTCCATCGCCGGTTCTCCATAATGTCAGCGGCCCTGAATTGGCTCAGTGGTTGAACTCATAAGTCTGGCGGCCGGTTCCGTGCCGCTGCGGTCCGGGCGCATTGCCGCACGACGGAACCAATCGCGCCTGCCCGCCTTCACATTCAGAAGATACTGGCGCGAAAGGAGCTCGATATGAGACCGCTCATTTTCTTGCCGTATATGCTAGGTGCGCTGCTGCTGGCGGTGCCGGCGGCCGCGCAGCCGGGCGAACAGGCGCAATCCGACCGCTGCAAAGTCGAGCTGCCGGACCAGAACAGCGAGCAGCAGAAGCCGGCCGGCAACAATTTGTCCGATACGCTCGAGCCATGCGGTGGGGTCCTGAAGCCCCCGCCAACGGGCGATCAGGGCATGGCGGCGCCACCGCCGGACGAGGGCAGGACCCCGGTGATCAAGCCCGGCGAGGTGCCGCCACAGCCGCCAAAGCAGTAGCAGCGACGAGCGGCAACTTCGCGCCGCTTGCGCCGGCAGGTTTGTTGCACTCGCTTAGGAACATTAGCTTGTCCTAAATGTTATTTCAGACGCAGTAGATATCACCCCCCTCCGGTATCGCTGCTGATCGGGAAACCGATCGGCCCGCGTCTTGCGACGCGGGCCACCGCAGTTCATTCGCAGTCCATTCGCCGCACCGCACGGGCACTTCACCGCTGTTCGATTAGCCGCCACTTACGGAACAACAAGGTGGCGTGGGCGTTTGCCTAGAGGGTTCGCCGCTTCGGAATGCCGCGTCGCAATTGTAAGGGCGAGGCCCGTAACAACAGGAGTAGACGATGAAAATCCACCTTGTTCCTGCTGCGGCGGGATTGGCGTTGCTTGCCGGCGTCGGCGTGGCCACCGCGGACCAGGTGATTGTCACGCCCGAACAGCAGACGGTCATCCGCGAATACGTCCACAAGCACCCGCTTGCGTCGATCAGTCTTCTGGGGGTGGAGCTCAATATCGGTTCCACGTTGCCCGATACGGTCGAGCTGCAACCGATCGATGTTCCAGACGTGCGGTACAGATACGTCGTCGTCGGCAATCGCACCGTGCTCGTCGACCCAGGCACCCGCAAGATCGTGCAGGTCATCGAGTGATCGGCGTTGCCAAACCGCGAACCGGGTTTGGAAAGGTCACGGTCTAATAACCAAATCAGAGCTCCATCCCGAGCGATCGGGATGGAGCCCTTATCGTCTCGAAACAAGGAAAGGAGCCATTCCCATGCTGCCGCATGTCGAGCCGGTCAACGTGGCCGCCGCCGTCGACAAACTGCTTGCTGAACGAGGCGATGGCCTGCTGTCGATGAAGGCGGCGATAGCACTGTTGCGCGAACGCACCGGAACCGAGCGCTCGGACGCGGACCTTGAAGGGCTGATCATCAAGAAGGCGGCGCTCCTCGGCGTTGCTGTCCTGTGTGACAGAGAGGTTCAATAACGGTGTTGCCTGCCGCTCATGACGCGGGTCGAAATTTCAGCTAGAACAAGGTTGCTTACGCATGAACCGAGCCGACGGAGGTATCAGTGACGGACAGGCAGGAACGGATTCGCCAGCGGGCACACGCGATCTGGGAACAGGCAGGCAGGCCCGATGGGGCACATCAGCAGCATTGGGATCAGGCTACCGCCGAAATCGACGCGGAAACCGCCGCGCCGGGGACCGCCAGCCGACCGAAGCCGAAAGCACGCCAGCCTAAGCCGGCCGCCGCCAAGGAGGAAACCAAATCCAAGGCGCGACCACGCAAAGCGTGAACTCGAGCGGATTTGATTCCATCGCTGGATCTCGCGGTTCGGTTGGACGGACCAGTCCTAACCGGTCCCGCAGCCGTAAGCCCACCCACGATTGTAAACCCGATTGTCGCGGCTAACTACTTACCGCAATTGTTGTCGTTGACAGTCGGTGAAACCGTCCCGGCAGGCTTGTTGGACGCATCGGGTTGAGCTCCCTGCGGGGTTGCAGGGCAGTTTTCATCCGCATTGGAGTTCGTGGCACCCGTCGTACCCATCGTGCTGCTGGTCGTGCCAGGGTCAATACCGTTCGGCTTGGGCTGGACGACGATGCTCTTCTCGCTGCCAGGCGCATTGTTGTCCGAGCCGGCGTTCTGGGCCATCGCCGCCGTCGCCAGACCGGCCGCAAGTATGGAAGCTGTCACGATTTTCGTAAGCATGCAAATCTCCATCGTTCGGTTATCATCATGTGGTGACTACAGAGAAAGCAACCCGGGTGATGGAAGGTTCCGGCAAAAATGACGCAGCACGGTGAAGCAAACCCGCGCAGCGCGGACCTTCTCGGTCCATTGTTCTATTGCCGTAGGTAGGTTTGATGTTGTGGGTTGCAGATTAGGAATTCGCCTTCTTTTGGCCGCCGACCGTCGCAACGTCCGTCTGTTGCGGCGCCATCAGCTGAGTCTCGCATCGCTTCAATCGGTAGAGGCCGTCCCAAAGTAAAACTTTCGGAAAATTTCACTACAAATTTCACGCGGCTGTTATTTGAAAATATACCATGGGGCCAGCGAGTTGACCGGCAAAGAAACCGATTATCTTCTTGCAAATTAGTAGGTATGCAAGCGGCGGCGTCGCGGGCTGTTCAGCGCAACTACAGCAAGGAGAGTGTTATGATCACAATAATCAAAACAATCACCGATGCGGTGGCAGGCAGCGCAGTTATTTTCATGCTCTCGATGCCCGTGAATGCCGCGGACGGAATTGCCGTTGGTGTTGGAACATCCATCGGCGGCATCAAAGCCGGCCTCGGCGCGACGGTTGGCGGTCGCGGCGGCATCAACACCGGTGCCGGCGCGACGGTTGGCGGCAGCGGCGGCATCAAGGCAGGCCTCGGTGCCTCGGTGGGCGGCCGCGGCGGCGTTAACGCCGGTGCCGGCGCAACGGTTGGCGGTTCCAGCGGCATCGCCGCGGGCGTCGGCGCGTCGGTCGGGGGCAGAAGCGGCATCAACGCCGGTGCCGGCGCGACGATCGGCGGTCCCAGTGGCATCGCCGCGGACGCCGGCGCATCGGTCGGGGGCAGAAGCGGCATCAACGGCGGTGCCGGCGCGACGATCGGCGGTCCCAGTGGCATCGCGGCGGGCGCCGGGGTAGGTATCGGCAGCGGCGTTAATGCAGGTGCCGGGTCAGGGTCGGCAGTGGCATCAATGTCGGCGCAGGTGTCGGGATCGGTGGTGGAAGCAATCCGTCCAACCCGGGCAGCCCGTCCAATCCCAGCAATCCCAACAATCCCAGCTTGCCCCAGGTCGTTGCCGACATGTCGGGCGACAAGTTGGCCAGGATGAAGAAGCGCTGCGTTGACGTGCTCAGCAGCGCAGGCACTTACGACAGCGATCTGCGCCAATTGTGCCTGCTGATCGCCCGCCGCTAAGGCGAATACATCGGAAGAAATGTCGGACCGGGCCGAGAGGCCTTCGTCCACCAAACCTCCAGCAGTCCAAAGCCCGCCATTGCGGCGGGCTTTTTTGCCGAGCACGTGGCGGCAGCATGGCGGGGGCTCACACGAGCACGCGCCTCAGTGTGTTTGACGGCCAGGATCCGGCGAAGCGGACGCTCCGTCTTCCAAGGCGTCCCAGCCCACGGCGGGGCTGCTTTGCATCAGCTGAGGGCACGCAAACTCCGCCAGATCGGTTTCCGCGAAGCCGTCGAACTCGATAGCCGCCCCGTAGAGCTGGGCTGCTTGCATGACGAGCCATTCGATGTCTTCGCGCGCAACATTCTCGGCGAGGTTCTGCAGTCGCGCGGCTTCGGCGACAGCAGTCAGATTGATGGCAATCCCGGACCGCAATGTAGCCCGAACTCGGGAACTGACGTCTTCGTGCAGGCGAACTGAAAATCCGTAGCGCATGGAAAAACCTTCCCTTCAGGAGCGGTTTGTCCCTCGTGTTCCACGATGCGCCCAGGATTCGCGATTGGCAAGCGAAATTCCTTAAAACTCGTTTTATGTCAAATAGTTAGCGTATTTTGTTGATTGCCCATTTGATGCTTGTTCCGCTTCATCGGACTTCTGCATGACTCGCTGATCTGAAGGCCTTGACGCATTCTGCTCACGTACCTAACTATACAGAAAATTAGGAACATACTAACTCAGCTGCATTTAGGCTGGTATGACTGGAGGCCGAGATGTCCGAACTGGAACGCCCGGAACGATTGCAGATCATGCTGACCGCCGATGAACTGGCGGCGTTGGAGAACTGGCGCTTCGACAAGCGCATGCCGAGCCGGTCGGCCGCGGTACGGGAACTTTTGAGGCGAGGCCTCACAGCCGATGGTTTCCTGACGGCGGCGCATGGGATCAAGTCGCGCGACTTCGGCATCCTGCCGCATTCTGCAGATGGTGACGGGGCAGTCGAGGGGTCTTCCAGCAGCGAACAGTGACATCTCCAGCGACCCCGTTTGCCCGCTCCACCTCGTATGGCCTTCACGGCCTCTGGGTACCATCAAGCAGCTTGGTCTATCTGTGTGGCCCTCCGCGGTCGGTTGACAGAGCTGGCGTTGCAGATACATTGCACAGGACTATACAGGTGCAATGAACAGGTATGCCTATGGTCCGCCGCGTGGTCCCATCGTCTCCCGGTACGGGCAAGCCCGAACAGATCGCCACGGTTCTCGAACATGAAATCCGCTCCGGTGTTCTGGGCTTCGGCGACCGGTTGCAAAGCGAGAACGAGCTCGTCCAGCGTTTCTCCGTCAGCCGCAACACCGTTCGCAAGGGCCTCGAGGAACTGTCCAGCCGCGGGCTGATCACCACCAAGGTCGGCATCGGCTCTTTCGTCACCTTCGATGGCAAGCCCGTTGATGACTCAATCGGTTGGTCGCGGGCGCTCGCCAACGCCGGCGCAAATGCCGAGACGCGGACGCTGCGGCTCGAGGTGATCGAGGACCCCGATCTTGCCGCACTGCTTGGTATAGAAAACCCGTTTTTCATCGCTGTCGATCGGGTGCGCACCAATGCCAGCGACGGCCACGCTATCTCCATTGAGCGCAGCCGCCTGCCATTGTCACCCGAACTGGAGGACGTGCCGTTGCGCGGCCTGCGCGAAGGCTCACTCCACCAGACGCTGCGCGGCGCCGGCCTCATTCCCGACCATGGCGAGGAATGGGTCGGCATTGAAATGCTCAACGCCGACGATGCCGCAATCCTCGGCTGCCCGCAAGGCACGCCGTTCCTGCGTGGTCGCCGGTTAACCCGCGCCGCCGATGACCGGCCGATCGAATATGTGACCAGCCTGCTCAACCCGGCGCATTTTGCGCTGCATATGAGGTTCTGAGAGATGCCGGACGACACCGGGAGCATAACCGATCGGGCCATGGGAGCGCTTGTGGGCGGGGCACTGGGAGATGCGCTGGGAATGCCGACGCAGCTTTTGTCGCCGGCGCGGATTGCCGAACTCTACGGTCATGTCGAGGACTTCATTGCTCCTTTCCCCGACCATCCGGTGTCGAAGGGACTCCCGGCCGGGACGATCACCGACGACACAGAACAGGCGCTTCTGCTTGGCCGTATCCTGGTCGAATCCGGTAACCGGTTCGACCATGCGAGGTGGGTCAGCGCGCTGCTCGACTGGGAACGCGATGTCAAGGCGCGCGGCAGCTACGATCTGCTGGGACCATCAACCAAACGCGCCATCGACGCGATCAATAACGGTATGCCAGCCGAGGAAGCGGGACGCAGCGGCGACACAAATGGTGCAGCCATGCGCATCGCGCCGGTCGGCATCATGATGCCGCCAGAGCCGCTTGACGCATTGGTCGGCAAAGTGGCCGAAACTTGCAGGGCGACGCACAACACGTCAATCGCAATCGCTTCGGCCGCAGCGGTCGCTGCCGCCATCAGTCGCGGCATCGCTGGCGGTGACTGGCGCGCCGCTTCCGACAGAGCCATCGCCGGGGCGAGGCACGGGGCAACGCTCGGGTATTGGGTGACCGGCGGTGACATCGCCGCGCGCATTGGGTGGGCGCAGAAGCTCGTACGCGGCAAGGAGACGAGTGACGCGATCCGGCTGATCACCGATCTGGTCGGCACCGGCGTCGCCAGTCAGGAGTCCGTTCCGGCTGCATTCGCGGTGCTGGAAGTCGCCGGCGGCGATCCCTGGCAAGCGGCAGTCATCAGCGCCAATCTCGGTGGCGACACCGACACGATCGGCGCCATCGCGGCCGGCATGGCCGGTGCCTGCACCGGCTTTTCCCGATTGCCACAGAAACACATCGCCCGGATCAAAGGCCTAGACATTGGGCGGGTGCGCGCGCTCGCCGCCGACTTGGTCGCCCTGCGGGCGGCGAAGAGCAGGTCCGGCAAGGATGCGGCAGCATGAGCGGGCGTCTCGTCCATATCGGCAGCGCGGTGGTCGACTATGTCTACCGCATCGATGCCTTGCCGGCACCGGGCACGGAGAAGACCGCGTCAAGCTATGCACAAGTCGCTGGCGGCGGCTTCAACATGATGGTCGCGGCCAGCCGCACCGGCATGAAGGTGGTGTTCGGCGGCCAGCTCGGCAGCGGACCCAATGGCGACTTCCTGCGCGCGGCCTTAGCAACTGAGGGAATCGAGACACTCACGCCGCCATCGGCGGTTATGGACAGTGGCAATTGCGTCGCCATGATCTCGAGCGATGCCGAGCGCACCTTCGTCTCATGGCCTGGTGCGGAGAGTGTGCTCAGCCTTGACATGATGGCGCTCATCTCGGTCGCACCGGGCGACTGGGTGTTCACCTCCGGCTATACGCTTAGCTATCCGGGAAGCCGAGAGGCGCTTGTCGACTGGATCGAGGTGCTGCCGGCGGAAATTCCTTTAGTCGTCGATCCGACGCCGATCATCTCAGACATTCCGCGCACCATTCTCGACCGGGTGCTGGCGCGCACGAGCTGGCTGAGCTGCAACGCCGCCGAAGCGGCTGAGATCGCCGGCACCGGCGATGTAGAGGCTATTGCTGCCCGGCTGCTGGCCAGCCACTGCCCCAACGCGGCAGGCGTTGTCGTCCGCGCTGGCGCAAAAGGCTGCTTCGTGCGGCTGGCCGACGGCACCGCCCAAGATGTGCCCGGGTTCAAGGTCGCGGCGGTAGACACTAACGGCGCCGGCGACACTCATATCGGCGCCTTAGTCAGCGCGCTGTCGCACGGCGTGTCGCCGTTCGAAGCGGCGCGTTACGCCAATGCGGCGGCGGCGCTCTCGGTCACCCGCCATGGCGGGTCGTCGGCGCCGAACGACCAGGAGATCCAGCGATTCCTCAGCCATGACGATCGACCGACGACCGTGCATGGCCGGAAGCAAGAGGCCCATTTGTGACAGCCTAATGGGATAACAAGCCCGCCAACCGGGCAATAATGAGAGGAACGAACATGCGCATGCCCAAACTGACTGCTTTTCTGACGGCAACCGCTGTCTTCGCTTCGGCGCTTACGCTGGCCGCCAGGGCCGACGAGGTGCACGTACTCAACTGGAAGGGCTATGGCGCCGACGAGCCGTGGGCCATAGCCGCCTTCGAAAAGGCAACCGGCAACAAGGTCGTCAACGACTTCTTCAATTCCGAACAGGAAATGCTGACCAAGCTCAGGACCAATCCCGGCCTTTACGATGTCGTCATGATCAATGCCGCCTTCAACGATCAGGCGATGGCGGAAAAGCTCATTCAGCCGATCGACACGTCCAAGCTGCCGAACTATGCCGACATCAGCAAGGACAAGGCCGGATCATCGATGCTTGTCCATGACGGCAAGGTCTATGGGGTGCCGTGGGTTTGGGGGCTGACGGCGCTCGCCATCAACGACAAGTCATTCGACAAGCCGCCGACCAGCATCGCCGAAATGTGGGATCCCGCCCACAAGGGCCGCGTTACCATCCGTGACGATGCCGTCGAGGCCGTGCAGTTCGGCGCCATCGCTACCGGCCAGAACATCAACGACGTCAAGGACATGGAGGCGGTCAAGGCGAAGCTGACCTCGCTGATGCCGCAGATCAAGACGTTCTGGAGCTCGGAGAACGACTGGAACCAGATGGTTGCCTCCAACCAGATCGACATCGGCACCTATTGGAGCGGCTCGGCCGACCGCGCCAAGACGCATTTCAAGCTGCCGGTCTCGCTGGTCATTCCCCAGGAGGGTGCCGTCGCCTGGCTTGACGCCTTTTCCATTCCGGTTGGTTCCAAGAACGTCGCCGGGGCGCAAGCCTTCATCAACTACATGATCGACCCGAAGTTCTATGTCGAATGGGTCACCAAGGTCGGAGCCCCGGTATCCGCCAACACCAAGGCTGTAGAAGCACTTCCCGGGGATGCGTTCAACCGCAAGGTGATGGGTGACCCGGCAGTCGCCAAGCGCATTCAGTTCCAGGCGCCGATCACAGACGCCCAGCGCGAAACCTATCTGTCGCTCTGGCAGCAGCTCAAGGTCGACGTGAAGTAACAGCAGAAGCCGGGATCAGCCGACCAAACATGTCGGCTGATGCTTCCCCATCCTGGGAGGAGGATGTCATGGCAGCACAGGTTGCGGCCGCGTCGCGCAGCGGATTGAGATCGGCCTTGCCGCTGCTGGCGCCTGCCTATCTCTGGCTGACGGTTGCGATCTTCCTGCCGCTCTCAGCCATGGTCTTCTTCTCCTTCATGACCGACCTGCCGCTGTCGGGAAAGCCGTGGGCATTCACGCTTGAAAACTATGCCGCCTTCTTTTCACAAAGCCTTTATCTGACATTGCTTTTGGCCTCGCTGCGCCTCGGCCTCGAGGTGACGCTGTGGTGCATCGTCATCGGTTATCCCGCCGCTTATGTGCTGGCCAAGGTGCTGAAAGGCCGCAGCCGAGAGGCGATTTTCCTGCTCGTCATCCTGCCGTTCTGGTCGAACGGGCTGGTGCGCATCTTCTCCTGGGCGATGGTGCTGCGTGAAGGAGGCATTCTCGACACCGCGCTCAACGCCGTGCTGCCGTTCAAGATCAACATCGACCTGATGTATTCTTATCCGGCTGTCATCATCGGGCTGGTGCACTCCTACGTGCCTTACATGGTGCTGACCTGCTACTTGACCCTGCAGGCCATCGATGACTCGCTGATCGAGGCCGGGCGCTCGCTCGGCGCCTCGCGGCTGCAGGTGCTGAAGCGGGTCATCATTCCGCTGTCGATGCCGGGGCTAGTGGCGGGCGCAGCCCTCATCTTCGTCCCGGTCGTTGGCTCGTTCATGGAGCCGCGCATCCTTGGCGGCCGTATCGGCACCTTTTATGGCACTGTCATCGAGGACCAGTTCGTCGCCGTGTTCAACTGGCCGCTGGGTGCTGCGCTCTCCTTCATCCTGCTGGCCGTCGTGCTGGTCATCCTGGCGGTTGCCTCGCCGGTGCTGAGGAGGGCTACGTGATGGCGACGACACGGGTCCTCGAATGGCTCGGCCGCCTCTACATCTGGCTATTGCTTGCCTTCCTCTATGTGCCCATCATCATCATGGCTCTAATGTCTTTCAACGTTTCGCCCTTCTACCAGCTGCCGTTCGAATGGACGACGGAATGGTATGCTTCGCTGTGGCAGAACGACCAGCTCATCTCAGCAACCTGGAACAGCCTCGAGATCGCTGTCATCACCACCATCATTTGCGTGGTGCTTGGCTCGGCGGCGTCACTGGCGCTCTACCGTTATGAGTTTCGCGGCAAGAAATTCCTGCAGGCGCTGCTGTTTCCGCCAATCGCCATTCCGTGGCTGATTACCGGCACGGCGATGCTGATCTTCTTCTTCGGCGTCGGCATCGGGCGCGGCCTGTTCGCCATCCTGCTCGGCCACGTCGCGCTTGCACTGCCCTATGTCATCGTCGTGGTGTCGGCGCGACTGCAGACCTTCGCGCCCGAGTTGGAAGAGGCGGCGCGCTCGCTCGGCGCCAATCAATGGCAGGTGACGAACCGCGTCACGCTGCCCTGGATCATGCCGGGCGTCATCGCCGGAGGGCTGTTCGCCTTCGCCGTGTCCTTCGACCAGTTCGTCGTATCCTACTTCCTGTCGACGCCCGGTCAGACGACGCTGCCGGTCGAAATCTACGCCGCGATCCGCAAGGGATTCACACCAGAGATCAATGCAGTCTCGACAATCATCATTGTCGTGTCGATGGCACTGATGCTGCTGACGGCGCGCTCCTTCAAATTCGGCGGAGAGAAGTAATGGCTGGCGTCCAAGTAGCGAACGTGTCGCGCGCTTTCGGTGCCCACAAGGCGCTGGACGATGTGTCTATCGATTTCGCCGATGGCGGCTTCTATGCCCTGCTCGGGCCGTCAGGCAGCGGCAAGACCACGCTGCTGCGACAAATCGCGGGCTTCGACTTCCCCGATTCCGGCCGCATCACCATAGGTGGTGAGAGCGTCGAACGGGTGCCAGTCGAAAAACGGCGCATCGGCATGGTGTTCCAGAACTACGCCCTGTTTCCCAACATGAGCGTTGCTGGCAATGTCGCCTTTGGCCTGTCGGTGCGCGGCGAGCCCAAGGCGGTAATTGCCAGCGAGGTACAGCGCGCACTCGACCTCGTGCAACTCGGCAGGCTCGGCGGCCGCCGGCCGCATCAGCTGTCCGGCGGCCAGCGCCAACGGGTTGCGCTCGCTCGCGCGATCGTCATCCGGCCGCGCGTGCTATTGCTTGACGAGCCACTCGGCGCGCTGGACAAGGCGCTGCGCGTCGACATGCAGATCGAGCTCAAGCGCATCCAGCGCGAGATCGGCATCACCACCATCTTCGTCACCCACGACCAGGAAGAAGCGCTGACGATGAGCGACCGCATCGGCATTCTGCGCGATGGCAAGCTGGTGCAGGAAGGCTCGCCCGAGGAGATCTACGATCGGCCGAAGAGCGAGTTTGCCGCCACTTTCCTGGGCGACGCCAACATCCTTCGCGGCGACAGCACGGGCAACGGCATCCGACTGCCTGACGGAACGGGGATTGCCGCAGGCGCGGGGGCTACGCTTGTCGCCGGCATGAAGGCGAGCTGCGCCGTGCGGCCCGAACGAATCCGCATCGCCACCAATGCCGGCGTTCCGGACCGAGCCCATGCCAACATGCTCACGGGTCGGGTCTCCAAGCGTATCTTCGCCGGCAACAACAGCACGTATTTTGTCGATCGCGATGGCCAGACAATCAAGGTCATCGTGCAGAACACCGGCATCGAAAAGCTGGCGGAAGGACAAGAGGTGGTGCTGCGCTGGTCGCTGGAGAGTACGGTGCTGATCGCCGCGAGCTAGCAGATTCAATCCTTCAGTCTTGCCAGACGCCCCGCAGTCGGGGAAAGCATGGTTGGGCAAACTCCGAAGCGGAATACTCGATGCCCCTTGAATTGAATGCCGGCGACCAGTCGATGCTGCATGGCGAGCAAGGCTCGGCAGCCGCTGCCGCCATGAAGATCCTGATTGCCTTTTCGAAGGCGGTCGGGGCGCGCAAGTTGCTGGACATTGCCGGTGCCCATATCGACGGCTGCCTCTATCACGGCCAGGCCAGCCTCGATTTCGTCGAAAGGCTGATCGAGGGCGGCGGCCGCGTTCGGGTGCCGACGACGCTGAATGTCGGCTCGTTCGATCTGATCCATCCCGGGCTGGTGAAGATGACGGCCGCGGAAGAAGTGCCGGCGCGCCGTCTGATGAAGGCGCATCTGGAACTCGGCTGCCAGGCGACCTTCACCTGCGCGCCCTATCAGACGCGGTTCCGGCCAGGGTTTGGCGAGCAGATCGCCTGGGGTGAATCCAACGCCATCGTCTTTGCCAATTCGGTGATCGGCGCGCGGACCAACCGCTATGGCGATTTCGTCGATTTGTGCTGCGCAATGACCGGGCGCGCGCCGGCATGGGGGCTGCACCTGAGTGAAAATCGACGAGGCCAGGTCCTGTTCGAGCTGACCGACGCTGCCTTAGCAGGCTGTTGAAAAAGGCCCTCGCCACCGGACCGCAGCAATGATTCACTGGCTCCGAAGGGATTCGGAGGTGACGAGTGCGC
>NZ_JAMYSY010000082.1:0-16665 GCF_040322175.1 Mesorhizobium sp. M0185 | reverse complement strand
CCCACCCCCGACGCCTTGGTGCGGGGGGGGCGCGTATAGTTAAAAACTAGAAATTTTGTACTCAAACCACGGGCTGCCCCGCGCCGCGATACCCCCCCCACCGGTGGCGGGGGGGCGTGCCCCGCCCCCACCTTTTTGTCCGAGCATCGGCTTGCCAAAACCGCTTTGGACTTGGGTCAGCTGGAAATAACCGGAGACGATCATGTCGCGCATCGGAATCCACTCATTCGTCTGGTCGGCGAGCTCGGCGCAGGGCGACCTCGAGCGGACGCTGGCCAACACCAGGGAAGCCGGCTTCGACCTGATCGAATTCTCCTATCTCGACCCCGCCAATGTCGACATTGACGGCTTGGCCAAGCGGATCGCCGATCTCGGCCTCGGCGTTGCGATCAGCATTGGACTGCCGGCCGACGGCGATATTTCGAGCGCCGACAAAACGATTGCGGCGCACGGCGTCGAAATCCTGGAACGTACGATCGCGCTGACCCGCGATCTCGGCGGCCAGAAGGTTGCCGGCATCCTCAGCACCAGCCACGGCTTGCAGAGCGAGGCGCCGACGCGTGACCAGTGGAACCGCAGCGCCGGCACGCTGGCCGAGGTGGCCGAGACAGCAAAATCAGCCGGCGTCAGCCTCAACCTCGAGATCGTCAACCGCTTCGAAAGCAACCTGCTCAACACCGCCGCGCAAGGCATGGCCTTCATCGCGGACAGCGGCTCCGACAACATCTTCCTGCATCTCGACAGCTTCCATATGAACATCGAGGAGGCCGATGTCGGCTTGGCCATTCGCAACGCCGCAAAGAAGATCGGCTATGTCCATATCGGCGAGAGCCATCGCGGCTTCCTCGGCACGGGCAACATCGATTTCGCCGCGATCTTCGATGCGCTGACCGCCATCGGCTACAGCGACGACCTCAGCTTCGAATCCTTCTCGTCGGAAATCGTCGATGAGAACCTGTCGCGGAAAACCGCCATCTGGCGCAATCTGTGGACCGACAATATGGAACTGGCCAAGCATGCGCGCCGCTTCATCGCGCTGGGACTGGAGACGGCACGACGCAAGGCCGAGCTTGTTTCCGCAACGCATCGGCCTTGAGCCCTCGCAGTTCCGAAGTCGATCTGGTTAGGCCAGAGGCGCTATATTAGCCGGCAAAACGCGGCCCAAGTTCCTCGATGCGGCGAATCATCGCCTGGAAATCCTCCGAGATGCGCTGGTGCAGGTGAACCGCCAGCTCCGGGTATTCCTCAAGGATGCGGCGGAACATCTTGCGGCTGAGCCGCAGCACTTCCGAATCGATTTCGGCGGAGGCGCTGGTCAGCCGGTTGGTATCGGCGATCAGCGCCAGTTCGCTGAGCATGGTGCCGGGGCCGGCGGTGCCGATCGGGATGCGCTCGCCATCGTGCTCGCGGTAGAGGACGATGCGGCCGCTGATCACGATATAGGCGCAATCGGCCGCGTCATCCTCGCGGTAAAGCTTGTGGTCGGCTTGCAACCTGGTGGTTTCGGCGCCGAAGGCGAGCAGACGCAGTTGTTCCTGCGTAAAGCCCTCGAAGAGCCCCACGGTGGACAGGATGCGGATGTCGTCATCCAGCGCCATCTAGCTATGTCCCCGAACCGTCAGTCCGACTCCTCCCCTACGAGGCCGATCCAAAACCACCTCCAGCCTCAGGACCGTACCCGAAAAGCGCCCCGCCCGGATCGCTTATTTGAATAATGAAATGTTTAAGGAACCAGCTTGTAGCCGCCGCTTTCTGTCACGAGAATTTCCGCGTTGGAAGGATCGCGCTCGATCTTCTGGCGCAGCCGGTAGACGTGAGTTTCGAGCGTATGCGTGGTGACGCCGGAATTGTAGCCCCAGACTTCCTCCAGCAGCACGTCGCGGGTCACCACCTTCTGGTCGGCACGGTAGAGATATTTGATGATCGAGGCTTCCTTTTCGGTCAGCCGCACCTTGGCGCCGCGCGGGTCGATCAGAAGCTTCTGGCTGGGCTTGAACGTGTAGGGGCCGACCGAGAAAGTGGCGTCCTCGCTCTGTTCGTGCTGGCGCAACTGCGCGCGGATGCGGGCCAGCAGCACGGCAAAACGGAACGGCTTCGTCACATAGTCGTTGGCGCCGGCCTCGAGGCCAAGGATGGTGTCGGAATCGGTATCATGGCCGGTCAGCATGATGATCGGCGCCTTGTAGCCGCCCTTGCGCAATATCTTTACCGCCTCGCGGCCATCCATGTCGGGCAGGCCGACATCCATGATGAGCAGGTCGATGAGCCCGCCACGCGCCGTGGCGACGCCTTTGGCGGCGGTCGCTTCCTGCAGGACATCGAATTCCTCATAAAGCGACAATTGCTCGACAAGGGTGCCGCGCAGGTCGTCATCGTCGTCGACGATCAGAATGGTGCGTGAAGTCATGGATCAATCCATTGTTTTGAAAAGAGATTTCAGTTGACCGCTGCCTGTTTATGCGGAAGCTGACCGGCACAACAGCCGTTCACAGTGATTTGTTCCGTGGCACGATCATACAAGAAAAAACACGATCGCAATGCAGTCGGCGCAATTTTGCCTAAAGGGCTCACCGTGCTCACCGTGCGCGCGCGCCCCGGCCAACCCAGCCAGGGCTTTCTGCAGGCCGGCAAACTAGTGTTTCCATGTGCGCTGGGGCATGGCGGCATCTCGGCCGGCAAGCGCGAGGGCGATGGCGCCACGCCGCTTGCCTCGATGCGGATATTGTCGGGATATTTTCGCGGCGACCGTTTTGCCGGCGGCCGCCGGACGCGGCTGGCGATGACGCCGATCGGCCGCGACCTCGGCTGGTGCGAAGTGCCTGGGGACCGCAACTACAACCGCCCGGTCAAAATCCCCTATGGCGCCAGCCATGAGCGGATGCTGCGCACCGACGATCTCTATGACGCCTGCCTGGTGCTGGACTGGAACATTGTGCCGCGCCGGCGCGGGCGCGGCAGCGCCATCTTCTTCCACCTGGCGCGCCCCGGCTTCACGCCGACGCAAGGCTGCGTCGCGGTAACGGCCCGCACCATGGCACGGCTGCTGCCGCTGCTGTCGGAGCGGACGGTGGTAAGGGTGGTAAGGTAAGGGAGTAGGGGAATAAGGGAGTAGGGGAATAGGGGAATAGGGCAGTAAGAGTAGAGACAGGGGCGGGCGCGCCGCTTAGCTTTCCTACTCCCCTACTCCCCTACTCCCCTACTCCCCTACTCCCCTACTCCCCTACTCCCCTACTCCCCTACTCCCCTACTCCCCTACTCCTTTGCCACCCTATGTCGAGAAGGCCGAGCCGGCCGAGTTCGCGGTCCATGGCGCGTGCGATGTCCTTGCGTTCGCCGCCGATGTCGCGAAGCTGGCGATCGGAGAGATCCTCGACATTTTGGTAGGGAAGATTGACCGCGATTTTTGCGTGCCGAAGCCAGTCAAGCACGGCGCGCAGCCAGGCCGGGCGGAGGGTTACCGAGCGCAAGGCGATGTCAGACATGGTGCAATCCGCTTCTCCGGACATCAAATCCGGTTTGATGTTTCTTCGATGCTCAGAGCATGGCGGATTGAAATTAAAACGGGAAACGAGTAGTTTTTTCTGCATCTTCAAGTTTTGTTTGAGGATTGCAATGCTCGACCGAACCCTCGACCGAACCCTCCTCGTCTGGCACTGATGGCGCGCCTGCTGCCTGGAACCCGTGCGCTGCGGACGCTGGAGGCAGCGGCGCGGCACCTCAATTTCACCCGCGCCGCCGACGAGCTCGGCCTGACGCCGGCAGCGGTCAGCCATCAGATCAAGGAAATCGAGGATCAGCTCGGCATCGTGCTATTCACACGCACCAGCCGCACGATCCGGCTTACCGAGGCGGGCGCGGTGCTGTTCGAAGCGTCGACCGATGCGCTCGACCTGCTTGGCCGGGCCGTTTCACGGGCGCAGAAGACGGCGCGCGGATCGGCGCTGCTGAAGGTCACCCTCGATGCGCAATTCGCGACGAAGTGGCTGATGCGGCGCGTCGACGATTTTCGCAAGCAGCATCCGGCAATCGAGCTGCGTTTCGACATCAGTTACGAGGTGCGCGACTTCGATCGCGACGACGTCGATCTCGGCATCCGTTTCGGCACCGGCAAATATCCGGGGCTTCGCTCGCACCGGCTGTTCGAAAACGTCATCATCCCCGTCTGCAGCCCGGCCTTGCTGCGGTCAGGGCCGCCGCTCAAGGAGCCGCGCGACCTGTTCCATCATACGCTGGCCCATATCGAGTGGTCGCGCCAGGGCGTCACCTGGCCGAATTGGAGCATGTGGATGGCGGCGGCGGGCGTCGACGATTTCGACGACAGCCGGACCATCGTGTTCGGCAATTCGACGGATGCCGTCCAGGCCGCGCTCGACGGCAACGCGGTCGCGCTCGCCGATTTCGCCATGGTGGCAAACGATCTTTCGGAAGGCAGGCTGATCCGGCCGTTCGAACTCGGCATCAAGGTCGCGCCTGAATTCGCCTATTTCCTGGTCTATCCGGAGACCGCGGCGAATGATCCGCGCATCGTCGCCTTTCGCGATTGGCTTCTTGAGGAAATCGCCAGGACCCCGACCTGACGGTCAGCCCGCCGCCGCGCCGAACCAGCCGATCACCGCGCCGATGAGAAGCAGCACGCCGAGCCAGTGACCAACATCGATGAGCGTCAGATCCCAGCCGAAACCTTCGTAGCGATGGTTGACCGAAAGCGTGGTGGCGACGAACCCCAGCCAGAGAACGAAGCCGAAGATCACCCCGGCAAGCAGGCTCGGCTCGCCGCCGGTTACGGCGCCGATGATCAGCGACATGACCAGCGCCATGACGAGCTCCGCGATGAAGGAGACGACGAAGGGCAGCATCGATTTGCTCATCGTCGCCGGATCAAGCTTGGCGGCCTTCAGCCACGGCTTGCTCAAGCCCATGTACCAGGCCCCGCCGAACAACCACGCCACGACGGCGGCGACGATTACCGCCAGCCAATTGATTGCTGAAAAATCCATGGTTCCCTCCGGTCGATTGCGCGATGGAACGCCTGTTCGGCGATGCCGTCAAGCAAGACGCCAGACGGTGGTGCGCTTGACCTCGGCGTCCTCCAGCGCCCGGGTCACCGCCACTTGATAGACGGCAAGCGGCTCCAGTCCCGCCCTCGGCAGATAGGAGCGGCCGGGATCGCCGACGAGAATGTCGGCGCCGCGCGCCTTCAGCGCGACGAACCATGGCATCAGCCTGTCGGCGAAAGTTTTGTCGTAGAAGACGTCGCCGGCCAGCACCAAGTCCCAGCCGGCATCGCTGCCGATGCAGTCGCCGATGAGGAATTTTATCTCGGTCCCATTTGCCTCGGCATTGAGGCGGATGGCGGTCGCGCAGAACGGGTCGATATCGGCGGCGATCACCTCGGCAGCTCCGGCCTTCACCGCGGCAATGGCGACAAGGCCGGAGCCGGAGGCGAAGTCCAGCACGCGCTTGCCGCGCACCGCCGCCGGATTGTCTAGGATGTAGCGGGCAAGGCCTTGGCCGCCGGCCCAGGCAAAAGCCCAGAAGGGCGGCGGCAGGCCGATTTCGGTCAGCTCGTCCTCGGTCCGCCGCCACAGTTCGTGCGCCTCGTCGGCCAGCTGCAGGCGGATCTCCGGCACATGTGGCGGCGCCATCAGCGCCGTGTTGTCGAGGATGAATTTCCTGGCGCTGTCCGGCGTCAGCGCCGTCATGGCGCCGGCGTCAGGCCGCCCATGCGGCAAACCTCTTGCCATTCGGCCGGCGTCACCGGCTGCACAGACAGCCGCCCAAGCCGCACCAGCGCCATGTCGGCCAGCTTTTGATTGGCCTTGGCTTGCTCCAGCGTCACCGGCTTCGGCATGGCCTTGAAGGCGCGGATGTCGACGCACTCCCAGCGGGGATCGTCGGTGGTGCTGTCCTGATGGGCCAGAGCGCAGACTTCGGCGATGCCGACGATGTCCAGCCCGTCATTGGAATGGTAGAAGAAGCCGAGATCGCCGATCTGCATCGCCTTCATGTTGTTGCGCGCCGCATAATTGCGCACGCCGTCCCATTGCGTGCCGGCCTTGCCCTTGGCCTTGAGGTCCTCGAAGGAGAAGACCGAAGGTTCGGATTTGAACAGCCAGTAGTTCATCTCAGTTGTCCCGTTGCCGTTGTCGGTTTGTCGCTATCCAGCGTTGGCGCTGCCCCTCACCCTTACCCTCTCCCCGTAAGGACGGGGAGAGGGGTCGCCAGCGCTGGAGCTTCTCCCTTCTCCCCGTTCTTCACGGGGAGAAGGTGCCGGCAGGCGGATGAGGGGCAGCGCGAACGAACGATCATTCACTCACAGGTTTGTTGAAGCTCCAGTTCCACTGCCGGATTTCGACGCTTTCGAACAGCCCTGCCTTGGTATAGGGATCGGCCGCCGACAGGGCTTTTGCCGCCGCCAGATCGGGCGCCTCGACAACGGCGAGAGTGCCGTTCGGCTTGCCGTCGGCGTCGAGGAACGGGCCGGCGAAGGCCAATTTCTTGTCGCCGTTCAGCCCTTCCAGGAAGGCAAGGTGCTTGGGCCGCGTATCGAGCCGCACCTGCAGGCTTCCTGGCTTGTCCTTGCAAATCAACGCAAACAGCATCTTTCCATCTCCGCAATCGTTCGCGATTACATGTCGGTTTCGGTCTTGAGTGGCCTTGTCATCAACGCCGACACAGCCTGGTCTATGGTTATGGTGCCGTCCAGTATGGCGGCGACGGCGGCGATGATCGGCGCGTCGATCCGGCGCTCGCCGGCGATGCGGGCGGCGATTGCCGCCGTCGGCACGCCTTCGGCCAAAGGCAGGCCGGCAAGCGGCTTGCCTTGCCCCAGCGCCAGCCCATAGGCGAAATTGCGCGACTGCGCGGACGAGCAGGTGAGCAGCAGGTCGCCGAGGCCGGAAAGCCCCATCAGCGTCTCCGGCCTGGCGCCAAAGGCGGCGCCGATGCGGCGCAATTCGACGAAGCCGCGCGTCACCATCGCCGCCTGGGCGCTGGCACCGAGCCCGGCGCCGGTGACGGCACCCGCGGCAATGGCAAAGACGTTCTTCAGCGCGCCGCCGATCTCGACGCCGATCAGGTCGTCGCTCGAATAACAGCGCAGATTTTCCGCCGAAAAGCGGGCGGCGAGGTCGGTGGCCAGAGCCTCGTCCCGGGCGGCGACCACGACGGCCGTCGGCAGGCCCCTGGCGACGTCGGTGGCAAAGCTTGGGCCGGACAAAGCGGCGACCGGATTTGCCGGCAGTATTTCCTCAGTGATGGACGATAGCAGCGCGCCGGTGTCGCGCTCGATGCCCTTGGCGCAGAGGACCAGCGGGACGCCTTTCGGCATATGGCTGGACGCGGCCGTTAGCATAATCCGCAACGATTGCGCCGGCGCTACCGCCAGAACGCAGTCGGCACCGTCGAGCGCCGCCTCGATGTCGCTCGTCGCCACGATGCCGGGATCGAGCGCGATGCCCGGCAGATAGCGCGGATTTTCGCCACGGTCGACCGCCGCGACGGTCTCCGGGTCGCGCGCATAGAGGCGGACGAAATGACCGGAGCGCAGCGTGGCCAGCGCCAGCGCCGTGCCCCAGGCGCCGCCGCCGAGCACGGCGACGCGCCAGCCGCTTGGCGCCTTGTGCTCGCTGCCGGTCATGCCTTGGCCCCACGCCGGCCCGAGCCGACCATCGGGGCCGAGACGCTGTCCAGCGGCCAGCGCGAGCGCGGCACGAAATCGGCGGCGTTTTCACCTGATATGCCGGCGCGCAAGCGCTCGATGCCGGCCCAGGCGATCATCGCCGCATTGTCGGTGCAGAGGTTAAGCGGCGGCGCGACGAAGCTGAATCCGGCCTGCTCGCACAGGCCCTGCAATGTAGCCTTGATAGTCCGATTGGCGGCCACGCCGCCGGCGACAACCAATGCAGGCTCGGCCTTGTCCGGGAATTGCTGACGGAACCGGGTCAGCGCCCGCGCAACACGGTCGCCCAGCGCATCCGCCACCGCCGCCTGGAACGAGGCGCAGATATCGGCAACATCCTGGTCGCTCAGCGGGGCGATCGCGGTTGCCGCCTGGCGCACCGCGGTCTTGAGGCCGGAGAAGGAAAAATCGGGCTGCACGGAGCCCTTCATCGGGCGCGGAAAGGCGAAACGCGTCGCGTCACCGATTGCCGCCGCCTTCTCGACATTCGGTCCGCCCGGGTAGGGCAGGCCGAGCATCTTGGCCGTCTTGTCGAAGGCCTCGCCAAGCGCGTCATCGATGGTCGTCGCCCAGCGCTGGTAGTCGCCGACGCCGCGTACGGCGACGATCTGGGTATGGCCGCCGGAGACCAGCAGCAAGAGGTAGGGAAAGTCGAGCCCGTCGGTCAATCTGGCCGTCAGCGCGTGGCCTTCGAGATGGTTGATGGCGATCAGCGGTTTTTTGGCTGCCGCGGCGATTGCTTTGGCCGTCATCAGGCCGACGATCAGCCCGCCGACAAGACCGGGACCGGCGGTGGCGGCAATCGCATCGATATCGGCGAGGTCGACGCCGGAATCGGCGAGCGCTGCCTCGATGATGCCGTCGAGCGCCTCGACATGGGCGCGCGCGGCGATCTCCGGCACGACGCCGCCGAAAGCGGCATGCTCCTCGATCTGGCTGAGCACGATGTTCGACAGGATTTGCGGCGTGCTGCGACCGTCCAGCGCCACCACGCTGGCGGCGGTCTCGTCGCAACTCGTCTCGATGCCCAGAACGCGGATCAATTCGTCGCTGTCCAAAAATCGTACAGATTGTACTGTCGGCCTTTCCCCGATAGGAGAAAACCCGAAAACCTGCCGGGGGTTATCACGGACGGCGCGTCATGCAAACAACCTTGAAAATCGGAACACGCGGCAGCCCGCTGGCGCTGGCGCAGGCGCATGAAACGCAGGCGTGGCTGATGGCGGCGCACGGCATGCCGGCCGAGGCGTTCGAGGTGGTCGTCATCTCGACCAGCGGCGACCGCATCCAGGACCGGCCGTTGTCGGAAGCCGGCGGCAAGGGCCTGTTCACCAAGGAGATCGAGGAGGCGCTGCTGGCGCGCCGCATCGACATCGCCGTGCATTCGTCGAAGGACATGCCGACGCTGTTGCCCGAGGGGCTGGAACTGTCCGCGTTCCTGCCGCGCGAGGACGCGCGCGATGCCTTCATCGGCAAGGCGGCGCGAACGATTGCCGGCCTGCCGCAAGGCGCCAGGGTCGGTTCGTCGTCGCTGCGGCGCCAGGCGCTGATCCGGCGGATGCGGCCGGACGTCGAAGTGGTGATGTTTCGCGGCAATGTGCAGACGCGGCTGCGCAAGCTCGACGACGGCATCGCCGACGGCACCATCCTCGCCTATGCCGGGCTGAAGCGGCTCGGGCTCGAAGACGTCGTCACCGACCTGATGCCGCTCGAGGTCTTTCCGCCGGCGCCGGGGCAAGGCGCGATCTGCATCGAAAGCCGCATCGGAGACCGTGACGTGGAACAGATGCTGGCAGCGATCCACGACGGGCCGACCGGCGAGGCGCTGGCCTGCGAGCGCGCCTTCCTGGCGGCGCTCGACGGGTCCTGCCGCACGCCGATCGCCGGACATGCGACGATATCGGGCGGAACGGTTTCCTTTGCCGGGCTGATCATCTCGCCCGATGGCACGCAGTCGCATGAAGTCAGGCTGCAAGGGCCGGCGCAGGAGGCGGCGCGCATTGGCGCGGAAGCCGCGGCGACCGTTCGGGCCAAGGCCGGCGAAACATTCTTCGATGGCTGGACCTGACATGCTCCGCGTCCTTGTGACGAGGCCCGAACCGGGCGCGTCGCGCACGGGGCGCCGGCTTGCGGATGCCGGCTTTCAGCCGATCCTGCTGCCATTGACCGGAACCGTGGCGCTGCCGGTCGATGCCGGCGCGCTCGCTGACGCCGCGGCGGTCGCGGTGACCAGCGCCAATGCCGTTCGCCATGCGCCGAAAGAGGTCATCGCGGCGCTCGCCGGCTTGCCGTGCCACGCCGTCGGCAGGAAGACGGCGGAAGCCGCCCGCGCTGCCGGGTTTCTGTCGGTCAGCGAAGGCCCGGGCAATGCCGAGGCGCTGGCCGATGCGCTTGCTGGCGGTTACGCGGGGCAGACGATCGTCTATCTCTGCGGGCGGGTGCGATTTCCCGGCTTCGAGGAAGGGCTGTTGGCGTCAGGCGTTCAGGTCCGCGCCGTCGAGACCTACGACACCGTTGTCCTGGACTACTCCGACGAGGCCGTTCTTGCGCGCCTGTCCGCCCGGCCGGTCGAGGCGGTGCTGCTCTATTCGGCCAAGGCGGCAAAAGCGATGCAGGCCCTGGCTAGCCGGCCGGTGCTGCGCGGTGTTTTTGAAAAAACGCGCTTTTTCGGATTATCGGGGCGCATCGCCGCGGCCTTGGGCGATGTCGCCGAGATCCAGATTGCGCCTGAGCCCAGCGAGGACGCGCTGCTGGGACTTTTGCAGGCGCCGCGCTGATGGCATTCGCGGCGGCTCTGTGCCGTCCTTGAGGGGCGGCGCCAAACGCAGGCGATTGCCCTCGGGCACATTTTGTTCTTGCTTTGTGCCGGCAGCTATGCTACTAATTTGGTTGTGGTGCTAATTGGCTCCAACGATCCGCCCGCCGAGGCGGGTTTTTTGTTTGCCGAGCATGGGCCTTGGCTTGAAACGTGATTCGGCCCTGCGGCGTTTTGCCAAAACTGAACTCCAAGCCGTGGCGTCATCACGCCGCCCCTTTTCACCGCTTGGTGATGTGCTAGACCCTTCAAACCATCCCGAAGCGAATTTTGCGGAGCCCGAGCATGGTCAAGACGCCGAAGATGCGGCATTCCAAGAGCCGCCGTGAGCCGGTGACCATCGAGCTTGAGCCTGGCGCCGTCTCGCGAGTCGCCGACGAACAGGATGCCGTGACCTCGCAGACCGACGAGGCGCGGGCCGAGGAAGCGGCGAACGCCTCGCAGCCGGAGCCACCTGAAGAGCCGGTGCATGCGGACCAGACCGATCTCGAGCCATGGGAACATGCCGACGCAGCCGCGCCGGCCGGCACGCAAGAGCCGGCGGACGCCGGCGTCGATTCTGCCAGGGAAGCGGAAACCCCTTATCCCGCCGGTTCGGATGCGCCGGCCGGGCGCTCCACGGTTTCCGACTACAGTTTCGAAGATGCATCCAGCGGAACCGGGGCCAACGAACCGGGGATCCCAGGTTCCGGCGAGAAGACAGCTGAGACGAGGGACGACCATATGGCAGCGCAGCCGAAGCGAAGCGGCATCAACGGCATCGCCGCCGGTATTATCGGCGGCGTCATCGCCCTCGCCGCGGCCGGCGGGCTGCAATTTGCCGGCCTGCTCGGTGCGCCGGGGTCGGGCGGCGTGTCGCTCGACGCGGTCAATGGTGAGATCGTTTCGCTGAAACGCGAGGTCGCGGACCTCAGACAGGCCGGCGCCAACAATGACGCATCGGCCAAGGTGGACGGGCTGTCGTCGGCGCTGGATCAGGTAAGGGCGGACGTTGCGACGTTGAAGTCGGCCGTCGAGCAAGGCGGTGCCGGCGGCAATGCCGGCCTGGCAGCACTTGGCGATAAGGTAAGGCAGATCGAGACGGCGGTTGCGGCCCTCGGCAAGGCCGGCGGTACGGCGCCGGTCGATCTCGGCCCGCTCAACGAAAGGCTGGCCGCGCTCGATGCGCTGGTGAAATCGGCCGGCGAGACGACAAAGGCGCAGGACAGCCGGCTTGCGGCCCTGGAACAGTCGGTTTCACAGATCTCGGGCAAGGTCGATGCACAGGCTTCGCAGCCGAAGATCGCACTGGCCATTGCCGCTTCGGCGCTCAAGGCAGCGCTCGACCGTGGTGCACCGTTCGCCGCCGAGCTCGAAACCTTTGCCGCGATCTCACCCGATGCACCCGAGATCGCGACGTTGCGCACCTATGCCGAAAAGGGCGTCCCGATGCGCTCCGAGATCGCCGCCGAAGCGGACGGCGCCGCCAACGCGATGGTCGCTGCCGCGACGCCCATCGACCAGAATGCCGGCATCCTGCAGAAGCTGCTGTCCAGCGCCGAATCGCTGGTCAAGGTCAGGCCGATCGGCGCCGTCGAAGGCACCGGCGTTCCGGAAACCGTCGCCCGCATGGAGGTCGCGGTCAACCGGGGCGACTACGCCAAGGCGCTCAGCGAATACGAAACCCTGCCTGAGGCGGCCAAGGCCGCCGGCGCCGACTTTGCCGGCAAGCTGAAAGCGCGGATGGAGGTCGAGACGCAGATCGATTCGCTCATCGCCGGCGCAATGAAGGCGTGAGGAACCCAATGATCCGCATCCTCGCCTTCCTTGCCGTCGTCTTTGCGCTCGGGCTCGGCTTCGCCTGGCTGGCCGACCGGCCGGGCGAAATGCTCGTCACCTTCAACGGCTATCAATACCAGGTCAGCCTGATGGTCGCGGCGGTGGCGGTCGTTGCCGTGGTTGCCGCGGTGATGATCGTCTGGTGGCTGGTCAAGGCGCTGTGGACCAGCCCCTATACGATCTCGCGCTATTTCCGCGTGCGTCGCCGCGACCGCGGCTACCAGGCGCTGTCGACCGGGATGATCGCCGCCGGCGCCGGTGACGGCGCGCTCGCCCGCAAGAAGACCAAGGAAGCGGCAAAGCTGATCCGCTCCGATCAGGAGCCACTGATCCAGCTGCTCGACGCGCAGGCCTCGCTGCTCGAAGGCGACCATGAAGGCGCCCGCGAAAAGTTCGAGACCATGCTCGATGATCCCGAAATGCGGCTGCTCGGCCTGCGCGGGCTTTATCTCGAGGCCGAGCGGCTCGGCGACCGCAACGCAGCCCGCCACTATGCCGGCCGTGCCGCGGCGGTGGCGCCGCAACTGGCCTGGGCGGCTGAATCGACGCTGGAAGACCTGACCGAACGCGGCGACTGGGATGGCGCGCTGAAACTGGTCGACGCCCAGAAGTCGACCCGGCAGATCGAGCGTGACGCCGCCAACCGGCGCCGCGTCGTGCTGCTGACCGCCAAGGCGCAGGCGCTGATCGACAGCGATGCCAATGCCGCCCGGACGGCGGGTCTGGAAGCCAACCGGCTGCGGCCGGATTTCGCGCCGGCGGCGGTCGTCGCGGCGAAATTGCTGTTTCGGCAGAACGACGTGCGCAAGGGCTCGAAAATCCTCGAGGCGGCGTGGAAGGCCGAGCCGCATCCGGAGATCGCCGAACTCTACATTCATGCCAGGCCGGGCGATGCCGTGCTCGATCGGCTGAACCGGGCAAAGAAGCTGCAGGAACTGAAGAAGAACCATGCCGAGTCCTCGCTGGCCGTGGCGCGCGCCGCGCTAGATGCGCAGGATTTTTCAACCGCCCGTCGGGAGGCGGAAGCCGCCATCCGCATGGATCGCCGCGAAGGCGCCTATCTGCTGCTGGCCGATATCGAGGAGGCCGAGACCGGCGACCAGGGCAAGGTGCGGCAGTTGCTGTCGAAGGCGGTGAGAGCGCCGCGCGACCCGGCCTGGGTCGCCGACGGCGTCGTCTCCGAACGCTGGGCTCCGGTATCGCCGATCACCGGCAGGCTCGATGCATTCGAATGGCGGGCGCCGATGGAGCGGCTCGGGCAGTTGATCGACGGTCATGAGGATACGCCGGAGGCGCCGGTGCCGGCCATCGCGGCTCCAGCCAGGCCGGTACAGGAAAGAGCCGGGACGATCGAGCACACGGCGGAGACACCGGGCACAGCGACCGAGGAGAAGACGGACGACCGTGCCGGCGAGGATAATGTGACACCAATCACCGCGGCGGCGTTTGCCCAAGTGCCGGAAGATGCCGAGGCCGTCGAGCCGGCGCAGGAGCTGACGCGGCTGCCCGACGACCCCGGCGTCGATCCAGACGACGCGGCGGATAAATCGACGCGCCGGTTTCGTTTGTTCTGATCAGGGTCGAGTGGACCCGGGCTTATTGGGAATGATTTGATGTTCGAACGCGTTTTGTCGTTTCTAAGGGATCTGCCGTCCGGTGGTGGCGCCAGCCCCAGCGCCGACGATCCGCGCGTTGCCGCGTCCGCCCTGCTTTTCCACGTGATGAACGCCGACGGGGTGCGCCAGGATACCGAATGGGAACGGTTCAAGAAGGTGCTGGCGGAAAGCTACTCGATCAGCGGCAACGAACTCGACGCGTTGGCGGCTGCCGGCGAGCGGGCCGACAATGAGGCGATCGACCTCTACGCTTTCACCAGCGTGCTCAAGCGCCATCTCGACGCCGAGGCGCGAAAGGCCTTCATCGGCCTGATGTGGGAGATCGTCTATGCCGATGGCGAGCTGCACGAGCTCGAGGACAATACCGTGTGGCGGGTCGCCGAGCTGATCGGCGTCGAACGCCGCGACCGTGTCGAGGCGCGCCTCAAGGCGGCCGCCGCGGCTCCTGGTGCTGCCGGAACCTCAAGCGACGAATAGACAGGATCCCGCCTTCCAATGCCGCCCAAGCCAAGTCCGAGACCAAAGATCCTGATCGTGCTGCATCAGGAGCATTCGAGCCCCGGACGGGTCGGCCATATGCTTATCGAGGAAGGCTTCGACCTCGACATCCGCCGACCGCCGCTCGGCGAGGCCTTGCCGCAGACGCTGGATGGCCATGCCGGCGCCGTGGTGTTCGGCGGGCCGATGAGCGCCAATGACGGCGACGAGTTCGTCCGCCGCGAGACCGACTGGCTCAAAATTCCGCTCAACGAGAACCGGCCGCTGCTTGGCATCTGCCTCGGCGCGCAAATGCTGGTCAAGCATCTTGGCGGCAGGGTCGAGGGCCATGGCGAGGGCCTCGTCGAAATCGGCTGGTATCCGCTGAAGGCGACCGAAGCGGGCAGCGGGCTGATTCATTGGCCGGAGATGGTCTATCAGTTCCATCGCGAAGGGTTTTCGCTGCCGAAGGACGCGACGCTTTTGGCGACGGCCGAAACCTATCCCAACCAGGCCTTCCGCTATGGCGACAATGCCTGGGGCATTCAGTTCCATGGCGAATTGACCCGGGCGATGATGCAGCGCTGGGTGGTGCGCGGCGCGCACCGCTTCGAACTGCCCGGCGCGCAGCCCGGCCGCGACCATCTCGGCGGCCGGCTTATCTGGGACATGCACCTCAAGCGCTGGCTCGGCGAGTTCCTGCCGATGATCTTCGGCAAGCCGGCGCTGCGGTAATCAGTTTCGCCCCCTGAGATGACGCACCTTGCGCAGCTGCGGGAACAGCACCGCCCATAGGCCGGCAACAGCGATCGCCCCGACACCCCCGACCACCACGGCCGGAACGGTGCCGATCAACGCCGCCATGGTACCGGCGCGGAATTCGCCGAGCTCATTGGAAGCGCCGACAAACACCTGGTTGACGGCGTTGACGCGGCCGCGAACGGCGTCCGGCGTCCACAGCTGGATCAGCGTCTCGCGGATATTGACGCTGAACATGTCGGTGGCGCCGAGCAGCGCAAGGGCCGCAATCGACAGCCAGGTGATGGTCGAGAGGCCGAACAGAACCGTGAACGCGCCGAACAGCGCGACGAAGCCGAGCATGACAAGGCCGGCATGGTTGCGGATCGGGTGTCCGGCCAGCCAGATGGCGACGCAGATGGCGCCGACGCCGGGCGCCGAGCGCAACAGGCCGAGCCCCCATGGGCCGAGTTCGAGGATATCGCGCGCGTAGACCGGCAGCAGCGCCGAGGCGCCGGACAGCAGCACCGCAAACAGATCGAGCGAAATCGCGCCGAGCACGATCTTTTCGCTCCAGATATAGCCAAAGCCGGCGAACAGGGTCTGTACCGTCGGCCTGTCGGTCCGGCTGCGCTGGGCAGGCTTCGGGATGGTGAAGATCAGCACGGCGGCAACCAGCATCAGCACGGCGGCGGTGGTGTAGGCGGCTTCGGCTGAAAGCCCGTAGAGCAGGCCGCCGGCGACCGGCCCGACGATGGTTGCCGTCTGCCAGGCGGACGAGTTCCAGGCGATGGCGTTGGCGAAATCCTCGGGCGGCACCAGATTGGCGAACAGCGATGAGGAGGCCGGCCCGAAGAAGGCGCGCGCGATGCCGAACATGGCGAGCACGATGAAGACCGGCATCGGCCCGGAGAGGCCGCGTAGCGTCAGCAGCAGGAGGGCCAAGGCGCAGCCCGTCTCGACCAGCACCGCCAGCGCCATGATCAGCCGGCGCCCGAAACGATCGGCAACGTCGCCGGTGACCAGCACCAGCAGCAGCGAAGGCAGGAACTGGACGATGCCGACAAGGCCGAGGTCGAACGGGTCGCGGGTGAGATCGTAGATCTGCCAGCCGACGGCGACCGACACGATCTGGGTGGAGAATGTCGAGAGGAAGCGCGCCGCCCAGTAGCTCAGGAACGGCCGGTGGCGAAAGGCGGCATAGCGCTGGTCGGATGGTACTTGGGATTCTGTGGTCATGGAATAAGGCCCCGTGGCGGCGATGTCGGCCGGCGGGGCACTTCCACGATGGGCGCTGGTCCGGCCAAGAGAGCCTTTAGCGCAGTTCGGCCGGAGGCGCGCGCAAAAATCCGGCCTGGATCAACAATTTCGTCCTGGCAGATAACAAGCGCATGGCAAATTGCAAACCTTCGAGACTAGCCGAAACACCTCTCGCTTCGTCATCCCAGGGCGGAGCAAGGAGCGAAGCGACGCGGCGCAGACCCTGGGATCCATATGTGGACGGCGCCCTGCCTGCAACG